>CALVUC010000009.1 GCA_944363395.1 uncultured Clostridia bacterium | reverse complement strand
ACCCTTCCGCCTTGTTCTTGCGTAACGGAAGTATAGCATGCCTCAAAGAAAAATGCAATATGTTGTGGTAAAATTTATAGCCATTTCACAAAGGCTAACGCCGCCGCGCGTAAAGGGCGGTGCGCGCGGCAGGGCGGTGAATTGTTAAACTAAGTGCAACAGTTTGAGGTATTCCAAAACTGTTTCAAGACTCGCCTTGCGGCGACGCTGGTGGGGACAACAGGGCTACGCCGACACCCCTAAAGGGGACCCCTCGGCGTGGCTGCGCGCGCCCCTCGCCCGAGCTGTCCGATCATTTACTCCGCCTCTCCTCGGGCGAAAGGTTCGCCCGCGCCCCGGACGCATAAAAAATAACGGGCAATATGCCCGTTATTTTTTATGGTGGAGCGGTAGTAACGTAAAACGAATTTTGTTTAAGCCCAATTCCATAAAAGTATTTGCTTATATAATTCAGCACGTTCATTTATAGAACTATGTTTGAAGTCTGTATATGCCTTAAACGGCAATCCGCTATTATGAACAAAGCGTAGAAAATCGGGGTTATTTATATATTTACGTTGATTTAATGATTGTGCAAGTATATTTTGTTCAAAATATTGCTCAACCTTTACGTTATATGGTGAATCATTGTATGAAGCATTAAAACTTTTCGGCAAAACAAGTAAATCACCGATATTATTTCTTGCTGCTGCAAATGTGTTTTTATCGGAAAACTCGTCGGTGTGTTGTTCGTAATGGTCAGCCCAAATATGTTCAACTTCTATATCGGGCTTATTAAGCATATAATCTGCGCATTTTGATTCTTTTGCTACAATTTCAGTTATTAACGCTAATAATACTTTAATTTTTTGTTTATTTTGTTGATTTAATGTCGGTGCATTATCTAAACTCGGTAAATCAATAGGGTTGTTATTTAACGTTACAGTTAAAGTTTCAATATCCATATCACGTATTTGCTTGCATAATGTGTAAATGTGACTTTCCATTGAACTTTGAGAAATCATCCAATGATTCCAAATGCGCCACGTTAAAACTTTGGTTAAATATTTTGAAATGATTTGTATTTTTTGGGTAACGATTTCATCGGTATCGTTATACTTGATTGCTGACAGTATCAACGCAGGCTGTAATGTAAACCCATAATCGTTATTTACAATTAAATATAAATACTTGTTTGTGTTTCGCTCATTTATCAATGAATTGATTTTTTCATATTGTTTTGCAAAATACGCAATTTTGGACACAAACTCTATGTAATCAGACGAATAGCGTAACCCGAGCAATGTTTTATCGTTATCGCGTACCCATCTATGAAATTCCTTACCAATACGAATAAAGTCAGAATTTGAATCTTTATTCTGCGAAAAATCTTCCGCATAATGTCCTCTAAAATACATCTTAAAAAATTCAAATTCGGCTTTTGATTTGGAGGCCAATTTTATATTCACAAGTCTTTTTACAATTTCGTCAAATTGCTGAATAGCATTATTTCTATTTTCACTATCAATATTTGCAAGCAAAAAACTTCTTAACATTTCTACTTGCGTAAGCGACAGTCCTCTATCGTTCATCGTTTCAAAAATGACATATGCAAATTCGTCATTATTAGTCCACACTTTTGAAAAAACCACTTTTTCTTTTATCCAATAGGCAAAATTAACGGCATTGTTCTCATTTATTTGTTCATTCCAGCATTCACTTATATCATTATATCTATCTACAATGTTTTGTACATATTGTTTATCTGTTTCGGTAGGCGTATATGTTCCATTTCTGAACAATGACAACATACAATTATTTCGTTGTTCAATATCCAAATTAAATCTCGGGGTGCCGAAATCATCACTATAAATGGCCTTTTCTACATCGGCACACGGAAATAGCGGTAAATGACCGTATGTTTTCAACAAATAAATAAGTAACAACGTAAATGTAGTGATGCGTTGCTGACCGTCTATGATTGAACTGCGTGCTCCGTCTTTATATGATAAAACTATTTCGCCCATAAAATATGGGTCGTATGAACGCACCTTGTCGGGGGTATCGCCAATAGTCCAATTTTTTAAGAACTCAACCGATAGGTCAGTAAGCAAATCTTCTAATTGTTTTTTTTGCCAAACATATTCTCGTTGATAAAAGTCAACATCAAATTTATCTAAAAACAATTCTTTCAATGGATATGCTTTGCTATCCACAGTTTTCTGCGACATAAAGGCACCTCATATTTTTTATATATTATAGCATATTTGAAAATGAAAATCAACGTTTTTACAACAACGGGGAGTTTCCACATCGCGTGTTATATTCAAGGGACTCCTGCGCAAAAGGAGCCGATCTCTGCCGAAATTTCCCCTGTTTAGACCTCTTTGCTTCAAGAAAAATTTTTCTCTTACACGCCTTTTGGGAACTCCCCCCCACAACAACGATAAATGGGCACTATGGCGGGTGCTTGAATAAACGAGCGGCTCGGCTACGCCTCGCCGTTCAAGCACCCGCCACAAACAAAGCAACTCAATAAAAAACGAAACTCAAAAGCGCACGGGAACGGGCGTCGTCGATAAGCCGAACGGCGGACACGGCTCGGGCGTCAATGCGGGGCTTGCGTGCGCCGCGGGTTTTTTCCCGCCGCTGTCGGGATGCAAAGCTGCCCGCGGCGTCTATAAAGGGGGCTATCGGCATATACTGTCTATATGGAGTTCAAGCGGGAGATCGCGGCAGCGCTGGGCGAGGCGCTCGGCATCCGCTGCACCGTCGTGGGCGGGCGGGGCGCGTACTTTGAAAACGTGCGCAGGATCGCCTCCTTTTCGGCGGAAGAGGTCGTGCTGCGCGGCAGGCGGGAAGTCTACGCCGTCACGGGGAAGGCGCTCTCGCTCGGAAAATACTGCGCGGGCGACGTCGTCATTTTCGGGGATATCGTCCGGATCGAACGCAGGGGCGGATGAATGCGCCGCGCCGCAAGTGCGGCGCGGCGCATTTCGGCGCGTCCGCTTGCTGCGTCGCGCCGCGGAACACGGGTGCGGGAGGGCATATGCGGGGATGTGAACTGGATATCGAGGGCATCGGCGCGGCGCGGGCGGTGGAAAAACTCGTGCAGGGCGGCGTGACCGTTCTCGGCGCTTCGGTGCAAAAAAAGGGCGTCCGCGTGCGTGTGGACGCCAAACAGCGCAAAAAAGTTTTTGCAATTTTGCGCGGTTCGTGCTATAATATAAAAAAATGTACCCCTTACGGCGCGCAGCGGCTGTACGCGCTCGCGCGGCGGAGCGCGGGGCTCATTGCCGGCGCCGCCTTGTTCGTTGCAGCCGTCCTCTTCTGCGAAAGCCGCGTGCTTCGCATCGAAGTCGTCGGCAGCGGGGCGTGCTACGGCGCGGAGGCGGTCGCGCTCCTCAAAGAGCAGGGGACGGGATTTTTCTCTCTTCCGCCCGCAAACGAGGCGCTCTTCGTCGCGCAGATGCTGCGTCTGCCCCGCGTCGGGTTTTGTTCTCTCTCGCACGAGGGCGGCGTGCTCACCGTCTGCATCGAGCTGGAAGAGGAGGCGATCCCGCCCGAAGAGGGGCCGCTCCTTGCACCCGCGGACGGCGTTGTGTACTCCCTCACCGTGATCGCGGGCAGGGCGTGCGTTGCCGTGGGAGACCGCGTCGCGAAGGGGGACGTCGTCGCCGAGAACGGGACGCAGCCCGTCATCGCGGGTGTCGCCGTCGAGTATGCGGCGGACGCGGTGTATGCGGGCAGCGAGGACGCGGCGCTTGCGCAGGCGTATCTCGAACACGGGGAATTATTTTCGATACAGACGCAAAAGACCGAGGGCGGCTGGCGCGTCACGGGCAGGGCGCGCGTGACGGCGGGACGCAACCTCGGCTGAGGAGGAGACCACGGAACACACGGTTACGGTGGACACGGGCAGTCTGGACAGGCTTCGGACGGTCATCGGTGTCCTGGATGAAAATCTGACGACGATCGCGCGGGAACTCTCGCTCTCCACCCGCATCGACGGGACCAGGATCGTCCTGACGGGCGAGGAGGCGCAGACGGGGGCGTCCGTCATCCGCAGCCTGCTCTCCGTCGTGGACGCGGGCGAGCTCATCGACAGGAGCAGCCTGTTGTACTGCATCTCCCTTGCGAGGGAGGGCGGCGAGGACCTTGGCGGCGTTCTGAAGGACGTCGTTGCGGTCACGTCGCGCGGGAAGCCCGTCAAATGCAAGACGGTGGGGCAGAAGGAATACGTCGCCGCCATGCGCGAAAATACGGTCACCTTCGGGACGGGCCCCGCCGGTACGGGCAAGACCTATCTTGCCGTGAGCTGCGCGGTCGCGGCGTACAAGTCCAAGCTGGTGGAGAAGATCATTCTCACCCGCCCCGCCGTGGAGGCGGGCGAAAAGCTCGGCTTTCTGCCGGGGGACCTGCAGACCAAGGTCGATCCCTATCTGCGTCCGCTCTATGACGCGCTGCAGGAGCTGTTCGGCATGGAGACGTACGCAAAACTCATGGAAAAGGGCGCCATCGAGGTCGCGCCCCTCGCCTATATGCGCGGCAGGACGCTTTCCGGGGCGTTCGTCATCCTCGACGAGGCGCAGAACGCCACGCGCGAGCAGATGAAGATGTTCCTGACCCGTCTCGGGGAGGGGAGCAAGATGGTCGTCACGGGCGATCTCACGCAGACCGACCTTCCCGACGGCAAGTCGAGCGGACTTGCGCACGCGGTGAACGTCCTGAAAGACGTCCCCGATATCGCCGTCATCCGCCTTACGGAGCGCGACGTCGTGCGGCATCCGCTGGTCACGGCGATCGTGCGCGCCTACGAAAAGGACGAGCAGCGCAGGGAGGATGCGCGCAGACGCAAAGGAGAAAAGCGATGAAAAAGAGAGAGGAAAAAAAGCGTTCGGGGCTGGTCGGCAGCGCATTTGCGCTCGTCGGCTGTTATGCCGTGCTCTGCCTGTTCTGCTTTATCATGATCGTCGTCAACGATCCCGCGGGCTGGACGGGCTACCTTCTTGAAAATTACACCGATATCCTCACGCTGGCGGTGTGCGCGCTGCTGCTCTCCTGCATCGTCTATTACTACTATTATTTCGAGGACCGCACCTTCGTCGCACAGGCGCGCAACATCCTGCTCATCTTTTCCCTGATGCTCGTCTGTCTCATCCTTGACTATGTGTTCGGGAAACTCATCGGCATCTATGCCCGCCCCTGCGCGCTGTTTGCGCTCATGTGCGTCTTTCTCTTCAACCGCAGGCAGGCGATCCTTCTCAACTTCATCTTCTCGGTGTTCATGTTCGTCATCGACACCTACACCAATAACTTTTCGGCGGACGGCGCGACGACGCAGGTCTACTACTCGCTCATGCTGCACTTTGTGTGCGGGACGTTCGCCGTCTTTGCCGCTGCGGGCGCCAAGACGCGCGGCGGGCTGCTGCTGACGGGCTGCGTCATCTCCGTCCCGACCGTCATCATCGTGACGCTCCTGCAGGTCGCGACCATCTCCGACGAACTCGTACCCTTCTTCATCTCGCTCGGCTGCGCGGTGTTCGGCTGCGTCGTCTCGGGCATCCTCGCGCTCGCGGGGCTTCCCGTCTTTGAAAAGCTCTTCAACCGCCTGACGGTGTTCCGTCTGCGCGAACTCACCAGCACCAACGCGCCCCTTCTCGTGCGTCTCAAACAGGAGGCGCCCGGAACCTTCAATCATTCGCTCGTCGTCGCGCAGCTTGCGGAGTCCTGCGCCGTCGCCATCGGCGAAAACGCCGAGCTCGCGCGTGCGGCGGCATACTATCACGACGTGGGAAAACTCAAGCAGCCCGACTGCTTTACCGAAAACCAGACCGATTACAACGTTCATGACGAACTCATGCCCGAACTCTCGGCGGACATCATCCGTTCGCACGCGCGGGACGGCTACGAACTTCTTACCGCGGCGCACTTCCCCAAACTCATTGCGGACGTCGCGCGCGAGCATCACGGCACCCTGCCCATCAAGTACTTCTACGACAAGGCGATGCGCCTTTCGGGCGGCGAGGCGGACGTCAAGGACTATTCCTACCTCGGTCCCACGCCCCGCTCGCGCATCGCGGCGATCGTCATGATCGCGGATGCGTCCGAAGCGGCGACGCGCGCCCTCAAGGACCGCTCGCCCGAAAAGGTGGAACGCACCATCCGCACCATCATCGAGGAGCGCATGGATCTCGACCAGTTCGCAGACTGCGCCATCACCATCCGCGATCTGTCCGTCATCCGCCGCACGCTCGTCGAGACGCTCTCGGGCGTCCACCATCACCGTGTGGAATACCCCGCCATCCGCTTCAACCGCGACAGGAAGGCGGTCAAGGAGGACAAGAAGTGAAGATCCTGTTTGATTCCGACCTGCCCGAAGAGGGGCTCTCCCGCCTTTCGGAGGCGATGGACGGGCTGTGGGAGGGGGACGATCTCTCGGCGGAAATTTATTGCGTCTCCGAGGAGGAGATCCGCGCGCTCAACGCCCGCGAGAGGGGGGTCGACCGCGTCACCGACGTGCTGAGTTTTCCTTCGATGGACGGCGTCAAGGGCGTGCCGATCCGAAAGAAGGAGCGCGTCGACTGCTTCGATCCCGAGACGGATACCGTCTTTCTGGGCAGCATCGTCATCTGCGAAAAGCGCGCCCGCGAACAGGCGGCGGAGTACGGGCATACCTTCGAGCGCGAGCTCTGGTATCTCGCCGTACACGGGCTGCTGCATTGCCTCGGCTACGATCATGAGACCGAGGAGCAAAAGCGCGAAATGCGCGAAAAAGAGGAAACGGTCATGCAGAAACTTGACCTTCGGAGGGAATCGTGAGAAGCGGAACGGTCGCTGTGATCGGGCGCGCCAATGCGGGGAAGAGCACGCTCATCAATGTTTTGGTCGGCGAAAAGGTCGCCATCGTCTCGCCCAAGCCGCAGACGACGCGGGACAGGATCCTCGGGGTCCTGACGCGCGCGGAGCATCAGATCGTCTTTGTCGATACGCCGGGGCTTTACCGCCAGCGCAACGCGCTGACGAGCGTCATGATGAAGACGACGGAGACCGTCTCGCGCGACGTGGACGCCATCCTGTACGTCCTTGACGGGCATGACGGCGTCACGGAGGAGGACGCGGCGCTCATCAAAAAGTACGCCTCCCTCGGCGTGCCGCTCATCGTCGCCTTTACCAAGACGGACATCATGCCCGCGGAGAACATCCCCGTCCATGTGCGCAAACTCGCCGAGTGGGGAGTGGAGGAGGATATCTACCCCGTCTCTGCGCGCAAGGGGCGCAATCTCAAAAAGCTGGAGGAGGGCATCGCAGCCATGCTGCCCGAGGGAGACAAGCTCTTTCCGGACGACGTCGTCTCCGACCGCAGCGAAAAGTTCATGCTCGCCGAACTCATGCGCGAGAAGATCCTTTTGAAATACGCCAAGGAGATCCCGCACGGCGTCGCGGTCATCGTCAACACCTTCTCCCGCCGCGACAACGGGACGTACGAGGTAAACCTGGACATCGTCTGCGAAAAAGCCAACCACAAAGCCATCCTCATCGGCAGGCAGGGGCGGGCATTGAAGGAAGTCGCTTCCTTCGCGCGGCAGGATATGGAAAAGTTCCTGGGCGGGAAGGTCTTTCTGACGGTGTACGTCAAAGTGCGCGAGGACTGGAGGGACAGCGCGCGGCTCATCAAAGAGTTCGGCTACGGCGAAGAGGAATAGCCCCGCGTCTTGCGCACATACTGTCCGTATGCGGGAAAAGGATGCGGCGCAGCTCGCCTGGGAGCTGTTCGAACAGACGGGAAGCCTCAGTTACTATATGCTCTATCAGCGGCTCAGGCATCTCTGAGCGCGGGGCGCGGCGCGCCCCTCACACGGGAAATACGATATGGAATTCAAGGCGGACGCCCTTCTTCTGCGGACGGCGGACTACGGGGAAAACGACAGGATGGCAACGCTGCTCACGGCGGAGCGGGGGAAGGTCTCCGCTTGCTTCAAGGGCGTCAGGAGGGCGGGCGCGAAACTGCGGTTCGCGGCCCAGCCTTTTTGTTTTGCCGAGTATGTGTTCGCCTCGCGCGCGGGGCGCAACACGGTGACTTCCGCCTCCCTCTACGACGGCTTTCCCGCCGTCTGCGAGGACGTGGGGCGCTTTTATGCCGCCGCCGCCGTCACCGAGGCGTGCGACAGGCTCGCGCTCGAGGGGATGCAGGCGGGCGAACTGCTCGTCGCCGCCGTCACCGCCCTCAAAGAGCTGTGCAAAGACGAGCCGCTCGCGCTCGTCAGGTTTTTGCTGTCCGCGTTGTCCTACGCGGGCTATCCTCCGGAGGCGGGGGCTTGTCCCGTCTGCGGAAAGATCCCCTCGGGCAGGATGCGCTTTTCCTTTGCGGACGGCGCCTTCTTTTGCGGCGGGTGTACGGAGGAGGGCGTGCCTGCGTCGGAGAGCACCTACCTTGCCGTCCGCGCCGCGCAGGAGGGGGGAGCCTTCCCCGCGGACGGCGCCGTGCGGGCGCTGCGCCTGCTGGGCGCGTACTTTGCCCGTCAGGTGGGCGTCGGGCTCTCCGCACTCACGGAATACCTGCATCTTGCGGCAATGTCTGCCGAATGACTTGACTTTTTGCAAAAAATGTCTATACTGAGAACAATTTGGCGGGACGGGGTCCGCCGTATTTGGGAGGAAACGGAATATGCAACCGATCGGACGTGAGGACGCCCTCGTCCTCGCACACTATTACGTCCCGGGCGAGGTGCAGGCGGCGGCGGACTTTGTGGGGGACAGCTTTGCCCTCGCGCGCAAGGCGGTCGCGAGCGACAAGCCCGTCATCATCTTCTGCGGGGTCTCCTTCATGGGGGAGAGCGCCAAGATCCTCTGCCCCGAAAAGCAGGTCATCCTTCCCGTGGCGGACGCGCACTGCGCGATGGCGGACCGTGCGACCGAAGAGGAGATCGTACATATGCGCGGGACCGTCCCCGATCTCGCCGTCGTCACCTATATCAATTCCTCGGCGCGGCTGAAGGCGCTCTCCGACGTCATCGTCACCAGTTCCAACGCCGTGAAGATCGTCTCCCGCCTCAAAGAAAAGAACATCTACTTCATCCCCGATCCCAACCTCGGGCATTACGTCGCGGCGCAGCTCCCCGAAAAGAATTTCTACTTCGGACACGGCTGCTGCCCCGTCCACGACGCGGCGACGGAGGAGGAGGTGCGCGCGGCGCGCGCGGCGCATCCCGCGGCGCAGCTTTTGGTGCATCCCGAGTGTCCCGCCCGTGTGTGCGCGCAGGCGGACTGCGTCGGCTCGACGGCGGAGATCATCGCCTTTGCCGAACGCAGCCGCGCGGAGGAACTGATCATCGGCACGGAGGAGGGGACGCTCTATGAGCTCTCCCGCCGCTGCCCGCACAAGAAGTTCTACCTTCTGCGCCCCGATTTTGTCTGCGGGGACATGAAGAAGATCACGACGGAGGCGCTCCGCCGCGCCTTTGCGGGGGAGGGGACGCCCGTCGAGGTCGCGCCCGCCGTCGCCGAAGGGGCAAGGCGCGCCCTGCATAGGATGCTGGAGCTGGCACAATGAATACCATCTATACCGATACGTTCGTCGTCGGCGCGGGCGTCGCGGGCATGAACTGCGCCCTGCATCTGCCCGCTTCGCAGCGCGTGCTGCTCGTCTGCAAGGGCGGCCCGCGGGAGAGCGACTCCTTTCTGGCACAGGGCGGCATCTGCGTCCTGCACGACAAAGGGGACGAGCAGAGCTATTTCGAGGACACCATGCGCGCGGGGCATTACGAGAACGATCCCGGAACCGTGCGCTGCATGATCCGCCACTCGCGCGAGACCATCGACGAACTCATCTCCTACGGCGTGCGCTTCGAGCGCGACGCGGGCGGCGGGCTCGTCTACACGCGGGAGGGCGCGCATTCCCGTCCGCGCATCCTCTTCCATGCCGACTGCACGGGAAAGGAGATCAGTTCCCATCTTCTGCGCGCGGTGCGCAGGTGTGCGAACGTCACCCTGCTGCCGTATACGACGATGGTCGACCTTCTCTTCGACGAACAAAAGACGCAATGCCTCGGCGCCGTGCTGCGCGACAACAAGTCGGGCGTGCTCACCGCCGTGCGCGCGGGCAACACCGTGCTCGCGACGGGCGGCGTGGGCGGGCTGTTCCCGCACTCCACGAACTTCCGCATCCTGACGGGGGACGGCGTGGGCGTCGCCCTCGAACACGGCGTCGCGACCGAGCACCTCGACTATGTGCAGTTCCATCCCACGACGCTGTATACCGAGCGCCGCGGCAGGCGCTTCCTCATCTCCGAATCGGTGCGCGGCGAGGGCGCGCAGCTGCTGAACGCCGCGGGCGAACGGTTCGTGGACGAGCTGCTGCCGCGCGACGTCGTCACGGCAGCCATCCGCAGCGAGATGCGGCGGGAGGGCAGCAAGTTCGTCCGTCTCGACCTCACCACGGTCGCGGGCGGGGCGCAGACCCTGCTGCATCACTTCCCCGGCATCGTGGAGCGCTGCCGCGAGGAGGGCTACGACGTCCTCTCCGAACCCATCCCCGTCGTGCCCGCCCAACATTATTTTATGGGCGGCGTCAAGAGCGATCTTTCGGGCAGGACCAACGTGCCGCATCTCTACGCCGTGGGCGAGACGTGCTGCAACGGCGTACACGGCAGGAACCGCCTCGCATCCAATTCGCTGCTGGAAGCGCTCATCTTCGCCCGCCGCGCGGCGGCGGACATCGCCAAAGGGCGCGCCGCCGAAGGTACGGCGTGCATCCCCGAACAAATTTACGACAGGAAAACAGAGGACGCGCGTCACGCGCGCGTCCGCAAGGAGGTAGACCGTGAACACGAGCAAGGTCACTGAAAAACTGCACTGGGACGAGACGCTGCTCGCCGCCCTCCGGGAGGATATCCCGTGGGAGGACGTCTCGGCAAACGCCGTCGTGGCGGAGGACGCGCGCGGCAAAGCCGACCTCATCGCCAAGGCGGAGGGCGTCGTCGCGGGGCTGCCCGTCTTTGCCCGCGTCTTTTCCCTGCTGGACGAGACCGCGGAGGTCGTCTTTCATGCAGAGGAGGGCGCGCGCGTACAGAAGGGGACGCTCATCGCCGAGGTCTCGGGCAATATGCGCGCCATTTTGTCGGGCGAGCGCACGGCTCTCAATTTTTTGCAGCGCATGAGCGGGATCGCGACGTACACCCGCCGCATGGCGGATCTTCTGGAGGGGACGGGTACGGTGCTGCTCGACACCCGCAAGACCACCCCGCTGCTGCGTTCCTTTGAAAAGTACGCCGTCACCGTGGGCGGCGGGCGCAACCACCGCTTCAACCTCTCGGACGGCGTGCTGCTCAAAGACAACCACATCGGCGCGGCGGGCGGCATCGCCCGCGCCGTGGAGCGCGCCCGCGCCTATGCGCCCTTCGTGCGCGCCGTCGAGATCGAAGTGGAGACGCTCTCCCAGCTCGACGAGGCGCTCGCGGCGGGGGCGGACATCATCATGCTCGACAACATGAAGGACGACCTCAAAGAGGCGGTGCGCCGCGCCAAGGGCAGGGCAAAGACGGAGATCTCCGGCAACGTCACGGCGGAAAACATCGCCTATTACGCCTCGCTCGGCGTGGACTACATCTCTTCGGGGGCGCTCACGCACAGCGCGCCCATCCTCGATCTTTCCTTGAAACATCTTGCCGCCGTATGAGGCGGCGCGGCGGGAAGCGGCAGGCAGCCGTTTCCCGTTTTTTTTATATGGCGGCGCATGATCCTGCCTGCGGCGGGCAAACTGAATAGGGCAAAAAAAGGGGAAAACCGCACATTTTGGCGAAAAATTTTCCCAAAAATGTATTGACAGTATGCAAGATTTGTTGTAGAATTATGATACCATTGATTCAATGGCGAAAAATGTAAACTTTATTAAAGGGGGAGGACAAACAAGACTATGAGAAAATTAAAGACCGTTCTGGTTATTTTATTTTCGCTCATGATGTCGCTGTGTCTGTTTGCCTGCGTGCCGGAGGAGCAGAAGGATCCTGATAAAGATCCGGAAACTCCTTCCGAGACGGAAGGCAAGGTCACGAGCGTACGGTTCCAGTCGGATACCGCTACCGTCACGCTGACCGATGCCGAAGTTGCGGCAGCAGCAGACGATGCAGCTCGTGCCGCGCTGGTGCAGGAGGCAGCAGGCGATCTCAACGTGCAGGTCACCGTTTCCGGTGAGTCGCGCGTGCAGGTCGTCAAAGGCGACGTCTTGACCTACGACTTCAGCAAAGTCGATTGGGACGCCGTCGGCAACTATCTTGCGTCGGCAAAGCTCATGTCGACCGACAAGTTCGATTGCGGCGAAGAGGGCGTTGCGCTCACCAACTCGCTCAACATCCGCATCGACCACGCGTTCGGCGAGCCCGACGAGACGGGTACGGCAAGCTGCCAGTGCGGCGCTGCCAAGACCGTGTTCGAACTCGGCGAAGGCGAGTATGAGTCCGTCATTGTCGGTTCGAAGGGTGACTTCCACGGCGGCACCGCCAACGATACGTCCAAGGGCGATCTGGAACTTCTCACGCCCTTCGGCACCGTCGATCAGGGCGATTACGAAACCGTCGTCAACACGATGACCGCAGGCACCATCCGTAAGGGCATGACCGTCACGCTCTATGGCACGGCGCAGAACTACAACCTGCCCGATGGAAGCGTCTGGTACTATCCCAACATCGGTATCGCGCTGCGCGATTTCGACGCGTCCACCTCTCTCTTCAAGTCGTCCCCGAATTATCAGGGCGGTATGTCCGTCATCGTCCGTGCGGACGGTTGGGTCCTGATGAACGGTATCGGCAACAACGGCGTTTCCCGTTACGGCACCCGTATGCTTGCGGGCCTTGTCGGCGGCAGCGATGATACCCGTAACTACAGCTCCAACGGTTCCAACACCAACCTTCCCGCAGCATGGGGCGATTTCGATCCCCTCAATCCTCCCGCAGACACGAGCACGTGGGGCGATTGGGCGGCGTCCTCCGTCGGTACCGCGCTCTCCACGGGTACGTTCACCGATGTGCAGGAGATCTCCCTGAGCTACACCTTCCGCAACGACAACATCATCGAGCTCGTCTACACCGTCTACAACGGCAGCGACGGCGCCGCGGGCGACACGCTCACCGCGCGCATCAAGATCCCCGATGAATACGCGGATGCTTCTTTTGATACCATTGTCCACGCGGACTATACCGAAATGAAATTTGACCGCATGGAAGTCGTCGAGCAGCAGAAGCTTGAAGAGGTCGTCTTTACCGGCCTCGGCGACGATGCGATCAAGAACTATGTCGCAGGTCAGGCGTTCAACCTCGAAGATCTCGAAGGCAACGTCAAGGTCAAGTATGCGAACGACGACCGTCAGGTCGATCCCGAAGGCTTCTCGCTGCAGGTCAAGCGCGGCGAAGAGTGGGTCACGCTCGGCGAGACCGATCGCCTGCTCGTGACCGATAAGGACTTCCGCATCATGGTCAAGTCGGGCAGCGTCACCGCTTACGACGAAATGTCCCTCGGCGACGACGACTTCATCAGCTCGATCACCGAGAACAGCGTCACCGAAGTTTACGGCTCTGGCGAGAGCGCCGCACTCGGCAACGTCGGGTTCGGCTCCGACAACGGAAGCCCCGCCAAGGTCGTCATCACGCCTGTGGGCAGAGCGGTCGCGGCGCCTTCCGATGCGGGCAAGGGTACGGGCTATATCGTCCTTCGCGTCTATGGTACCGACCTCGGCACCCCTGCAACGAGCGGCATTGCCGAGATCCTCGAGGGTGCGAACAAAGATTACTTCGATGTGAAGGTCACGACGGGCGGCGACGTCACCACCGCGACCATCACGGGCGCACAGGATACCGAGATCGTCATCGACGTCTCCAAGGTCACGGCTCCGATCTACTCCGTCCAGATCACGGATATCGCGGTCGAAGGCTACACGGGCGAACTGACCGCCATCCCTGCGAACACGGGCGCGACGGTCACCGTCGTCTACACCGTCGACAGCGAGACCTATGCAAGCGCGAAGGTCGGCGTCTCCGATATCAGCGGTATGCTTGTCGCGACGGATGCTCTCGAGGCATCGGGCAAATTCCGCGGCGGCGAGGCGTACACCTCCAAGGTCGAAGAAGCGAACGGCGTCACGACGCTCACACTCACGCTTTCGTATGGTCCTATGGAAATCGGCGGGGATGCTTATGCGCTCGTCAACTTCCGTACGACCGAGAACAACCTCACCTATATCTACTACGGCGAACCCGTCGCGGCAGAAGGCAGCCCCGTCGTCGAAGTCGGCGGCAACAAGGGCTACTTCACGGTGGACGGCGGCAAGCTCTGCTTCGTCGTTGTCAAGGCGACCGAGAACATTGTCGAAACCGACCTCACCATCGGCGACATGGTCGTCAACGTCAACGCGGGCGGCAAGGATCTCAAGTTCACCGAGATCGGCGCGAAGTATGAAGAGGGTCTCATCGTCTACACCGATGCGGAGCTTGCTGCGGCAGGCACGATCAACGCGACGTTCACCTTCAACGGTACGCTTGATTCCGACAACGCTTACGACGTCGACAACAGCTTCGTCATCGTTCAGTCGATCGATATCGCGAAGCTCGGCATCACCGACACGGCGGACTTCTACTTCGAGTACGGCGTCACGCAGGACGAGATGAACGCGCTCCACGTCACCAAGGACGGCATCGTTCCCGTTACGATCGACGCCGAACCCGTAGACATCGTCAAGAGCGAAGATTGCTACACTTCGTCTGTCACGGGGCGTCCGCTTACGGTCGACGGCAAAGTCGTGTTCTACGGCGATCTTACCATCAACCCTGCAATGCATCAGTTTGAGGAAGTCGAAGGCAAGCACGGCACGATGCAGTGCGCGAAGTGCGGCGCGGTTTATTCCGAGTCTGCGATCGCCTTCACGACCGGCGCTCTTGCAGGCGCAGCCGAAAAGGGCATCACTGTTTCTTACGAGTACAATATCACGAGTGCGGACGACTGGGCGATGCATATCGTCAAGACCGCTACCAACAACCTCATCGTCAGCGGCGGTACGTTCGATCCTTGGAACGTCAATACCGATGGCCTTGAGGGCGAAATGCTCGAACTTGCCAAGAAGATGGCAGGCAGCAACCTGTATCCCGGTATGGCAGCGGGTTCGCAGATCGAAGGTGGCGTCTCCCCTTATCAGGAAACGAGAAGCGGCTACACGACGATCGTTATCGATCCCGAGGACGGCATCTTCTACTATGTCAACGGCGCGCTGAAGATCCACTACACGAGCGAGCACGCTTCCTCGAACGGGACGACCATCCCCGAGATGGTGAAGTTCTTCCTTACCATTGCGGAGAAGAACGGCGTCACGGTCGCAGGTTCCGGCGTCGCGAGCGCGAACTTCGCGATCGTTGAAGTCGGCGCAGTTGATGCGGCGGGTGCGCTGCTCCGTTACAGCAACTATCAGGATGTCAAGGCAGATTATCCTTCCGCTCATACCTGGAGCACGGATAAGACTTCCTCCGCTTACGATCACTGCACGGCAGAGGGCTGCGGCGTTCTCAATCCCAAGCATGGCACCGAGGAGTATCCTCACGTCTATGTGGAAGATAAGGCATCGGCTTCTTACGATCAGTGCATTGCTTGCGGCGAACTTAATCCCGCGCATACCGAAGACAGCGACCGCCACGTCTATGTGCAGGGCAAGTGCGTTGCCTGCGGTAAGGTCGATCCCGACCACACGACGCATACCTATGTGAACGGCGTTTGCTCTGTCTGCGAAGTCGTTTGCGCACATGACTTCGACGAAGAGACGGGCGTCTGCTCCATCTGCGGCGGCACCTATTCGGAGGTCGAAGCGGAGTACAGCGTTGAAGGCAAGCCCGCGCTTTCCCCTTGGGCAAGCGGTACGACGCCTGTCATGATCGTCGGCAACAATAAGGTCGTTCTGGAAGGCACTTACGCAGACGCGGGTACAGATCGCTGGAACGGTATCGTCGTTCAGATCAAGTCTGCTTCCGGCAAGCTGATGTACTTTGTCCGTCCCGCGGGCGACTATGCAAGCTATGATGCAAATAACGCTCTTGTCTGGAACGCACCTTACGGCTCCACGACGATGACTGCTCCCGGCTTTGTGTCCGATGAGGACGCGCCTGCATTCACCGCAGCGAAGAAGACGGCTGCAACGAGGATCACCGTTACTCTCGACACCGAGACCGATACGATGACCGTTGTGTACGAACTTCTCGATGCGGAAGGAAAGGCGACCCGTACGGATACCTGGACGATCGGCGGCATGGCAGACAGTATGTACACGCTCGGCTTCGCGCTGGACGGTGCTACGGTCACGGCTGACGGCGTCACGATCACCGGTCAGAACGTTGCATATCCCGCAGCGGAATAACCTTAGAAATTTCAACGAAAGTTGAATGAAGAAAAAACCTGCTCGCAAGGGCAGGTTTTTTCATGCTCTGAACGTGCCGCGCACCCTCTGCCGAACGCCGCGGAAAGAGACCCCCGGGCAAGATCACGGGGTGCTCTTTCCGTGCGGCGTCGCCTCGGCGCCGCTCTTTTGCGCGGAAAAAATAGCGGGAGCGGAGCGTGTTCTCTCGTGGTACAGCCGGCGTAATGTGCGCACGGGAACGCCCGTGTTCCGTCCCGGGATGGGGGAAGGCGCGGCGCAAAGAGCGGGCAGGACGCGTCATTTTCTCCGCAGGAATGCCGCTTCTCTTCACGCCGCGGCAGCAGGTGTCATGCGCACGGGAACGCCCGTGTTCCGTCCCGGGATGGGGGAAGTCGCGGCGCAAAGAGCGGGCGGGACGCGCCCTTTTCTCCGCAGGTGCGCCGCTTCTCTTCAAGCCGCAGCAGCAGGTGTCATGCGCACGGGAATGCCCGTGTTCCGTCCCGGGATGGGGGAAGGCGCGGCGCAAAGAGCGGGCGGGACGCGCCCTTTTCTCCGCAGGTGCGCCGCATCTCTTCACGCCGCCGCATCCGCGGCAGCCGTGCGCGGAACAGACTGCAAAATATTTCAAAAAACCGCAAAAAGGTCGGAAAAAAAGTTGACACCCCGCGGCGATTGTGCTAAACTATAACCACGCACCGAAAGGGGTGTAATTTTTTTGTATGGAGTTTTCAACCCATGGCTACGAAATCCACGAGAATGAAGATCACTTTCGAGTGTACGGAGTGCAAAAACCGCAATTACGACAGCTTCAAGAATAAGCGCAACGATCCCGACCGTCTCGAGCTGAAGAAGTACTGCCCCACCTGCAAGAAGCACACGGTACACAAAGAGTCCAAGTAAGCCCACGGAAGGGGAAAGAGTATGGCAAAGAAGTCTAACGAGGTGCAGGAAGCTGCAGCTCCCGCAAAAAAGAACGACGCCGAGCGCAAAAAGGCGCCCGCAAAGAATAAAAAGCCCAACATCTTCGTGCGCATGGGGCGCAGGATCAAGGAGACCTTCTCCGAACTCAAGCGCGTCACCTGGCCCACGTTCGGCAAGGCGCTCAAAGCGACGGGCGTGGTCCTGGTCATCGTCCTCATCTTCACGATCATCGTCACCGCGATCAACTACGGGCTCTCGGCGCTTTTGGAGCTCATGATCGGTCTCGGCGCATAACTTCTGCGGGAGAAACAATATGGCAAACGTAGACACCGAACCGAAGTGGTATATCCTTCACACCTATTCCGGCTACGAAGCCATGGTGAAGGAGAGTCTTCTGCGGCTCATCGAAAACAACAACCTGCAGGACAGTATCGTTGACGTCAAGATCCCCACGGAACAGACCATCGAAGAAAAGGCGAACGGCAAAAAGAAGGTCGTAGAGCGCAAGCTCCTTCCCTGCTACGTCTTTATCAAGATGATCTATTCCAACCAGATCTGGTATCTTGTGACGAACACGCGCGGCGTGACGGGCTTCTGCGGCCCGCAGGGTCGTCCCATCCCCATGAAGGAGGAGGAGATCCGCCGTCTGCGCCTGGAAGAGTATGTCGCCGACGCCGATTTCGAGGTGGGGGACAGGGTCGCGATCGACAACGGGCCTCTGGAAGGCTTTGTCGGCACCATCCGCGAGATCAATCCCGAGACGCAGCGCGCCAAGGTCTCCATCGTCATGTTCGGCAGGCAGCAGGACGTCGAAGTGGAGTACGTCCAGATGCAGAAAGTCCCCGAGGGCGCCGAAACGCCCGAACAATCGGAATCGTAAGATTCTTCCGCTTGCAAAAGCGTTTAGAATATGTGGGAGAGACGGTAAATCTTCTTTTCTGCCGCCTTGTATGTACCACAAACGGAGGAAGTAACAATGGCAAAGAAAGTTACGGCAGTCGTCAAGTTGCAGCTCCCTGCAGGGAAAGCGACGCCCGGCCCCCCTGTCGGTTCGACGCTCGGCCCTCACGGCATCAACATCCCCGGCTTCACGAAGGAGTTTAATGCCAAGACGGCAGGGCAGGAAGGGCTCATCATTCCCGTCGTGATGACGATCTATCAGGATCGTTCGTTCACGTTCGTGTTGAAGACCCCGCCCGCACCCGTCCTTATCAAGAAGGCGCTGGGGCTGGAGACGGCGAGCGCGACCCCCAACAAGGTCAAGGTCGGCAAGCTGACGAAGGCGCAGGTCGAAGAGATCGCAAAGCTCAAGATGCCCGATCTCAACTGCACGACGCTTGAGAGCGCGATGAGCATGATCAAGGGTACGGCGCGCAGCATGGGCGTCACGGTCGAGGAGTGAGTGGGAGAGGAGCGATCCTCGCAGGAACCACGGGAGGTTATGGATGAAATACGGTAAAAAGTACGCTGAGAGCATCAAAACGTACGACAAGCAGCGCGCATACGAAGCGGGCGAAGCGGTCGGCATCGTGCTCGAAAACGCAAAGGCAAAGTTCGACGAGACCGTGGAGCTTCACGTTCGTCTGGGTATCGATCCCCGTCAGGCGGATCAGCAGGTCAGAGGCGTCCTCGTCCTGCCCAACGGTACCGGTAAGACCAAGAAGGTCCTCGTCATCGCCAAGGGCGAGAGAGCGGACGCTGCACAGGCGGCGGGCGCAGATTTCGTCGGCGCGGAGGAGATGATCCAGAAGATCCAGACGGAGAACTGGTTCGGCTTCGACGTCATGATCACCACGCCCGACATGATGGGTATGGTCGGTCGTATCGGTCGTATCCTCGGCCCCAAGGGCTTGATGCCCAACCCCAAGTCGGGTACGGTCACGATGGACGTCGCGCGCGCGGTGCAGGAAGTCAAGGCAGGTAAGGTCGAGTACCGTCTCGATAAGACGGCGATCATCCACTGCCCCATCGGCAAGAAGAGCTTCGGCACCGAGAAGATCCTCGAGAACTTCAACGCGCTGATGGACGCGATCGTCCGCGCAAAGCCCGCCGCAGCCAAGGGTCAGTACGTCAAGAGCGTCACCCTCACCAGCACGATGGGCCCCGGCGTCAAAGTTGCCTTCAACAGAGGTTAAAAAGGGCGTAAAATCGCTTGACGGTTTTTCCGCTCTGTGCTACAATTGTCATATACCGCAGACAACGGGTGCCGCAAGGCTCAATATCCCGTCGAGGTAGGAACGAAATACATCTGTATTTTCCACTTCCGTGCCTGTCTGCGGTGCGGAAGTTTTTTAATGCGGCTCCGAAAGGAGTTTTACGGAGGTAATCATGTCGGCTAATTTTGAAGCGAAGAAGGCAGTCGTCGAAGAGATCAAGGAAAAGATCTCTGCGAGCAAGTCCGTCGTCCTCGCCAAATACGACCGTCTCACCGTTGCCGAAGTCACGGCGCTGCGCGGCAAGTTCCGCGACGCGCAGTGCGAGTACAAGGTGTACAAGAACACCCTTGTCCGCAAGGCATTCGATGAGCTGGGCGTTACGGCGTTCGACAACGACCTGAACGGCGCGACTGCGTTCGTGTTCTGCCCCGATGAGACGAGCGGCTGCTCCATCATTGCAAAGGCAGTCAAAGAGAACCCCGCGCTCGAAGAGAAACTTGTTCCCAAGAGCGCATACGTCGCAGGCGCCTATGTGGACGCCGAGGGCGTGAAGAAGCTCGCAGCCATCCCTTCGAGAGAGGTGCTGCTTGCCAAGATGGTCGGCTGCCTGCAGGCGCCCATCGCAAACCTCGCGTATGTCATGAACGCCATCGCGGGTCAGAAATCTTAAAAAGAAAAGGAGAATTTGATCATGGATGTCCAGAAGTTTATCGAAGAAGTCAAGGCGATGACCGTTGTCGAGCTCAACGAGTTCGTCAAGGCGCTTGAGGAGGAGTTCGGCGTTTCCGCTGCCGCTCCCGTCGCCGTTGCAGGTGCGGCAGGCGCAGCAGAGGCTGCTCCCGCAGAAGAGGAAAAGACCGAGTTCAACATCGTCCTCAAGGATTTCGGCGCAAACAAGATCGGCGTCATCAAGGTCGTCCGCGAATTCACGGGTCTCGGCCTTGCAGAGGCGAAGAAGGCGGTCGAAGGTCTCGGCGTCCTCAAGGAAGGCGTGCCGAAGGCAGATGCAGAGGCTGCTCTTGCAAAGCTCAAGGAAGCAGGCGCTACCGCCGTCCTCGAGTGATCCGATCACGAAAAAGCTCCGCTTCGGCGGAGCTTTTTTTCGTCCCGCGTGCCGCGTTCATATCGGAAGGGGACTTGCACAGGCGATCGTTTGTGATCGCCTGTTTTTTATGTATGGAAACGGATACGGACATAAAAGGAGACGCCTTGATCCATGTTATTTTTTGATCTTGTACTCCTTTTTATTGATTTTCTAATACGATCTGTTCGATCTCCGATTCGGCTTGCTGTATCGGAACAGGCTGTCTATAAAGAATTTTTTCACATACAGCGGCAGAGTACCACGATTTTGTGGGCTCGATCTTGATGACGGCGCAGCCGACGGCAAGGTCACTCTTTAATAACATAATACGGACAAAGTCTTGCGTAAACTCTTCCGCTCCTCTATAATACCAACTGATTTCAAAATCAACTGCTGCTCTTTCTGTCTCGTTCACATACGATCCGCTGTTTTTATCCCAAAAAACACCTGTTGCCGCAGATATCTTTACATTGACGTCTCTGTCATCAAAGGAAATTGCGATCACATTGTTGGGAACACCGGAAGTATTCTCCCAGGTGTGTAATTCAATCAACAGTGAATCTTCCGTCGTACACCCCGCGCAGAGCGCCGCCGCAAACAGCGATGCCGCGGCAGCGATGCAGGCATAAATTTTAGTCAGTGTTTTCATGATATACCCCCTTTTTTTCAGATCATGGTCATTCTTGATCGGCTTGCTGTTGCAAAATCAAATCCCCATCGGAAGCGCCTCCTTCTCTGATCGGAGGATCATGCCCGTTTTGCGCATGATCTCTCCATATACAATCCTTTACAATAAAATATTAGCACGCGGCAACGGAATTGTCAATGGGTTTTCCCGAAATGATGCTTAAAAACATTTTCCGCCGCGGCGGGGGAGGGGCGGATGAGAGTGCGACGGGAGAAAAACGCGGCGCATCTTCTCTTTTTCGGCTGTAAAGTGCCCGATCGGGCGCAAAAACACAAGATTTTCATGCACAATTCGGGGAAACCACTTGACGAATTTGCTTTTTCAAGGTACAATAAAGGGGAAACATCTGGAGATATCGCTATGAAAAAGAAACTTCTCAACCGTGCCGCTGCGATCGGCGTCTCCGCTCTGCTTGCCGCAGGAACCGCCGCCATGTTCACGGGCTGCACGACGTCCAACGATCCCGAAGTTACCATCACTTATTCCTTCAACGGCGAGGACTATGCCGTGCATTACGTCCTTTCGCGCGTGGACGCGCCCAAGACGGTGCAGCACTTCATCGAGCTTGCCGACGCGGGCTTTTACGACGGACTGGTCGTACACGATTATCAGAATTACACGATGAAGGCGGGCGGTTACCGCCTTGTGGACGGAGAACTTGTGGAGGTCAACTATCTCGAAGAGGTCAAGCGCCTCGAAGAGGAGAAGGACATCACCTTCACGCAGTCCGTCTGGGCGGATGAGGCGCGCACCATCCCGCTCTATTCCGTCTACGGCGAGTTCTCGGCGAACGGCGTCGAGCAGGAGAACGGCAAGGAGTACGTCCACGAAGAGGGCGCGCTCGTCATGTACTATACCGACAAGGGCGAGGGCAGAGAGACGGTTTGGGTCGAGCGTGCGGACGGCGGCGCAGACAACGACGGCAACGCCTATCAGGAGCTCGGCTACGGCTACAACAGCACGACCTCTCTCTTCTATACCTTCATGGGCGAATCTCGTGCCTCTGCCGATGCGACGTACTGCGTCATCGGTATGGCGACCAACTATAACGAGGAGATGACCAACGGTCTCCTTGCCGCCATCAACGAGTACGAGGACACGCTGGACGAGGACGACACCTTCACGACGGCGCAGGAAGCCATGCCGCTCAACCGCTACGACTATTTCCGCAGCGTGCAGACGGCGGGGCTCACCGACGATTTTGAGACGCCTGTCTCCATGCCCATCGTCATCAAGTCCGTTACCGTCGATAAATATTGACACCATACCGCGGCGATGCCGCGGTTTTTGTGTGCAGGGGGGAGCGACAGGCGCGCGCCCGCGGCATCGCCGCGGGCGCGCGTTTTTTTTCCTGCGGGTATTGACATTTTCTTCGGCGTCGGGTATAATATCGTGGAAAAAATGCCGCGGCGGCGGCAAAGAGAGGTAACGATGAAGAAGATCTATGTCGGAGCGGCGTACTACCCCGAAGTATGGGAACCTTCGGAGGTGGACAAAGATATCGAGCGGATGCAGCGGGCGGGCGTCAACTGTGTGCGCGTGGGCGAGTTTGCATGGGCGGATATGGAGCCGGAGGAGGGCGTCTTTACGCTCGGCTGGCTCAAGGACGTCGTCGACAAACTGTATGCGGCGGGGATCGACGTCATCATGTGTACGCCGAGCTGCACGCCGCCCAGGTGGCTGTTTGACAAATACCCCGAGACGCGCATCGTCTACGGCAGCAAGGAGCAGACAGAGATCTTTTCCCGTTGCCATCCCTGCAAATCCTCGCCCGTCATGCGCGAGAAAAACCGCATCATCACGCAAAAGCTCGGCGAGGCGTTCGGGCGCCATTCCGCCGTCATCGGCTGGCAGATCGATAACGAGGTCTTCCCCTACGGCGAGGGCTGTTATTGCCCCAACTGCCGCGCGGGCTTTCACGCCTATCTGAAGGAGAAGTACGGCACGGTCGGGGCGCTCAACAAGGCGTGGGGGATGGCGCGCTGGTCGCTTACCTACAGGTCCTTCGAGGAGATCGTTCCGCCCGTACACGGCAGATGGGAGCATCCCTCGCTGATGACGGAGTGGATACGCTTCCACAACAAAAACATCATCTCCTATGTCAACGAGCAGGCGGACATTCTGCACCGCTGTTCGGACGCGCCCGTCGGAACGGACATGATGGCGACGGGGCTTCTGCCCTATTATGACACGAACGAGAAGCTGGACGTCGTGCAGTACAACCACTACGAGCCCGCCGCCGAGCTGCCCCGTACCGCTTTCGCCTACGACTTCCTGCGCACCGTCAAGGATAAGCCCTTCTGGGTGACGGAGACGCAGGTCGGCTGGAACGGCAGCACCTTTGCCGAGTTCGGCTACCGCCCCGAGGGCGCCTGCTACGCCAATACCTGGCTGCCCGTTGCCAAGGGCGGCGAGATGGTCGAGTACTGGCTCTTCCGCGCCCATCCCAACGGACATGAGATCGCACACGGCGCGCTCTACAACGCGTCGGGCAGGGCGTACAGGGTGACGCAGGAGGTCGTAAAGGCGGCGAAAGAGTTTGAACGCTGCCGCGAGTTCCTCGTCAATTCCAGCGTGGAGGCGAAGATCGCGCTGCACTATTCCGCGACGACCGTTCTCGAGACGCAGAGCGCGCCCCTTCTCAAAAACTTTGACTATCGCAGGACGCTCATCGACGCCTTCCACACGCCGCTGCGCCGCCACAACGTGGACGTCATCGACACGGCGCACTCCCTCGACGGCTTTGACGTCCTCATCTCGCCCTTCCTCTACACGGCGGACGAGCACGGTCTGCCCGCGCGCGTCCGCGCATGGGTGGAGCAGGGCGGTACCTGGATCGTCGGACCCATGACGGACATCATGACCGACTGTGCGAGCAAGTACAAGGAGGCGCCGCACTCCTTTTTGGAGGAGCTGGCGGGCGTGTACGAACTCTACGACCTGCCCGTCGGCAACGACGTATACCGCGCGCAATGGGCGGACGGCGGCGAATTCGGGCTTTCCGTATGCTACGCCGCGTACGAACTGCGCGGGGCGGAGGCGCTCGCCGTATATGCGAACGGCGAGTTCAAAGGACTGCCCGCCGTCACCTGCAACCGCGTCGGTAAGGGGCGCGTCATCGTGCTCGGCAGCGTTCCCTCGCCCGAAGCGCTCCTGCGCCTCATCGGCAAGGAGGCGGTCGCGGACGCCTCGGACAATGTCGCGCTCGTCGCGCGCTCGGGAGCGGAAAACGGCATCATTGCCGTCGAGACGGAGGGCAAGGAGGGCATTCTCACGCTGCACGGGATGTATACCGAACTCCTCGGGAAGAGAGCCTGCACGGGGACCGTCGCCCTGAAGCCCTACGAAGTGCTCGTTCTGAAAAAGTGACGGGCGTCTGTGCCCGATGCAAAAGCCTGCGGTCAGAGACCGCAGGCTTTTGCAAAATATTGGAGAGTAGTTACAGCTCAGTTGGGATCTGACCTGTATTTGGCAAAATACGGCGAAGGACGCTTCGGTCCTTCCGCCCCCTTATCGCGGCGGATGCCGCCCGTAACGGTTTCCCCCGTTGCTCTTTTATTATATGCGCGCGGCGCGCAAAATGCAACCTACTCTTTGAAAAACGCACTCTATCCCCACTTTCTTTGGCAGTAGAGTGCGAAATTCACGCTCTACTCACAGTAGAATCATGGATTGCGATTGACATCTCCCGAAAAATCGGGTATAATACAGCCATGGAAGATCAGGACCTTCTTGCCGTTACCATCGGAAAAAACATCATGCGCCTCAGGCGCATGGCGAATATGACGCAGCTCGAGCTCGCCGAAAAGATCAACTACTCCGATAAGTCGGTCTCCAAGTGGGAGCAGGGCAACGGGATCCCCGACGTGCGCATCCTCATCCGTCTCGCGGACTTGTTCAACGTCAGCGTGGACGATCTCGTGCGCGAGCACGACGACGCGCCAGTCATGCCCAAGCGGACGCGGCTCTTGCGCCGCATCATCGTCATGCTGCTCTCCGTCGGATTGTGCTGGCTGGTCGCCGTCGCCGCGTTCGTGTTCGGCGGCATCGGGCTGGGACACTTCCACGGGATGTGGCTGGCGTTTTTGTACGCGGTGCCGGCTTCCGCCATCGTCGTGCTCGTCTTTTCCTGCGTCTGGCACTATCCGTGGGTGCGTATCGCCGCCATCACCGTGCTCGTATGGACGGTGCTCGCCTGCATCCATCTGACGGCGCTCGTCTGCGGGCTGGATCTTGAAGCGGTGCCTCTCAACTATATCTATCTCATCGGCGTTCCGCTGCAAATTTTATCGCTCATCTTTTATTTTCCCTGGAAGAGGCTGCGCCTCTTCCACAGGGACTGAACCGGCGCGTGTCCTTTGCGGCACGCGCGTTGTTCACGGAGGGATTTATGAAGGAGATCGCTCTGCCGCAGGAGGATGCGGCACGCAAAAAGAAGGCGCGCTCGCTGCGCGCGCTCCGCAAATTCACGGGCGGCGCGATGTTCGTGCTTGCCATTCTCGCCATCGCCTGTCTCATCGGCGTGCTCGTCGTTGTCATCCTGACGCAGACGGGCGAGCGGGATCCCGCCCGCGACACGCTGCTCTATATCCTGACGGGCGCTTTTGCGGGGGGCGCCGTCGTCCTTGCGCTGGCGGCGTTCGGGACGGGCGTGCTCACGCAGCGCGTGCAGGAAGCGGAACTCGACTATCTGGAGCGGCTTTGCGGCGAGGACTGTTTTTATGTGGGCGACGGCACGGTCGCGCAGTTCGGCGGGAGCGAGCTGTTTATCCGCTCGGAGTCGGAACAGTACAAGAAGGCGCGCATCCGCATCCCGTACCGCGAAGTCATTTGCCATTCTGTCTGCACGCGCAAAGCCCCGCGCGAAAAGGGGAAGTGGAGCGTCGTGCTCGAAGTCCCCGCGCACTACGTCCAAAAGCGCGGCGGCGCGCCCAAAGCGTTCATCGAGACGGACGGCAAGGAGCGCCTCTACCGCATTCTGGAGGAACGCGGGCTCAGACTGCAGGGCGAACGGCCGCCCCGCGGCGCAAAGCAGGCGGACACGCGCTTCCCGCTCACGGCAAAGCTGCTCCTGCCCGACGAAAAAAAGCGCCGCCGCAATCTCATCTATATCGTGCTCAGCGCCGTGCTCATGGCAGCGGGCGCGCTCGTCGCCGTGTTCTGGCAGGAGGCGACCCTCGTGGGCGCCATCGTCTGCGTGCTGGGCGGCGTCTTTCTCGCGCGCAGCATTGCGGGGTTCGTCCGCGCCAAGGGGATGCTCGGGCTGGGCGAGGCGGGTCTGTACTGGCGGGAGAGCGGCGACGCCGTTGCCGACAAACTCTTTTTGAAGTGGGAAGTCGTCTGCAGCGTCGGCTATGAGACGGCGGGCGAAAAGCGTTACCTTGCCGTCGTCTGTCCCTTCGGCACCTACCACTTGCCCGACATCGAGGGCGCATACGAATGGATCGCGCAAATGCATCCGGAGCTGGTATGAGAACGCTCACCGTTCACGGCGTGTACCGCCATTTCAAGGGAAAGTTATATTATGTGGAGGGGACTGCGGCGCACAGCGAGACGGGGGAGACGTACGTCGTCTACCGCGCGCTCTACGGCGGACGGGAACGGTATATCCGTCCGCTCGCCATGTTCCTGTCCGAAGTGGACCGCGAAAAATATCCCGATGCGGGGCAGAAGTACCGCTTTGAGGAGATCGCACAATAGCACCGCAGCCGAAGGAGGGCGCGAATGCTGCTTTGTACCAATTGCGGGAAGGCTCCCGCGCAAGCCTATACGCGCCGTGCGGGCGGGAAGGAAGTGACCGTCCTGCTCTGTCCCGCGTGTTATCGGAAACTCTATCCCGAAAAGGAGAGCAGTTTTTTCCTGTCCGTGCTCGGCGGTGCGGACGGGGTGGATGCGGTCTGTCCCGTCTGCGGCACGAGCTATAAGGAGTTCCGCCGCACGGGACTTTTGGGCTGCGCGGGCTGTTACGAGGCGTTCCGCGCGCCTCTCACCGAGACGGTGCGCAGCCTGCACGGCAGCATCCTCCACCGCGGAAAGCGCCCCGTGCGTCTGGGCGCGGAGGAACGTTACGACCGCCTCATGGCGGATACGGCGCGGCGCGCCGCGCTCCGCGAGGAGATGGAACAGGCGATGCGCGAGCACGACTATGCGCGCGCGGGGGAACTCCGCCGCCTGCTCAAGGCGATGGCTTCCGCCGGGGAGGAGAGATGAGCGCGATCTCGGAAAGCTATGAATGCGTCGCGTCCTCCACGCGCATCCGTCTTGCGCGCAACTTTGCCGATTTTCCCTTCCCGGGACGGCTGATGCGGGACGCGCACGCCGTGGAACAGGCGCTTGAGATGGAGCGGCTCGTCACGGAGGCGCTCTCCAAAGTGGAAGAATTTACGCTGTACAAGATGCGCGGGCTTTCGGAGGAACGTGCGGCGCTCCTCGTCGAGCAAAATCTCATCTCGCGCGATCTTCTGCGGCACCGTCCGATCGCCTCCGCACTCGTTTCGCACGATAAGATCATCTCCATCATGCTCAACGAGGAGGATCACGTCCGCGAGCAGTATTTCATGCAGGGGTTTGACCTCGCCAAGGCGTACGAGCGCATTATGGGGCTGGACGACGCCATCGGCGAAAGCATCCCCTTCGCCTATGACGAGACGTTCGGTTATCTCACCGCCTGTCCCACCAACGTCGGGACGGGGATGCGGGCTTCCGTCATGCTCTTTCTGCCCGCGCTCTCGCGGCGCGGGGTGCTCGCAAAGCGCGTCCTTCCCGCCCTTACGGGCAAGGGGCTGACCGTCCGCGGGACGATGGGCGAGGGCAGCGGCGCGGAAGGCGACCTCTTTCAGGTGAGCAACGAGCGCACGCTCGGGATGCCGGAGGAGGAGATCCTCTCCCTCGTGGAGCAGGCGATCTCCACCATCGTCGAGATGGAGCTTCTGGAACGCGCGCGGATGCGCGCGGAGGGCGGCATCCCCTTAAAGGACAGAGCCGCCCGCGCATACGGCATCCTGACCCATTGCTGCACGCTGGGGGAGGGCGAGTTCATGCGCTATGTGTCCGATCTCAAGCTGGGGCTTGCGCTCGGATATTTCTGCGACGACGAACCGTGCGAGACGCGACCTTCCGACTGGACGGAAACGAAGATGTGGCAGCTCGACGAACTTTCCGTCGCCATGCGTCCCGCGGGCGTCCGTTCGCTGGGCGCGCCGGATGCGGGCGAGGACGTCATCCGCGCCGAAAATGTCAGCAAGGTCATCCGCGGGATGCGCCTCGAACTCATATAAGGAGTCAGTCTTTGGATATTTCGCATTATTCCGAACACTTACAGCAGACGATCAAGCTCTCCAAGGAGGCGGCGCAGCACTACCAGACGAGTTACATCGGGACGGAGCATCTGCTGCTCACCATGATGTGCGTGACGGACAGCACCGCGAGCCGCCTGTTGATCGCCGCGGGCGCGAGCATCGAACGCTTCCGCAGCATCTTCCGCGAGAATGTCGACCACGACTACCCCGTGCAGGGATTTACGCCGCGCACCAAGCGCGCCTTCGAGATGGCGGAGGAATATGCCGTCAACGCCTGCGACGGGCGGGATACCGTCGTGGGGACGGAGCATCTGCTGCTCGCCATCCTCACGGACAAAGACGGCATCGGGCTTCTGATCCTCAGGCGCATCGACGTGGATATCGAGGCGCTCAACGCTTCCGTCGAACGGTTCATCTTCTCGCCTTTTGCAAAGGAGGAGCCGACGGAGGAGCCGCCGCGCGAGGAACGCAGGGAACGGCGCAAGATGCTGTTCGAGGACGCCCCCGCCGATGAAGAGGAGGAGAACGGGCTGATGGCGTACGGCGCCGACCTCACCCGCCGCGCGCGTGAAGGGAAGGTCGATCCCGTCATCGGCAGGGAGAAGGAGATCGAAAAGGTCATCCAGATCCTCTCCCGCCGTACCAAGAACAATCCCGTCCTCGTCGGCGAGCCGGGCGTCGGCAAGAGCGCCGTCGTCGAAGGGCTCGCGCAGGCGATCGTGGCGGGCAAGGTGCCGGAGATGCTGCGCGGCAAGACGGTGTTCTCCCTCGATCTTTCGGGGCTTCTTGCGGGGACGCGCTACCGCGGCGACTTCGAGGAGCGGCTGAAGCGCGTCATCGACGAAGTCAGGAACGACCGCGACATCATCCTGTTCATCGACGAGATCCACATGATCGTCGGCGCGGGCGGCACTTCGGACGGGAGCATGGACGCTTCCAACATCCTGAAGCCCATGCTCGCGCGCGGCGAGTTGCAGACGGTCGGCGCGACGACGCTGGACGAATACCGTAAATATATCGAAAAGGACGCCGCGCTCGAGCGCCGCTTCACGCCCGTCACCGTTGCGGAGCCGGGGATCGAGGACACCGTCGCCATCCTGCGCGGCATCAAGGATAAGTACGAAGCGCACCACAACGTCGTCATCACGGACGAGGCGATCGAGGCGGCGGTGCGCCTGTCCGACCGCTATATCACCGACCGCTTCCTTCCCGATAAGGCGATCGATCTCATCGATGAAGCGGCGAGCAAGGCGCGGCTGGACGCCTACACGGGACCGGAGGAATTCCGCGAGGAGGAGCGCAGGATCGCCCGCCTCAAAGCCGAGCGCGAGAACGCGGGCAAGTGGCAGGACGCCGCGCGCGCGGCGCGGCTGGACAGGGAGATCGCCGCGCAGACGCAGCAGATGGAACGCGCGCGCAGCGAGTGGCAGAGCGCGCGCAACGCGGCGCATCTCGCCATCGGCGCCGAGGAGGTCGCCGCCATCGTCAGCAGCTGGACGGGCGTACCCGTCACAAAGCTCACGGAGGCGGAGAGCGAGCGGCTTTTGCACCTCGAAGAGGAGCTGCACCGCCGCATCGTGGGGCAGGATGAGGCGGTCGCCGCCGTCGCAAAAGCCATCCGCCGTGCGCGCGCGGGGCTCAAAGACGCGGGGCGGCCCATCGGTTCCTTCATCTTTGTCGGTCCCACGGGGGTTGGCAAGACCGACCTCTCCAAGGCGCTCGCCGAGAGTATGTTCGGCGACGAAAAGATGCTCGTGCGCCTGGATATGTCCGAATATATGGAGAAGGCGTCCGTTTCCAAACTCATCGGCGCGCCCCCGGGGTACGTCGGCTATGACGAAGCGGGCGGACAGCTCACCGAGCGCATCCGCCGCCAGCCCTATTCCGTCGTCCTCTTCGACGAGGTGGAAAAAGCCCATCCCGACGTCTTTCACCTGCTGCTGCAGATCCTCGACGACGGGCGGCTCACGGACAGCCGCGGGCGGGTGGTCTCCTTCAAGAACACCGTCATTATTTTAACGAGCAACGTCGGCGCGCACGAAGTGCGTTCCGCCGCCCCCCTCGGCTTCTCGCAGGAAAAGCGGGAGGGCGCGTACGAGGAGATGAAGGAGCGCATCGAGGCTGCGCTGAAGCGGCAGTTCAAGCCGGAGTTTCTCAACCGTCTCGACGACATCATCATCTTCCACAAGCTCTCGCGCGGGGACGCGGCGCTCATCTGCGAGCGCATCGTCGCCTCGCTCGCAAAGCGGCTCGCGCAGCGCGGCGTCTCGCTCATCGTGCGCCCCGCGGCGCTGGAAAAGCTCGTCGAGGAAGGTTACAGCGAGGAATTCGGCGCGCGCCCCTTGAAGCGCGTCGTCCGCCGCCGCATCGAGGACGGCTTGTCCGAAGAGATCCTGCAGGGCAAAGTGGGCGAGGGCAGCACCGTCGCCGTGGACGCGGAAGGCGGAGAATTCGTGTTTCGCACGGTCTGAGACCGAAGAACGCGCCCCGAAAGCCAATGGCTTTCGGGGCGCGTTGTCTTAATTTTTGGGGTACGTTACCGCAAAAATGCTGCCATCATCTCACAGGCGCGCGGGACGGACAGCCCCGTCTTCGCCGCCTGCTCTTCATCGTAGGACTGCGCGCCGTTCGAGCGCTCTTCATCGCTGCGGTAGAGCAGGAAGGGGACGGGATCGGCGGTGTGCGTCTTTAAGGCGATGGGGGTCGGATGGTCGGGGCAGATGAGCATCGCAAAGGGCTCGCCCGCCGCCTTCAGCCGCGTAAAGACGGTCTCAGCAACGCCGTTCACCTGCTCGATGGAGTAGATCTTCTTCTCCGTATCGCCGTGATGCCCGCACTCGTCGGGCGCCTCCATGTGGACGTACACGAGATCCAGCCCGGAGAGGAGCGCGTCGGCGCACGCCGCCGCCTTGCCCGCAAAGTTGGTGTCCCAGTTGCCCGTCGCGCCCTCCACGGGAATGACGGTGAGCCCCGTGAGCACGCCGATGCCCTTGACGAGGTCGACTGCCGAAATGACGCCGCCCTTCTTGTGGTAGAGCGTCTCAAAGGGAGTGAGCGCAGGCTTGGTCCCCTCGCCCCAGAACCAGACGGCGTTGGCGGGATGTTTGCCCGCCGCCCTGCGCCTTTGGTTGACGGGGTGGTCTTTCAGGATGGCGCACGAGCGCTCCATCATGGCGAGCAGCGGCGCGCTCCCTTCGCCCGCGGGCAGATAGGGGGCGATGGGTTTGCCCGTGATATCGTGCGGCGGGGTGAGCGTGCGGCCCGTCCTTCCGCCGTCCTCCACAAGGCAGTGGCGGTAGGAAATGCCCGCATACAGCCGGAAGGGAGGTCTGTCAAACTGCGCTTTGAGCGCCTCTATGAGTTCCTTTGCCTCGGCGGTGGAGATCTCCCCCGCAGAATAGTCGAGCATGGTCTTTGCGGCAAAGGGCTCGTCCTCGGAGAGCGTGACGAGGTTGCAGCGGAGCGTCACGTCGGTGTCCCTCAGGGGGATGCCGATGGACGCCGCCTCGAGGGGCGAGCGTCCCGTATACGAGCGCACGGGATCGTAGCCGAGGACGGAGAGATTGGCGACGTCGCTCCCGGGCGCAAAGCCCGTGGGGACGGTGCGCATGAGTCCGACGACGCTCTTTTTGGCGAGCGCGTCCCAGAAGGGCGTGCGCGCCAGCTGCATACAGGTCTTGTGATCGCGATCGGGCAGCGGATAGCCCGCCATGCCGTCGCCCAAAATGACAACGTATTTCATGATCTTGCCTCAATCATTCAGGTCCCAGTCGATGGGAGCGATGCCGTGCGCCGTGAGATAGGCGTTGGTCTTGGAGAAGTGGCGGCAGCCGAAAAAGCCGTTGTACGCCGAGAGCGGGGAGGGGTGCGCGCACTCCAGGATGCAGTGTTTGCTCGCATCGATGAGCGCCTTCTTCCTGCGCGCGTTGCCGCCCCACAGGAGAAACACGAGGTGCTCCTTCTGCTCGCTCAGGATGGAGATGACGGCATCGGTGAACCAGCTCCAGCCGCAGCCCGCGTGCGAATTCGCCTGATGGGCGCGTACCGTGAGCGCGGTGTTGAGGAGCAGTACGCCCTCTTTTGCCCATTTGGTGAGATCGCCCGACGCGGGCGGCGGGAAGCCGAGGTCGGCTTGCAGCTCCTTGAACATATTCTCGAGCGAGGGCGGTTTGGGGATGCCCTCCCTGACCGAAAAGCACAGTCCGTTCGCCTGCCCTTCGTTGTGATAGGGATCCTGCCCCAACAGGACCGCCTTGACGTTTGCGAAGGGGGTATAGCGGAAGCAGTTGTAGATGTCGTACATATCGGGGTAGACCACATGGCTGCGGTATTCCTCGATGAGGAAGGCGCGGATATGTTTGTAGCGCTCGTCCGAAAAGAGGGGGGCGAGCGGCGTCTTCCAGTCGCCCAGATCGATCATAGCGCCTCCAGAACGGCAAGATATGCCGCGAGCTCTTGCTTCGCGCCGGAAAGATCGTGTTCGAGATAGTTGCCGCATTCCCTGCGCCCGGAGCCGGGGATCTCGTCAAGGGCGAGCGCCGCGGGGATGCACTCTTTGAGGAGCGCGAGGACTTCTTCGTAAGTAAGGCGCAGCGTCAGGAGATAGAACCCCGTGCGGCAGCCCATCGGACCGAAGTAGACGATGTTGTCCTTTTCGCGGCTGTTGCGCAGCACGGTCGCCATCAGATGCTCGATCGTGTGCAGCGCTTTGGGCGTGATATAGTCGCCCGCGTTGGGCTTTTTCATGCGCAGATCGAAGGTCGTGATGCGGTTTGCGTCCGTCTGCGCGTGCAGTCCGACGGCGAGCGCGTCATGATCTTTCAAAAAGGAAGCGATCTTTTCCATGCCCTTCTCCGTCATCCGAGCGCGGCGACGATCTCGCCCATATACGCCTTCAGGTTGAGTGCGGCGCGCGCAAGGTTTTTTTCAAACTGTTCGGTCGTGCTGCCCGCGCCATAGACGTCGGAGATCGCCTTGACGGAGACGCAGGGGACGCCCGCGTACTTGCACACTTCGGCGATCGCGCCGCCCTCCATGTCGCGGATGTGCGCGCCGAGGCGGAGGAGAAGATCGTGATCGGCGGGAGAGTCGTTGAAGCGGTCGCCCGTGCCGAGCGCGCGGCGGGGGAAGTCGAGCGCGGCGGGGAGAAGGAGGGGAAGGAAGTTCTCCGTCTCGCCGTCCAGCGTGCCGATCTCGCCGCCTTCGAGCTGGGTGATGTCAAAGTCGTACTGCACGGCTTTATCGATGAGATAGACTTCGGTGAGCTGCGTCTTGTCGCACAGTCCGCCCGCCACGCCGAAGTTGAGGACGATGTCCGCGCCCTTGGCGAGGACGGCGCACGTTCCCGCCGCCGCGTTTACCTTTCCCACGCCGCATACGCACAGCAGGACGTCCTTTTGGAATGCCTTTCCCATATACACGGGTTTGCCGCAGAAGGTCGAGATGTTTTCCACTTCCATTTGGTCGAGGAGGGCGTTCGCCTCCGAATCCAGCGCAATGACTGCTCCGATCATAGCTTGCTCCTTTTTGGTGTTCTGCATCAATTATAACAATTTTTTCCCCGTTTTGCAATGGTATCGTATGCTTTTTTCGCCGTTCGGCAATAAAAAGCCGCAAGGAGGAAGATATGAACCCGTTTGATCTGAAGCCGCAGAAAGCGGACAAGATTTTTACAGACTGGAAGAAGGTGCTCGTCAAACCCTATGACAAGCAGAGCGTCGATCCCTATACGCGGCTGCGCGTTATCCTGATGTCCGGCACCGAATTTGAATCGGTGCGCTGCGGACACGCCGTCACGCGGCAATGCCCCAACAACGATGTGCGCCGCCGTCTTGCCTGGCTGCGCCGCGGCGAGCAGCTCCAGCAAAAGCGCGTCGCCTCATTAAAGCCTGCGGACGAGACCATTCTGGAACACACCATCGGTTACGAGCAGCTTGCCGTCGACCTCACGGCAAACCTCGCCGCCGCCGAGAAAAATTCCTACGTCAAACAGCAGCTCGATTTCGCCCTTTTGGAGGACTTCGACCATCTCTACCGCTATGCCGATCTCATGGAACTGGAAAAGAACGGCGATCCCGCCCGCCTCGTCGGCGACTATACCGAGATCATGCCCGGACGTCCCACCGTCGCCGAATACCGTCACCCCTACGACGACGTCAACTTTTATCTCAACGGGTACCTGAACGACCTCAAGACCAAGCTTGCCGTCAACATCATCACGGCGGCGGAACAGCAGACGATGAACTTCTATATGAACGTCGCCAATCTCTACGTTTCGCCCCTCGGAAGACAGCTCTATAACGAGATCGCCATGATCGAAGAGCAGCACGTCACGGGATACGGCTGTCTCAAAGACCCCTGCATGACCGATTGGGAGCGCCTTCTCATGAACGAGTACACCGAATGCTATCTCTACTATTCCTGCTATGAGGACGAGACGGACGCGCGCATCAAAAAGATCTGGGAGATGCACTTTGAGGAAGAGGTCGCGCATCTGCACGAGGCGGCGGAACTTCTGCGTACCTACGGCGGCAAGGTATGGCAGCAGGTACTGCCCGAAGGGGGCGAGTTCCCCGAATTGCTCCGGTTCCGTTCGCAGAAGGAGTATATCCGCGGGGTATTGAAGTCGGTGCGGCTGACGGGCGTCGAAGAGGGGTTCGAGGAGCTGGACAAACTGCCCGACAGCTTCCGTTACTTTGCCTACAATGCGCGCATCCACGGCAGCATCGAGGCGGCAGGTTCGCATACCGTCATCGAAAAGGCGATCGCGCATCTCGGGCAGGATTACCGCTTGCAGGACAAGGAACACCCTGTCCGCGCCCTTGCCGACCGCCGCCGCGACAACACCGATACGGGAAGGGTGAAGGGGGCGTGAAATAGCTTGTTCACACTTTTTTCCGCGAACTGACGAAAGAAAAAGTCGTGAGGGAAAGGTTCACGAATTTTTGCGAGCAAAGGCTCGTAAAAATTCCGTGAGTTGAGAGAAAACGCCGCCGCGGCGAGACTGCGGCTCTGCATTCGGTTTTCTTCTTTGCGGGCATTTGGTACGAAAAATCGGATACGCTATGAAAAAAAACAGACCACGCGGTCTGTTTTTTCGCATTCTCAGGCGATGTGTTCGCCCGTGAGAAGGTGCCGGTCGAACAGCTCTTTTTTGAGCGGCGCGCCCTGTACCGCGTCGTATAAGAGCCCGATATGTTCTGCGCTCTCGTCCACGGCGCGCGCGAACAGGTCGTCCGCGCTTGCGGCGCGTTCGCCGCCCGCGTTCGCCGCCCGTTCAAAGACTTCGCCCGAAATGACGTCGGGATCGGGCTCGGAGCGCGGATAGAGGCAGGACAGGAGATGTGCATGAAAGAGCTTGTCAAACCCCGCCCAGCCCTTTTGCGCGGCATAACAGCCGCCGTGGAAAAAGGCGAGATAGGCGGCAAAATTGCGGATGCCGCCGTGCAGGACGGCGCGCGTCATTTCCGTGCGGGAGAGCGCCCGCGTGGCGTGCCGCCACACCGCGAGCAGCGCTTCCTCGTCGCAGACCTTCAGGTCGGGGAAGGGATAGCGCTCCGCTTCCCGCCCCTCGATCTTGCGCGCGAAGTAGACGTCCCAGTCGTTTTCCAGCCGTTGATGCACCCGCTTCGCCTTGTTGTTCTGCTCCAGATAGCGGTAGACAAAGGGGTGAAAGGCGACGTCCGTGCAGTAGTGCGCCGCATAGCCGAGACAATAGGCGAGGGCGTGCGCTCTCTGTCCTTCGGGAAGGGCGCGCACGCTCTCAACGAAGGAACAAAAGAGTTCATAGACCTTGTTGCGGTGCAGGTATTTGCCGAGGTTTCCCTCCGCGCGGTTTGAACTCTTGGCGAAGAAGAACATATCCCCGCCCTGCGCGCCCAGAAAGAAGGTCTCGGGCGCGGCGGAGAGCACGGACGCGACCTCCGCGGGGAGTTGCTTTTGCGCCTCCCGTGCGATGAGCCAATGTGTGATGGATGAAGGCATCGTTTCTCCTTTACGGCGCGGGGTAGTGCCGTTCGCCGAACAGCGCCGTGCCGATGCGGACCATGTTGGAGCCGTGTGCGACGCACAGCCGCCAGTCGCCGCTCATGCCCATGGAAAGATGGACGATGTTTTCGTCCTTCTCTCTGGTGCGGTCGTAGAGGGCGCGCATCTCGTCCGCAAGAGAGGAGAGCAGCGCCTCGTCCCGCGCGTTGGGCAGCATCGCCATAAAGCCGCGGATGCGGATGCCGGGTACCTCTCTGAGGCGCGCGTATGCCGCGTCCGCTTCGGCAAGCGAGTAGCCGCTCTTGGAGAGCTCGCTGCCGATGTTGACTTCGATCAGGACGTCGGTCGTCAGTCCCGCCCGCTGCGAACGCCGCGAGATCTCCGCGGCGAGTTCGTCCCGGTCGAGCGAGTGGATGAGGCAGGTCCTGCCGATGAGGTATTTCACTTTGTTGGTCTGTAAGTGACCGATAAAGTGGCGGTTCGCGCCCTCGACAAGGTCGTATTTGTCGCGGAATTCCTGTACCTTGTTCTCGCCGATGTCCGTAATGCCCGCCCGGATCGCCTCGTTGATCTCCTCCGCGGTGCGCGTCTTTGTCGCAGCGACGAGCGTGACCGCTTCATGAAAGCAGTTGCCCGCCGACAGCTCCTGTAAATAAGTCGTTACGTTTTCGGAAATGCTCATGTCCTTTGCTCCGCCTGTATTATACCCCGTTTGCGGCGCGCTGTCAATCAAAACAAAAAGCACGGGCAGCCGCCCGCGCTTTTCATCGTCAGATGTGCGCCGCAATGAGGCGCGCCATCTCCCTGCAGCCCACCTTTTTGCAGCCCTCCGAGTAGATATCCGCCGTGCGGTATCCCTCGTCCAGCACCGCGCCCACGGCGTTTTCGACCGCGGCGCACTCCTGGTCCATGCCGAAGGAATCGCGCAGCATCATCGCTGCCGCAAGAATGGTCGCGATGGGGTTGGCGACGTCCTGCCCCGCGATGTCGGGCGCGGAGCCGTGGATGGGCTCGTACAATCCGCACGCCGTGTCGCCGAGAGAGGAGGAGGCGAGCATCCCGATGGAGCCCGTCACCTGCGCCGCCTCGTCCGAGAGGATGTCCCCGAACATATTGGAAGTCAGGAGGATATCGAACTGCGCGGGATCTTTGACGATCTGCATCGCCGCGTTGTCGACGAGCATATCGGTGACGGTGACTTCGGGATAGTGCGCCGCCGCGTAGGCGTGTACCGTCTCTCGCCACAGGCGGGAAGATTCGAGCACGTTCGCCTTATCCACCGAGATGATGCGTTTTTTGCGCTTCATGGCGAGTTCGCAGGCGATGCGCGTGATGCGTTCGATCTCTTTGACGGCGTATTTTTCGGTGTCCCACGCCGTCTCGCCGAGCGCCGCGTCCTCATACCTTCCGCGCTCGCCGAAGTAGATGCCGCCCGTCAACTCCCTTACGACGACGATCTCGATGCCGTCCGCCACGAGTTCCCGCTTGAGGGGAGAGGCGTCCGCGAGCGCGCGCCACAGTTTGGCGGGACGGATATTGGAGTAGACGCCCATCGCCTTGCGGATCTTCAACAGTCCCGTCTCGGGACGTTTTTCGGAGGGAAGGGCGTTGTATTTGGGGTCGTTCACCGCGCCGCCCACCGCGCCCAGCAGCACGGAATCGGCGGCAAGACAGCCGTCGACGGTGGACTGCGGCAGCGGATCGCCCGCCGCGTCCAGCGCGCTCAGCCCGATGGGGAGGTAGGTAAAATCGAAGGTGTGGTCAAATTTTTGGGCAACGGTCTTCAAAACGGCGACCGCGCCGTCGGTGATCTCGGGTCCGATGCCGTCCCCGGGTAAAATGACGATGTGTTTTTGCATGGTATCTCCTTTCCCGCCGCGCCCGTTGGAGCGGGTGCCCTTTGATAGGGACGGGGCGGCTCAGCCGCCGAGCGCAAGCACGGTGTTGCGTTCCGTAAGGCGGGCGTAGCGGGGCGCGGCGGCGGCTTCATAGAGTTCTTGGTCCATGAGGATGGTCTTGCCCGTCAGCGCCGTGAGCTCGTCGAGCGCCGCGGCGTACAGATCGGGGACGACGTACGCCTTCTCAAAGGCAAGGTGCTCCTCGTCCGCGGTGTTCTCCCGCGCCTCGTGCGTGAGTACGGCGTCCGCATCCTTTGTGCGGTACATCTGCACAAAGAACTTGTCCTTGGGCAGGGGATCGCAAATGCGTTTTTTGCTGCCCGTGTAGACGAGCAGGACGGTCCCGATCTCCTCCGAGAAGAGGAGGTGCCTGAGCATTGCGGAGCGCTTTTGTTCTTTGCGCGACACTTCCTTCGCGAAGTGCGAGCGCCGTACGAACAAAAAAACGAGCGCGGCGCCGCCCGCAACGACCGCCGTAAAGGCAAGCCCGATGCGCACGCCCTCCGAGGGCGTCCGGATGGCGAACGCAATGCTGACGAGACAGGCGGCGGCGAGCACCGCTTCGATGACGGCGAGCAGGGGGAAGCGCTTCATTTTTGCAGCGAGGCGAGCAGACCGCCCGCGTCGATGATGTTTTGGATGAAGGGCGGGAAGGGCTGCGCCGTGAAGGTCTCGCCCGTCGTCTCGTTGCGGATGACGCCCTTTGCAAGATCGCAGGAGACGACGTCCCCCGCCTTGATCGCCCTGACCGCCGCGGGGCATTCGAGGATGGGCAGCCCGATGTTGATGGCGTTGCGGTAGAAGATGCGCGCGAAGGTGTTGGCGATGACCAGCGAGACGCCGCTCGCCTTGATGGCGAGGGGCGCGTGCTCGCGCGAGGAGCCGCAGCCGAAGTTGTCCTCGGCAACGATGATGTCTCCCTTCTGCACCTTCTTTACAAAATCGGGATCGATGTCCTCCATGCAGTGGGCGGCGAGTTCTTCGGCGCTCGAAGTATTCAGATAGCGCGCGGGGATGATGACGTCGGTATCGACGTCGCTCGCATACCTGTGGACCTTTCCTTTTACGATCATTTCATGACCTCCGCCGCCGTGGCAAGTCTGCCGAGGACCGCGCTCGCCGCCGCCGTATAGGGGGAGGCGAGGTAGACCTCGCTCGTCGTGTGTCCCATGCGTCCCACAAAGTTGCGGTTGGTCGTCGAGACGCACCGCTCGTGTTCGGCAAGGATGCCCATGTGTCCGCCCAGGCAGGGTCCGCACGTCGGCGTGGAGACCACGGCGCCCGCGCGCACAAAGATCTCCAAAAGCCCCTCGCGCATCGCCTGCAGGTAGACTTCCTGCGTCGCGGGGATGACGATGCAACGCACGTTTTTCGCGACCTTGCGGCCCTTCAGGACCTCTGCCGCCTGCCGCAGATCGGAGATGCGCCCGTTGGTGCAGGAGCCGATGACCGCCTGATCGACGGGGATGTCCTCCCACGCCGTTCTGGTGTTCTCGGGCAGGTGGGGGAAGGCGACGGTGGGCTGCAGCTTGGAGAGGTCGATCTCGTACGTCGCCTCATACTTTGCGTCCGCGTCCGCCTCAAAGATCCTGACGGGGCGGGAAAAGCGGTCCTTCATATAGGCGAGCGCCCGTTCATCGACGGGGAAGATGCCGTTCTTCGCGCCCGCTTCGATCGCCATGTTGCACACGGTGAAGCGGTCGTCCATCGAGAGGGAAGCGACGCCCTCGCCCGTAAATTCCATGCTCTTGTAGAGCGCGCCGTCCACGCCGATCATGCCGATGATGTGCAGGATGAGGTCTTTGCCCGTCACAAAGGGGGGAAGGGCGCCCTTTAACACAAAGCGCAGGGCGGCAGGCACTTTGAACCAGCATTTCGCGGTCATCATGCCCGCGGCGAGGTCGGTGGAGCCGACGCCCGTTGAAAAGGCGCCCAGCGCGCCGTAGGTACAGGTGTGGGAGTCCGCGCCGATGACGCAGTCGCCCGCGCCGACCAGTCCCTGTTCGGGCAGCAGCGCGTGCTCGATGCCCATCTGCCCGACGTCGAAGAAGTGTTCGACCTGTTCGCGGGCGGCAAATTCGCGCGTATATTTGACCTGGCACGCCGCCTTGATGTCCTTGTTGGGCGTAAAGTGGTCCATGACCAGCGCGACCCTGTCCCTGTATCTGACGTGACCGCCGACCCGCTCCATTTCGCGGATGGCGACGGGCGCGGTGATATCGTTGGCGAGCACCATGTCCAGCTCCGCTTCGATGAGCTGCCCTTCCGTCACCGAGGGGAGCCCCGCGTGTGCGGCAAGGATCTTTTGCGTCATGGTCATCATGAAAAAAAGCTCCTTTTTTTGCAATATCGTTGACAAGAGTATACCATATATGGTATACTGCCGTCAATCATTTGAAAAATGAATGATCAAATAGGAGTTATCGGAAAAATAAATCGTGAATACCGAGAATCTTCGCACATTTTTGCTGCTGGTCAAATTGAAAAACTTTACCCGCGTCGCGGAACAGCTCTTTGTGGCGCAGTCCACCGTCACAAACCGCATTGCCGAACTCGAGCGAGAGACGGACGTGCGCCTTCTGCGCAGGGACACGCGCAACGTCGCCCTCACCGAGGAGGGCAAGACGTTCAGCGACTATGCGCGCCGCATCGTGGAAATGGAGGACGCCTGCATCGGCGCCGTGCGCGGCGGGATGCGGCAGATCCGTCTGGGCGCGACCAACGCCGTCTACGAGGGCGTCGTCAAGGACCGCGTCTTTCGCGGCATTGCGGAAGGGAAGTCCTACCGCGTGACCATCGGGCATACGGCGGGTATTTTGGAGATGCTCTGGGACGGGCTGCTGGACGTCGCCTATATCTATCAGGACGTGCGCAGGGCGGGGTATCTTTGTATGCCCTTTTCGCGCGATGAACTCGTCTTTCTTGCCCGCGCCGACAAAAACGGTTTCCCGGACGGCATCCGTCAGGAGCAGCTCGCGGGCGTTCCCTGCGCGATGTGCAACTTCTCATTGCAGGAGATCGGCTCTTATCTGCGCGAACTCTTCCCCGCGGGACACGTTTTCCCCTTCGAAGTGGACAACTCCAACAAGGTCAAGGACTTCCTGAACGCGGGGCTCGGCTATGCCTTTTTGCCGCGCGGTATCGTCAAGGAGGAGCTTTCGAGCGGGAAATTTGCCGAGATCGTACCCCTTGATTTCACGCGGATGCAGATCCCGAGCTACTGCGTCTGCCGCAAGGAGGACAAAGCGCTCTGCTTTGCGCCCGATCAGGACGTGGTCTGAAATACCGGCGCGGCGGCGCATCTGCGCCGCCGCGCACACGGCAGGGGATAGGATATGTGCTGCCGCCCGACGCATTTGCGTCGGGCGGCAGCTGTTTTATCGTGCGCGCGGCTGCGGATGTCTGCGCGAAAAAAGAGACAGGCAAACGCCTGTCTCCCAACGTCCGCCGCAAGCGGATCAGAACTTTTTGAACACTGCGCCGTCGGAAGCGGAGGTGACCATGGCGCGGTAGCGCTTTAGATACCCTTCGACGGGCTTTTCGAGGGGCGTGAAGGACGCAAGGCGCGCCGCGATCTCCTCCTCGGGTACGCGCAGGTCGATGGTGCCCTTTTCGATGTCGATATCGATGATATCGCCCTCCCGCACGACGCCGATGACGCCGCCCGCCGCCGCTTCGGGACAGACGTGTCCGATCGCCGCGCCGCGCGTCGCGCCCGAGAACCTGCCGTCGGTGATGAGCGCGACGGTATCGCCCAGCCCCGCGCCGACGATGGACGAGGTGGGGGAGAGCATCTCCCGCATCCCCGGTCCGCCCTTGGGACCTTCATAGCGGATGACGACCACGTCGCCCGCGTGGATCTTGTTGCCCGAGATGGCGGCCATCGCCTCCTCTTCGGAGTCGAATACCCGCGCGGGACCGGAGTGGCGGTACATTTTGGGATCGACCGCGCTCTTTTTGACGACCGCGCCCTCTCTTGCGAGGTTGCCCTTCAAGATGGCAAGCCCGCCGTAGGGGGAATACGGTCTGTCAACGGGACGGATGATCTCCTCGTCGCGCACGCGCGCGCTGCTCGTCAGTTCGTTTTGGGTGACGCCCGCCACGGTCATCGCGTTGCCGTCGAACATTCCCGCGTCGATCAGCGTGCGGATGACGGCGGAGATGCCGCCCGCCTCCCCGAGCTCGTCGATATAGTGCTCGCCCGCAGGGGCAAGGCGGCACAGGTTGGGGGTGTGCATGGAGATCTCGTTCATCGTGTCCACGGAGATCTGCTCTTTGGAGAAGCCCAGCTCGCTCGCCAGCGCCAAAAGGTGCAGCACCGAGTTGGACGACGCGCCGATCGCCATGTCCACGCGTTCGGCGTTTTTGAGCGCCGTCGGCGTCAGGATATCGCGGGGACGGACGCCGTTTTCATACAGCCACATCACCGCCTCGCCCGTCTGCTTGGCGAGCACGAGACGCCTTGCGTACACGGCGGGGATGGTGCCGTTGCCGGGGAGCGCCATGCCGAGCGCTTCCAGAAGGCAGTTCATCGAATTTGCCGTGAACATCCCCGAACACGACCCGCACGAAGGGCAGGCGGAGCATTCGTAGCTCGTCAGCTCCGCTTCGTCGATCTTGCCCGAGGTATACGCGCCCACCGCCTCGAACATCGAGGAGAGGGAGAGTTTTTTGCCGTCCTTGCGTCCTGCGAGCATGGGCCCGCCCGAGCAGAATACGGCAGGGACGTTGGCGCGCACGGCGCCCATCAGCATCCCCGGGATGATCTTGTCGCAGTTGCCCACAAAGACGCAGGCGTCAAAGGCGTGCGCGTGGATGAGGATCTCCGCGCTGTCGGCGATGACTTCGCGGGAGGGCAGGGAATAGCGCATCCCCTTATGTCCCATCGCGATGCCGTCGCAGACGCCGATGCAGGGGACGACGACGGGCTTTCCGCCCGCTGCCAGAACGCCGTCCGAGACCGCGCGCGCGATCTCCGAAAGGTGCATATGTCCCGGGATGATGTCGCTCTGCGCGCAGATGATGCCCACGATGGGCTTGCGCATCTCGGAGTCCGTCCAGCCGAGCGCCCTTAAAAGCGATCTCTGCGCCGCCATATTGCTGCCGTTTGTAAACGTGTTGCTCATAATGACCTCCTCGCGCAGTTCCTTCCGCAGAAAGAGGGCTGCGCCGCGAATATCCGAAGAATGCGCCGCGGGCATGACCGCGGCGCGGATGTCTTATATTTTTTCCTTGTAGTCGGTCTCGTCCTGGATGGTCTGCTTGCCGCGGGAGATGCTCGTCACGCCCGTGCGCGCGAGTTCCATCACGCCGTAGGGCATGAGCATGGTCACGAACCCGTCCAGCTTCATGGGCTTGCCCGTCAGTTCCAGGATGGTCGCTTCGGGCGAGACGTCCACGACCTTCGCGCGGAAGATCTGGCTGATCTCCAGGATCTGCGAGCGGGTCGCCGCGTCCGTTCTGACCTTGATGAGGATGAGCTCGCGGCTGACGGCGTCGTCCTCGACGCGCTTTATTTTCTTGACGTCGATGAGCTTGTCCATCTGCTTCATCATCTGCCCGAGGATATAGTCGTCGCCGTTCAGGACGATGGTCATGCGCGAGAGCGCCTCGTTTTCCGTCTTGCAGACGGAGAGCGATTCGATGTTGTAGCCGCGGCGCGCGAAGAGCGCGGCGACGCGCGTCAGGACGCCCGATTTGTTGGAGACGAGTGCGCTGATCGTGTACTTGTTCATTTTCTTGCCTCCCAGTCGGTGATGATGGTGTCATACGTCTGTCCGGGCTTGATCATGGGCAGCACGTTTTCGTCGTTGCTGATGCGGCAGTCGACGACGGCGGGGGTGTTCATCGCGAGCGCCTTCGTGAGGACGGGGACGATGTCCTCCTCCTTTTCGATGGCGAAGCCCGCCGCGCCGAAACTTTCGGCAAACCTGACATAGTCGGTGCGCTTGCGCACGTCCGTCTGCGAGAAGCGGTTGCCGTAGAAGAGCTTCTGCCACTGACGCACCATGCCGAGCGCGTGATTGTTCATCAGAAGGATGGTGATGGGAAGGTCGTGCGTGACGGCGGTGGACAGTTCGTTGAGGTTCATGTTGAAGCAGCCGTCGCCCGTCACCATGATGACGTGCTTCCCCGACGCCATCGCCGCGCCGATGGAGGCGCCCAGCGCATAGCCCATCGTCCCGAGCCCGCCGCTCGAACAGAAGGTGCGGGGTTTTTCGACGGGATAGTACTGCGCCGTCCACATCTGGTGCTGCCCGACGTCCGTCACGACGATGGTGTCCTCGGGGGCGAGTTTTGCCGCCTCGATGAGCACCTTGTGTCCCAGTTCCAGCGGCTTGGCGTTCGCCTTCTCGGCGGCGCGGTAGGTCTGCAGCGTCTGCGCGAAGGCGCGGTCTTTCACCTCGGGCAGCATGGGGATGAGCGTCGTGAGCGCCTCCTTGATGTCGCCGAGGACGGAGTGCGTGACGTTGACGTTCTTGTCGATCTCCGCATCGTCGATCTCGATCTGGACGACCGTCTTATTGACCGCGAACTTGTCCCTGTTGAGGGCGACGCGGTCGGAAAAACGGGTGCCGAGGGCGATGATGCAGTCGCTCTCCAGGCAGAGTTTCGCCGACGTCGCGGTGCCGTGCATCCCCATCATGCCCGCGAACAGCCTGTGCGAGGCGGGGAAGGCGCCCAGCCCCATCAGCGTGGAGGCGACGGGCGCGTCCAGCCGCTCGGCGAGCGCGCGCGCTTCCTTTGCCGCTTCGGAGGCGATGACGCCGCCGCCCACGACGATGAGCGGACGCTCCGCCGCGGCGATCGCCTTTGCGGCGGCTTCCACGTTCTGCGGCGGGACGGGCTTTCTCCTGACGGCGACGGGCGTCTGCGGCTGATAGTCCGCGACGTCGCTCTGGACGTTTTTCAGGATATCGATGAGGACGGGGCCCTTCCTGCCCGAATTGGCGATGGCGAACGCCTCGCGGACGACGCCCGCAAGGTCGTTGACGTCCTTGACGATATAGTTGTGCTTGGTGATGGGCAGCGTGATCCCGAAGATGTCGATCTCCTGGAAGGAGTCGCGCCCTAAAAAGTTCGCGCCGACGTTGCCCGTGATGGCGACGACGGGAATGGAGTCCATGTACGCGGTCGCAATGCCCGTGACGAGGTTGGTCGCGCCGGGTCCGCTCGTCGCGATGACGACGCCCGTCTTTCCCGTGACGCGCGCCCAGCCGTCCGCGGCGTGCGCCGCGCCCTGCTCGTGCGAGGTGATGACGTGCTCGATGTTCCCGTCGCGGTAGAGCGCGTCGTAAATATCGAGCACCGTGCCGCCGGGATAGCCGAACACCGTCTTGACGCCCTGCTCTTTCAGGCATTCGATGAGGATCTCAGCACCGTTTTTCTTCATAAGTCCCCCTTTGAGAGAATCGCTTTCTCCCGATGAGTATGCTTCCTTCCATTATATTTGAGAAAGGGGAGTTTGTCAAGGGGTCTTGGAAAGATTGCATATTCCTTTCTTGCATTGCTGTAAACGAAATTATAAAAATGAGAAGCGGCGCGCCCGCAGGCGCGCCGCATATCAGTATTGTCTCAGCCGTTTGCGCAGGGAAACGATGCCGTCCATCACCGCCTGCCGTGCGGAGCCGCCGACCGAAGTCCTCCCCTCGGCGGAGGCGCGCGTCGTCACGGCGGAGAGGATGTCCTCCTCAAAGACGGGGCTTGCAAGGCGGAATTCCTCCAGCGTGAGCGAGGGCAGCGTCTTGTTGTGCTCGATGCAGTAGCGCACGAGCCTGCCCGTCGCGGCGTGGGCGTCGCGGAAGGGGACGCCGCGCTTTGCGAGGTAGTCCGCAACGTCCGTCGCGGTCGAATGGCCCTCGCCCGCCGCCTCGAACATCGCGTTGACGTTGAAGGCGAGCTCTTTTACGAGCGCCGTATAGATGGCAAGGCAGTTCTCGAGCGTCGTCTCCGCGTCGAAGAAGGGCTCCTTGTCCTCCTGCAGGTCCTTGTTGTAGGCGAGCGGCAGCCCCTTGATGGTCGTCAGGATGCCCATGAGATGCCCGTAGACGCGTCCCGTCTTGCCGCGCACGAGCTCGGGGATATCGGGGTTTTTCTTCTGCGGCATGATGGACGAGCCCGTCGAGTAAGCGTCGGGGATGACCCAATAGCCGAATTCGTCCGAAGTATAGAGGATGGTGTCCTCGCACAGGCGCGAGAGGTGCGCCATCGCGAGCGAGGCGCAGAAGAGGTATTCCGCGACGAAGTCCCGGTCGGAGACGGCGTCGAGGGAGTTCTGCGAGACGCTGTCAAAGCCCAGGAGCGCGCGCGTCATTTCGCGGTCGATGGGGTAGGACGTCCCCGCGAGCGCCGCGCTCCCGAGCGGCATGACGTTCATGCGCGCCCGCAGGCTGTGAAAGCGGTCGATGTCGCGCAGGAACATTTCGGAGTACGCGTTGAAGTACTGCCCGCAGTTGATCGGCTGCGCCTTCCTAAGATGGGTGAAGCCGGGCATGATGTATTTGGACGTCTCTTTGGCGCGGGCAAGGAGCACGGTGACGAGCGCCTTCAGGGCGTCGACGGCGCGGTCTGCTGCGCCGCGCGCATACAGGCGGAAATCGGTCGCGACCTGGTCGTTGCGCGAGCGCGCCGTGTGCAGCTTTTTGCCCGTCTGCCCGATGCGGGAGACGAGCTCGTTCTCCACGAAGGAGTGGATGTCCTCCTGCCCTTCGACGGCGAGCGTTCCCGCCTCGATGTCCGCGCAGATGGCTTTGAGCCCCGCGCAGATAGCGTCCGATTCCTCGTTTGTGATGATGCCGCACTTGCCGAGCATGGTGGCGTGGGCGACGGACGCGGTGATGTCCGCGCGCCAGAGCTTTTTGTCGAACGAGAGCGACTCGTTGAATGCGTCCGCGTCTGCCGCGGTGGGCGCGTCAAATCTTCCTTCCCAAAGTTTCATACGGTCTCCTTGCCGCGGCGTGCCGCGCATGCCTATTGTACAATATTTCCCATCCGAATGCAAGCGCTTTCGGGGGAAACGCGCCCGCGGCGCGCAAAATTCTTGACAGCCGCCGCCCTTTGGGGTACAATAGCCCTATGATCATCTTAGGGCTCGATCCCGGCATCGGGACGATGGGCTACGGCGTCATCGAAAAGGATGCGCGCGGCAACTGCGCCGCCGTCGATTACGGCGTCGTCAAAACGCCGCCCAACGAAAATCTCGCCGTGCGGCTGTGCATCCTCGAAGAGGGCGTCAACGCCCTGTTCGACAAATTTCATCCCGAGGAAACGGCGCTCGAGGAGCTGTTCTTCTCCAAGAACATTACCACGGGCATCGCCGTCGCGCAGGCGCGCGGCGTCATCCTGCTCACCAGCAACAAGCGCTGCGGACGCATCTTTGAGTATACCCCCAACCAGATCAAGCAGGCGCTCACGGGCTACGGGGCTGCGGACAAGGGGCAGATGCAGCGCGTCGTCGCGGCGCACCTGCGCCTTCCCCGCCCGCCCCGTCCCGACGATGCGGCGGACGCCCTCGGCGTGGCGCTCTGCCATGCTTTTACGAGCCGTTTCGGCATTTTGTTCGGAGTCAAATAATGATAGGATATCTGCGCGGAAAAGTGCGTCATCTCTCGCCCGAAGGCGTCCTTCTGGACGTGGGCGGCGTGGGGTACGAAGTCATATGTTCGGGCGCGGCATTTGCCCGCCTCTCGGGCGTGAAGAAGGGCGAAGACGGCGAGGTCTACACCTATCTGCAGGTGTCGGAGCAGGGCGTCTTTCTCTTCGGCTTTGCCGATCAGAAGGAGAAGGAACTCTTCCTCCGTCTGACGAGCGTGCAGGGCGTGGGCGCGAAACTTGCCATCTCGGCGCTCTCCGCGCTCCGTCCCGCCGACCTCTCGGAGGCGATCTATACGGCGGACGTCGGGCGGCTCACCTCGGTCAAGGGGTTGGGCAAAAAGACGGCGGAGCGCATCATCCTGGAGCTGCACGGCAAGATCTCTGCGGATGAACTTCTGGGCGGGGAGAGCGCCCGTCCCGCCGCGCAGCCCGTCTCTGCGGAGGACGAGGACGCCATCGCGGCGCTCATGAACCTCGGCTTCACCCGCCAGGAGAGCGCGCGCGCCGTCGAGCGCGCCAAGGCGTCGGGCGCGGTCTCCGTCGAGGAGATTATCGCCGCCGCGCTGAGGGGAATGTGATATGGAAGAATACGGCGAAGACAGGCTGCTGTCAAGCACGAAAAACGAGATGGACGCGGAGGAGAACATCCTGCGCCCCAAGACGCTTGCGGAATACGTCGGGCAGGAAAAGGTCAAACAAAACCTGACCGTCTATATGGAAGCGGCGCGGACGCGCGGCGAGGCGCTCGATCACGTCCTCCTGTACGGACCGCCCGGGCTGGGCAAGACGACGCTCGCGCATATCATTGCCAACACGATGGGGACGCAGATCAAACTCACCAGCGGACCCGCCATCGAGCGGCAGGGCGATCTTGCCGCCATCCTCACCAACCTCAACGAGGGGGACGTGCTGTTCATCGACGAGATCCACCGCCTCAATCACACGGTGGAAGAGATCTTGTACTCGGCGATGGAGGACTACGCCCTCGACATCATCGTCGGCAAGGGGCCTTCGGCGCGCAACATCCGCTTTTCCTTAAAGCGCTTCACGCTCATCGGCGCTACGACGCGCGCGGGGATGCTCTCCTCGCCCCTGCGCGACCGCTTCGGCATCATGTGCCGTCTCGATATGTACACGCCCGAAGAACTCAGGCGCATCGTCGCACGGTCGGCGCGCACGCTGGGCATCGGCATCGAGGAGGACGGCGCGTACGAGATCGCCCGCCGTTCCCGCGGGACGCCCCGCATCGCCAACCGCCTGCTCAAGCGCGTCAGGGACTTCGCCGCCGTCGCGGGCAGCGCCGTCGTCACAAAGGAGGACGCCCGCCGCGCCCTTTCCCGCATGGAGATCGACGAGCTCGGACTGGACGAGACGGACAGGAACCTCCTGCGCGCGCTCATCCACAAGTTCAACGGCGGACCGGCGGGGCTGGAGACGCTCGCGGCGACCATTAACGAGGACGCCGCGACCATCGAGGACGTCTACGAACCCTATCTCATGCAGCTCGGCTTTATCGCGCGCACGCCGCGCGGCAGGGTGTGCCTGAAGGCGGGCTATGAACACATGGGTCTGAAAATGCCCGCCTCGGGCGGCGCGCAGATGTCCGTCTTTGACGAGGAATAGCAAGGTATGGAACTCAAAAAGAGCGATTTTTGGTACGATCTGCCCGAAGAACGCATCGCGCAGACGCCCGCCGAGCCGCGCGATTCGTCGCGGCTTTTGGTCTATCACAGGGATACAAAGACCATCGAACATAAAATTTTCAGGGACGTCATCGATTACTTAAAGGCGGGGGACGTGCTCGTCGTCAACCGCACGCGCGTGCTGCCCGCGCGGCTGTATGCGCATACGTTGCACGGCGGCGCGGTCGAGGTACTGCTTTTGAAGCGCCTCTCCCTCGATACCTGGGAGGTGCTCGTGCGTCCCGGCAAAAAGTGCCGTCCGGGCGTACGGCTCGTCATCAACGAGGAACTTTCCCTGGAGGTGCTTTCGGTCACCGATTCGGGGGAACGTATCGTAAAATTTGCGTACGAGGGAACGTTTGAGGACGTCCTTTCGCGCGTCGGGACGGTGCCGCTCCCGCCCTATATCCATGAAAAGCTGGCAGATCCCGAGCGCTATCAGACGGTCTATGCGAGGGAGAACGGCTCTGCCGCCGCGCCCACCGCGGGGCTGCATTTCACGCCGGAGCTTTTGGGGCGCATCCGTGAAAAGGGCGTGGAGATCGCCGAGGTGCTCCTGCACGTCGGGCTGGGGACGTTCCGCCCCGTCAAGGAGGAGAACGTCCTCGATCATAAGATGCACTCCGAATACTACGAAGTGAGCGAGGAGGCGGCGGATATCGTCAACCGCGCAAAGCGGGAGGGGCGGCGCGTCATCTGCGTCGGGACGACGTCCGTGCGCACGGTCGAGACGGTCGCCGACGAGCGCGGCTTTCTGCACCCCTGCAAGGGCAATACCGAGATCTTCATCTATCCGCCCTACCGCTTCAAGTGCGTGGATGCGCTCATCACCAATTTCCACCTGCCCGAAAGCACCCTTCTCATGCTCGTCTCCGCGCTCTGCTCGCGCGAGGAGATGCTCGAAGCGTACCGCGTGGCGGTGGGGGAGGGGTATCGGTTCTTTTCCTTCGGTGACGCGATGCTCGTCTTATAGCCGTCGAAATACGGCGTTGCGCTGCGGCAACCCTCAGTCATTTACACTATAGTAAACTCCTTCGGGTTTTCCTCGCGCGCCTTGTCTTTCTCGGCTCTAAAACGCGCATTTCCGCCCTGTGATCTTGCCGCGGTCACGGTCCCATGGGTC
>CALVUC010000008.1 GCA_944363395.1 uncultured Clostridia bacterium | reverse complement strand
CCCTTCGCTGCGCCCGGGTGGGCTTTGTCGCGGCGGGGGCAGGCTTTTGAATGCGCGCCTCGCGCTCCGCCGCCGACTGCGCTCGGATTTGAAGAAATTTTCAAATCCTCTTATCCCGCACCACGCAAAAAGGGCGCTAAAGCGCCCTTTTTGCGTGGTGCGAGTAATCGGATTTGAACCGATACGGGATCGCTCCCGAGAGATTTTAAGTCTCTTGCGTCTGCCGGTTTCGCCATACTCGCATAGATATGCGATATAAAAATGTAAGCTGCCTTCGTGCCGTACCTGCCTGCGCGGCGCGAAGGGGCGGCGGAGCCGCCGCATGATGTTACAAGTATAACAAAGATCGGGAAGATTGTCAAGTTTTTTGCCGCCCGCTCTGCGCGTGCAGAGCGGGCGCGGGCATCGCCTTGTTACAGCGCCCGGACGGTGATCCCGTCGTCGATCTCGGCGGCGTACGCCTTGGCGGAAAGTCCCGTCTTTTGTCTGTATTCTTCGCATACGTCCTCGCAAAAACGAGCCACGCTGTCGGCGCGCACGAGCGAGACGGTGCACCCGCCGAAGCCGCCGCCCGTCAGGCGCGATCCCGCGCAGGCGGGGTGTCTCTGCGCCGCCGCGGCAAGGGCGTCGGGCTCCGCGCCCGTCGTCTCGTACAGTTCGGAGAGCGACTTGTGCGAGGCGTTCAGCAGCCTGCCGAGCCGCGCGATGTCGCCCGCTCTCATCGCCTCGACCGCCTGCGTTACGCGGTCGCATTCATAGACGACGTGCGCCGTCCTGCGCTGCAGGAGGGGCGGGAGCGCCTCTTTGACGCGCTCGAAGTCGGCGGGGGAGAGGTCCGCAAGACACTCGACGGGAAGTTTCTTTTTGAGGATGGCGAGCGCGTCCTCCGTCTCCTGTCTGCGCTCGTTGTATTTGCTCCCCGCAAGGCTGTGCGGCTTGTTGCAGTCGAGCAGGACGAGGGTATACGCCCCGAGTTCGAGCGGGACGTATTCGCACGTCACGTTCTTGCAGTCGAGCAGCATGGCATAGCCTTTTTTCCCGCACGCGGAGGCGTACTGGTCCATGATGCCGCAGTTGACGCCCGCATATTCGCGCTCGGCGCGCTGGGCGAGGAGGGCGAGTTCGACAGGATCGGCTTGTTCGCCCGCGAGGGCGGCGAGGGCGGCGAGGGTCGAGACTTCGATCGCCGCGGAGGAGGAGAGCCCGCTCCCGAAGGGGACGGAGCAGTCCTGCACCATGTCGCAGCCGACGAGCGCGTGTCCCGCCTGCCGCCAGAGGAGGGCGCAGCCCGCCTGATAGTTGCCGTAGCGGAGCGAGCGGTATTCTTCGAGGCGGGAAAAGTCGAGCGTGACCTTTTCTTCGAGCGTCGTCCAGGACAGGCGGATGCAGTTTTCGCCGTTGGGGCGGACGCGGACGGCGTTTTTGAGCGAGAGCGCCGCCGGCAGCACCTTGCCGCCGCAGTAGTCGATGTGTTCGCCGATGAGGTTGACGCGCCCCGCCGCCGTAACGAGAAATTCCTGTGAACCGTTCATAGATGTGCCTCCGCAGTCTCATGGTCGAGAGATATTTCCAATATTATATCACGCGCGCGGGAAATGTCAATCGGTCGGCGTACAGAGGGGCGACGAAATTTTTTTTGAAAAACTTGCAAAAAGCGCAGAAAAACGCTTGCAATCTCGCGGCGGATATGGTATAGTAACAAAGCTGATACGGAAGCATAGCTCAGCTGGGAGAGCATCTGCCTTACAAGCAGAGGGTCACAGGTTCGAGCCCTGTTGTTTCCACCAACACAGCGCGGAATCATAGATCATGCGGGAATAGCTCAGTGGTAGAGCGTCACCTTGCCAAGGTGAATGTCGCGGGTTCGAGTCTCGTTTCCCGCTCCAAACACGATTTCCGCGCTGTTTTTATTTTTTTGCCCCCATCGAACGGTTTCCGGGGCAGGTTTGGCGCCATAGCCAAGAGGTAAGGCAAGGGTCTGCAAAACCCTGATTCCCCGGTCCGAATCCGGGTGGCGCCTCCAGAAACGGTTCGCGGGAGAAGTTCCGCAGACCGTTTTTTTACTTTCTCGGCTTTTTTTCCGCGCCGTCGGCGGCGCGGGAGAGGGGATATGCCGCGCGCTGCGGCACAAACTAAATAGTAATTCATTTTACGGAGGAACGGAGATTGGCTTATCACGACAGGCCCGCAGGCGAAGTGCTCGCCGAACTGGAAACGGACGCGCAGCACGGGCTTACGGCAGAACAGGTCGCCGCACGCAGGGCGCAGTACGGCGAGAACAAACTGGACGAAAGGAAGAAAAAGCCCCTCATCGTCCGCTTTTTTGAACAATTCAAGGACGTGATGATCATCATCCTCCTGATCGCGGCGTGCGTCTCCTTCGGCGTCATCTGCTATCAGGTGGTCGAGGGGAAGGAGAATCCCATCGAGTTTGTCGAGCCCGCGCTCATCGTCTTTATCGTCGTCCTCAACGCCGTCATGGGACTGGTGCAGGAGAGCAAAGCGGAAAAGGCGCTCGAAGCGCTCAAAAATATGTCCGCGCCGCACGCGCGCGTCATCCGTGACGGCAAGGAGCAGTTCGTGCAGGCGTCCGAGCTCGTCCCGGGCGACATCATCATCCTCGAAGCGGGCGACTTCGTTCCCGCCGACGCCCGCCTTCTCAGGAGTTCCAACCTGAAGTCGGAGGAGTCCGCGCTGACGGGCGAGAGCGTGCCGTCGGAAAAGGACGCCCTTGCCGAAGTCGCGGAGAACGCCGCCATCGGCGACAGGGACAACATGGTCTTTACGGGCTGTTCCGTCACCTACGGCACGGCGACGGCGGTCGTCACGGGAACGGGCATGAAGACGGAGATGGGCAAGATCGCGGGGCTTCTCGCCGGCGAGAAGGAGACGCGCACTCCCCTGCAGGAGAAGCTCGCCCAACTCGGAAAGTACCTCGGCATCGTCGCCCTCGCGGCGTGCGCGGTCATCTTCATCATCGGCGCGTGTATGCCCAACAACAGCGGGATCGACCACTGGATCGAGCTGTTCATGACGGCGGTCTCGCTCGCCGTCTCGGCGATCCCCGAGGGTCTGCCCGCGGTCGTCACCATCGTCCTCTCCATCGGCGTGACGCGTATGGTCAGGAAGAACGCCATCATCAAGCGCCTGCCCGCCGTCGAGACGCTGGGCTCGGCTTCCGTCATCTGCTCGGATAAGACGGGTACGCTCACGCAGAACCGCATGACCCTCGTCAAGACGTACGTCGACGGCGGCAAGGTCTGCGCGTTCGATCCCGCTTCCGCAGACGAAAACGTGAGGAAGCTGCTCGCGTGGGGGACGCTCTGCTGCGACGGCTCCGTGGCGTTCGAGGACGGCAAAGAGGTGCATCTGGGCGACCCGACCGAGACGGCGATCGTGCTCGCGGCATACCGGGCGGGCGATCCCAAGGAGGCGCTCAACGAAAAGTATCCCCGTGTCGCGGGCATCCCCTTCGACTCGGACAGAAAGCTCATGACCTCGGTCAACAGCGTGGACGGCAGGCTTCTCGTCATCGTCAAGGGCGCCTTCGACGTGATGGCTTCCCGCTGCGTGGCGGGCGATCTCGACGCGGCGCGCGCCGCCGTCGAGGAGATGAGCGCCGACGCCCTGCGCGTGCTTGCGGTCGGCTATAAATATGTGGAAAACGTCTCCGCGGAGCCCACGAGCGAGGAGCTGGAGAGCGGTCTCACCTTCCTGGGACTCGTCGGCATGATCGACCCGCCCCGTCCCGAGGCGAAGGCGGCGGTCGAAGTGTGCCGCAGGGCGGGCATCAAGCCCGTCATGATCACGGGCGACCACGTCACGACGGCGTCCGCCATCGCCCGCGAGCTGGGCATCCTCACGGAGGGCGACAGGGCGATCACGGGCGCGCAGCTCGACGCCATGAGCGACGAGGAACTGGACAAAGAGGTGGGGAACATCTCCGTCTATGCGCGCGTCTCGCCCGAGAACAAGATCCGCATCGTCAAGGCATGGCAGAAGAAGGGGCAGGTCGTCTCCATGACGGGCGACGGCGTCAACGACGCGCCCGCACTGAAGGCTGCCGACATCGGCTGCGCGATGGGCATCACGGGTACGGACGTCGCCAAGGGCGCCGCCGACATGACGCTCACGGACGACAACTTCGCGACCATCGTCGACGCGGTCAAGGAAGGCAGGGGCATCTATTCCAATATCAAAAAGGTGGTCGGCTTCCTGCTGGGGACCAACATCTCCGAAGTCATCGTCGTGTTCCTCTGTATGTGCATCTGGCAGATCTCGCCCTTCATCTCCATCCAGCTTCTCTGGATCAACCTGATCGGCGACTCGCTGCCCGCCATCGCGCTGGGAATGGAAAAGCTCGAGCCCGACGTCATGGAGCAAAAGCCGCGCCGCAAGGATGAGAGCATCTTTGCACACGGCTACGGCATCCAGATCGTTTTGCAGGGCTGTATGTTTGCGGGGCTTGCGATCGCAAGCTATTGCATCGGTCGCTTCGGGTTTGGTTGGAATCCCGATCCGCGCGAGGTCGGTGAGGTTCTCGCGCAGGCGAATGCAGCAAAGCTGAGCGCCGCGACCTTCTTCGTGCTCGCGCTCTCGCAGACGCTCCACGCCTACAACATGCGTTCGGGACATTCCCTCTTCAAAGTGGGGCCGTTCACCAACAGGTTTTTGAACATCGTCACGCTCATCGCCTTCGCGCTTATCGCCTTTGTCATGTTCACGCCGGGCGTCATGACGGTATTCGGCTTCGGCAGCGAGTACCTGCCCTGGGAGATGTATCTCATCGGCGTGGGGCTGTCCGTCGTTCCCCTCGTCGTCATGGAGATCGCAAAGGCGCTCGATCTCGTGCGCCATCACAAGTAAAAAAATGCGGACGCCGCGGGGCGTCCGTATTTTTTATTGCAGGAACCGGCGCGTGTTCTGCCGCAGGCGGTACATGACGCCGCCGCACATCAGGACGGCGGGGAGGAAACCGCAGGCGTCGATCGCGGCGTCGCGCAGGGAGGGGGTGCGCCCGCCCGTGAAGCCCTGGTGCAGTTCGTCGAGAAGGGCGCAGACGAGGCAGAGGGCGGCGGCGAGAAGGACGGCGCGCAGGAGCGCGTGCGGCTTGCGCGGCGCGAGGGGCAAAAACAGGCAGGAGACGGCAACCCCCAGAAGGAAATAGAGGAACAGGTGCGCGCAGTTGCGCACGGTGAAGGCGAAGAAGAGCGGCACTTCGGAGGGCGTCTTGTCGGGCGGGACTTGGATGCCGGCAAAATCCAAGATGATCTCGCCGATCTTGTCGCTCATCTGAAAGGACGCCTCTCCCGTCTGTGCGGAGAAGAGAAAGACCGCCGTCAGGACGATGAGGGTGACTGCGCAGCCCGCCGCCGCGAGGCGGCGTGCGCGCCGGAAAGAACGATCGTGCATAGCAAGGATATTGTACCGCAGCCGCGCGCCGCTGTCAAGCGCCGCGCGCCGCCGCGGCACGAAAACGCGCCGCGGCGGGGAAAAAGGGCGTTTGTCCGCGCGCACGGGTTGACAAGCGCGTGGCGTTCGGGTATAATAGCGGTGCATGACGCCGCGCTTCGGGGCGGCGCACGGAGGATTTCATGGCAGAAGAGGAGCAGGTACAACAGGAAGAGACCATCCGTCTGGGGGACCTTCTGCATACGCTCTGGAAGAACAAGATCCTCATCGCCGTTATCACCGCGGCGGTGTTTCTCGTGGGGATCGTCTATACCTATGCGATCGCCAAACCGCAGTACCGCTCCAGCTCGATGGTGCTCGTCGCGGTCACGCAGCAGTCCGCGCCCTCGACGGGCGAATTTGTCGATTACAACAATTCCCTGAAGGTCGTCAACACCGTCGCCCGCCTCGTGCAGGAGGACGTCGTGCTCGATCCCGTCGCCGACCGGTTCGACCTCTCGCCCAAAGCGCTCTCGGACATGATCGCCGTCTCGAGCGACGACGAGAGTTTTATCATCATCATCTCGGTGGAGTGCGGCGACAGCACGCTCTCCATGCAGCTTGCCGACGCCCTCGCGGAGCAGCTCGTCCAGACGATGGAGCAGGAGGGCTTCGTCGACCTCAAAGCCAAGCTCACGCAGACTTCCAACGCCAAGCCGGGCGAGTATTCCTCCCCCAACAAGGCGCTCTATCTCATCATTTCCCTGCTGGGCGGGCTGATCGTCGGCTGCGTCACGGTGTTCCTTATCGAATTTTGTTCGGCGAAGTTCCGCAACAAGCGGGACGTCGAGAACGGGCTGGGCGAAAAGGTGCTCGGCTACTTCATCGACGACAAGCTCTCGGACGGGAACCGCCGCGCCAAAGGCAAGGTGCGCCCGCACGCGTCGCTGCTTCCCGCGGGGCTGCGCAACTACGAGCCGTACAATATGCTCTTCACGAACATCAAGTATGCGAACGTCGACGATCCCTACAAGGTCATCATGGTCACGTCCTCCAAGGAGTGCGAACTCAAGACGACCATCGTCGCAAACTTCGCCTGCTCGCTCGCCTACAACGCCCAGCGCGTGCTGCTCATCGACATGGACCTGAGGAAGTCCTCGGTACACAAGCTGTTCAAGATCTCCAAGGAACAGGGCATCGTCGATTACGTCGCGGGGACGGCGGGGCGCGCCGCCATCGTCAAGCACACGACGGAAAACGTCGACGTCATCACGGCGGGCAGGAGCGTCCTCAATCCGCTCGTCATCATCGAATCGCAGCGTTTCCGGCAGCTTCTCGAGCTGCTGCGCGCAGAATACGACTATATCCTCATCGATACGCCGCCCCTTCTCGCCTGCTCGGACGCCTGCGCCATCAGCAAGGTGTGCGACGGCGTGCTCTTCAACCTCTCGCTGCGCGATACGACCAAGCGGCAGGCGGCGCTTGCACTCTCCACGCTGCACGCGGTCAGCGCCGAGATCGTCGGCATCAACGTCACCAAGGCGTCTGCGGACAAGCACGATACCGAGTCCCGCTACTATTACTACGGCTATCACGGCTATTACGGCAGCCATTCCGAAAAGGAGCGCCGCACGCATACGGACGGCGGGGACGGGCGCGGATGACGGACGTCCACACCCATATCCTCTTCGGCGTGGACGACGGCGCCAAGACGCTCGGGCAGGCGCTCGATCTCGTGCGCCGCGAGGCGGAAGAGGGGGTCACGGACGTCGTCTGCACGCCCCATCAGGGGGCGGAACTGCTGCGTCCCGCGCTGCTGCGCGAGCGGTTTGCCGCGCTGTGCGAGGCGGCGGGATGCGGCGTGCGGCTGCACCTCGGCGCGGAGATCTACTATTTCCGCGGCATGACGGCGGCGCTCGGGCGCGGAGACCTGCTCACGATGGGGGGTGGCAGGCACGTCCTCGTGGAGTTTTCCGACCGTTTCGAGACGGAAAATATCCCGGACGCGGTGTACGAACTCTCCGTGGCGGGATATATCCCCGTCGTGGCGCACGCCGAGCGGTACTTTTATCTCGACCGGCGCGGCTATGCCGCCGTGTGCGAAAACGGCGGGAAGCTGCAGGTCAACGCCCGCGCCTTCACGCGCAGGTGGCAGAGGGGCTTGCTGCGCTTTCTCCTGAAGGAAGGGCTCGTCTCCTATATCGCGTCCGACTGTCATGATCCCGTGGTGCGGACGGCAGATTTCGCGGCGGCAAAAAAGTACGTCAGGGCAAAGTTCCCCGCGCAGGAAGCGGCGCTCTTCGGCAGCGAAGCGGGCGCGGATATCCTGTTGTGATCGCGGGCGGCGCATACGCGCCGTTTTTTTTGCGCAAAAAAGGGCGCGCGGCTGCTGCCGCGCGCCCCGTTTCAAAGGAGAAGCGCTCTTTTCAAAGAGCGACGGGAAAGACAAAATGTCGGTTTCCGCCGGGGAATGTGTTTTCAAACGTCAGCTCTCATCAGTCGGTCTGTTTGGTCCAGCGATAGTTCGCATATGTATTGGATATATAGGTAAAAACGTTCTCTGCCGAGAGGTCCTGCAAAGGAATGTGCTCCCCGATGGGGATGACGATGTTTCCGCCTGTATCGGGACCTGCGTGCATTTCGCACTCCTGCACCGACCAGCCGACGAGATCTGCAAAAATGACGGAGCCGGTCATATTCGCAAACGCCTGATAGTCGATAAGGGTCACGCTCTCGGGAATATAGATCGCAGTATCCGCTGTGCCTGCAAATGCCATATCTGCGATCGTTGTGATCCCTTCCGAAATATGGATCTCGGTGATCGTCCATTCTTTGCCCGGCATGATGGCGTAAAGTCCTGCAAATCCCCCGTTGGAGATCTTTGTGATCGGTGCGCCCCGGAAGGAGCTTGGAAGCGTGATCGCTCCGACGGGAAGATCGTGCGCATAATTCAGACCGATCGCATAACTGCCGTCATCCAGCTTTGTCAGCGTGAAATAGTCAAAGTTTGTGACGTTGCAGACGCTGCAGTTCTGTGCGCCGTCAAAATCATGTGCGCCAATGGTATTATCTATTTTGATTCCGCAAATCGAACAGGTACGCCAATGATTTGTTTCGTCGGCACCATATTCTGTGCCGGGGGTATGGGGCGCCAACTCGCCGTAAGGATGACCGCATATTTCGCAGATCGCCTTTTCCAGGCAGGTCGCCGTTCCGCCTGTGTGCGAGGTCATGGGGATCGTGACCGTCTCGCGGCTGAGTTCCTCGCCGCACACCGCGCAGTACACGACCATCTCGCAGGAGCCGTCCGTCTCGCACGCCGCGCAGGATGCACCAAATGCGCCGTGGCGCGGGATATATTTTTATATATCAAAACAATTAAGAAAACATATAAGTATTGACGGAACGGAAAATCTTTGCTATAATAACTGCAAGTAAGATTTTGAGGCCGTTTATGGAGAAATATGTTCCGCCCTACGATATCACCGAAGAGATGCTGGAATTGACGTCGGAGATCACGGAAGAGCTGGGAAAACTCAGCAACGTAAACGATTTGGAAAGACTGCCGCGTCTGCGCAGGGTGAACCGTATCAAGTCCGTTCAATCGTCGCTTGCCATTGAAAACAACACGCTCTCTTTGGAGCAGGTGACGGACGTTCTGAACGGGAAACGTGTTTTGGGCCCGCAGGACGATATCATTGCCGTCAAAAATGCTTTCGCCGTCTATCAAATGCTGCCCGATCTCGATCCGTTTTCTCCGGACGATTTGAAGAAGGCGCACGGCGTGATGATGAACGGGCTTGTCGAATGCGCGGGCGAACTGCGTACAGGCTCCGTCGGCGTCATCAATGAACAGGGAAAGGTCATTCACGTCGCGCCGCCGCACGATATGGTGAAAGGGTTGATGGAACAGTTGTTCGATTGGCTGAAAGCAAGCAGGACGCAGATGCTCATTCGTTCGAGTATCTTCCACTACGAATTTGAGTTCATTCATCCGTTTATGGACGGAAACGGCAGAACGGGCAGACTTTGGCAGACGGCACTGCTTGCAAGCTGGAAGCCGATATTTGAGTGGATCCCTATTGAAAGCATTATCAAAGATCATCAGGAAGAGTATTACCGTGCGATCGGACGTTCGACGGCGGAAGGGAAATCCAACCGCTTTATTTTGTTTATGCTCGGCATCATCAAAAAGGCGGTCGCCGAACTTGCAAGGGATACGCGCAACCATCAGAGCCATATCAGCAATCAGATCGGGGCGCTGATGTCCGTCATCGAAACTTATCCCATGTCCGCGGTGGAGTTGATGGAAAAACTTGGCTTAAAATCGCGGGTGACGTTCCGCAAGAATTATTTGCAGCCCGCATTGGAAGCAGGGCTTATCGCCATGACCGATCCCGACACCCCGACGAGCCGCAGCCAAAGATACTTTAAGGTTTGACGGGAAGGCATAAAGGGGATGGGGCGATCGCGTTTAGGGTTTTTCATCAAAAAGGACGGAGCGCGCGGGCGTTCCGTCCTTATGTATTCGGGGATGGCGGGGTCAGCGCTCGTTGACGTGCGCGAGCCCGCATTCGAGGATCTTGGTGACGTGGTCGTCGTCCAGGGAATATTTCACTTCCTTGCCCTCCTTTTTGCCCTTTACGAGCTTGGCGCCGCGCAGGATGCGGAGCTGATGGGAGATCGCGGAATCGCTCATCCCCACGATCTCGGCGATCTCGCCGACGTACAGATCGCGCACTTGCAGGCAGCTCAGGATCTTCGCCCGCGTCGGGTCGCCGAACATTTTGAAGAGGGCGGCAAGGTCATAGAGCGCGTCGTCGCTCGGGAGCGCGCCGCGCACGGCGTCGGCGGAGAAGGGGACGGGCATTTTCAAACCTCCTTATGATTGAACGCTTTTTCAAATGTTCATTCCAAATATAACGCGCTTTCCCCGCGCTGTCAACTCTTTTCGGAATTTTTATAAAAATTTTTTCGCGCGGGAAAGGAATTTGACAACGCGCCCGTCCGCGGATACAATATGATAAAAAGGAGAAATGCTATGGATATCGAAGAATACAAACAAAGGACGGCGCGCGGGGAATATATCGGCGGCGACGGGGAAGTGCGCGCCTTCATGCACCGCATGGCGGCGCAGGCGCAGCGCGTCACGGCGGAGATCAACAGCGGTTATCACACGCCCGAAGAACTGCGCGCGCTCTTTTCCGAGCTGACGGGACAGGCGGTCGACGAGAGCTTTTCCCTCTTCCCGCCCGTCTATTCGGACTTCGGCAGGAACATCACGGTCGGCAGGAACGTATTCATCAATTCGGGCTGCTGTTTTCAGGATCAGGGCGGCATCGTGCTCGGTGACGGCGTGCTCGTCGGGCATCAGGTCGTGTTTGCGACGCTCGATCACGATCTCGACCCCGCGCGCCGCGGCGGAATGTTTCCCGCGCCCATCCGCGTGGGCAAAAATGTCTGGATCGGCGCGCACGCGACCATCCTGAAGGGCGTCACGATCGGCGACAACGCCGTCGTCGCCGCAGGCGCGGTCGTGACCAAGGACGTGCCGGCAAATACCGTCGTGGGCGGCGTGCCTGCGCGCGTCATCAAGACGATCGGCAGGCTCTAATCGTCAAGGGGGAGGATGTTGGAGACCTTCCCGCCCTCCAGCGTCACTTTGTAGCCGCGCACGTCAAAGACGCGCTCCCTGCGCCGCACCGCCAGACCCACTTCGCCCTCGCCGAGCGGGATGACCGCGGAAAAATCCCCCAAAAACGCGCGCAGGAGTCCCGCTTTCGGCTGCAGGGCGGGCGCGAGACAGCAGGCGGGATCGATGCCCGCGAGCACGCTTTCAAAGAGGGCGAGGGCGGCGCTCGTCTCGTCGGGCGCGCGGGCGGCGACGACTTCGCACGCCGTCAGCTTTCCCTGTTCGTAGCGGCAGCGCATGACGTGGCGCAGCGCGTCCCCGAGCGGCACGTCCGCGACGACGGCGTTCCCGCGCTCGCGCACCGTCCCGTCCGAGAGCGCGAGCAGCTCTCCCTCCCGCCCGACGATCGCAAACGCCCCGTCCGTCTCGAGCAGCACGTTTTCGCCCGCCGCGCTCGCGCGGCAGCGTTCAAAGGCGAGGGGCAGGGCGATCTGCACGAATTTTTTCTCCCGTTCGAAGTTGAGCACGACCCGCCCCTGCACGCACAGCGTCAGCAGCCGCCCCGCAAAGTGCTTCTGCCAGACGACGCGCAGCGAGGGGTCGGCGCGCACGAACTCCGCGAGCCGCACCGCAACGGCGCCGCGGTAAAAAAACAGCCGCACGCCCTCGGGCGGGGAAAAGAGGAAGTCCTCGTCAAAGCGGAAGCGTACGGGCAGGCAGTCCGCGCGCTTGCATTCGCAGAATGCGCCGTCCACGGGCGAGAGCTCGATGCGCCGCGCAAAGCCGTCCACTTGTCCGAGGTGCATCCCGTTGACGAAGAGCGCGCAGGGCAGGTCGGATAAAAAATACACTCTCATCTCTCTTTTGTATGTATACCGCGATAAAATTATGTCAACAATCATGCCGAGGTGACGGTATGAACAAGATCAACGGCTATACGGAAGAAGAGGCGGCGGGGCTCATCGAATACATTTACACGGGCAGGAACGCGGGCAAGACGCTCTCCTATCTCTTTGAGGCGTACGGCAGGGAACACAACCGCGCCAAGGGGAGCGTGCGCAACTATTATTATGCCTTCCTGAAGCGCACGGGCGACGAGCGCGTGCAGAAGATCCTTGCGGGCAAGGATCTGAAGGCGGGCGCGATCGTCCCCTTCACCGAGGAGGAGACGGACGAGATGCTCAAAAAGGTGCTCACGGAAAAGAGCAAGGGCATCTCGGTGCGGCGCGCCATCCGCAACCTCTCCGACGGGGACGAAAAGCTCATGCTGCGGATGCAGAACAAGTACCGCAATCTGTTGAAGAAGCAGCCCGAGCGCGTGCGCGCGGCTGCCGCCGCGGCGGGCGTGCCGGAGGAAAAGAGCTTCCTGCGGCGCAAGCTCGAGCGGGAGATCGACGCCCTCTACGAGCGCATCGCGTCCGAACTGAAGGAGGAGAACGCGCGCCTTCGGGCGGAATTGGAAAAATTGCGCAGCGGCGGCGGGGAATAACTTCTTCGTCCTTTCACAAACTGCCCGTAAAGGAGGCAGATATGGAAAAGATGTTTCTCTTCGGCGCGCTCCTCGGCGCGGTGGGCGGCGCGCTCGTCGTCGCCAACAGCTACAAGGCGCGCGCGCTCGTCAAAAAGAGCCAGGAGGACCTTCTGGCGCGCGTGGACGAGATGATGGACGAGCGTCTCGCCGCACAGGAAAAACAGGAAAAAGGCAAGAAGTCCTGACGGGGGCGGCGCGGGAGCGCCGCTTTCTTCGTTTGCGGGAAATGCCGCTCGCAAGACGCTTTACTTTCCCGTCGGAGTATGATATAATCGTGGCATGACAGAACAGATCGTCGCCTTCGACGTGGGGGACAGGCGGGTGGGCGTCGCGTTCAGCGACCCCTTCGGCGATTACGCCGTCCCTTCCGATACCTACTTCCGTACGGGCGATTTCCAAAGGGACATTGCGGCGCTCGCCGCGGCCGCCGCCTCGCGCGGGGCAAAGACCGCCGTCGTCGGGCTGCCGCTCAACGAGGACGGGACGGAGAGCGTCCAGAGCGAAAAGACGCGCCGCTTCGCCGCGGCGCTGGAGAAGGCGGGGCTTGCCGTCGTCTTCGAGGACGAGCGCTACACGACGCGCGCCGCGCAGGGCGACCTGCTCACGATGGGCGTCTCGCGCAGGAAAGACAAGAAAAAAAAGCAGGTGGACTCCATCGCCGCGGCGTACATTCTGGAGAACTATCTCGCAAAGATCAAAAAAGGAGAACCGTCATGAAAGAGGAACGCAACGATTACAGCGAGGACGAGAACATCGTCGAGCTCGTGGACGACGAAGGCAACAGCTACCGCTTTGAACACCTGATGACCTTCGAGTACAAGAACAACTGGTACTGCGCCCTGACCGAGGTGAAGGACGCCGCGCCCGAGGAGGGCGAAGAGGCGGGCGAAGAGGAAGTCGCCATCTACCGCATCGAGGGCGAGGAGGACAACGAGCAGCTCGTTCAGATCGAGGACGACGACGAACTGGACGAAGTCTTTGCCGAGTTCTGCGCCCAGTACGAGGACTTCGAGGACGCGGATGAGGCGTCCCTTCTCGACGGAGACGGCGGGGAAGCGTAAGCCTGCCGCTGTGCGCCGCCCGCGCAATTTTGCGCGGGCGGCGCTTTTTTGTATTTTTACAAGATTTTTTTCCGAAAGGCTTGACAGCGCCCCTTTTTTATGCTATCCTATTATCGAGAATAAATCTCAATAAGAAGGAGAGGGGCGGTATGGCGGCGGTGCTGCGTCAAACCAAACAAAAACAGGCGGTCTACGAAGCGCTCGCCGCGCTCGATCATCCCACGGCGACGGAGGTGTACGAGCGGGTACATACCGAGTATCCCGCCATCTCCCGCGGGACGGTGTTCCGCGTGCTGGGCGGCTTTGCCGAGCAGGGCCGTATCCGCAGGCTCGCCCTCACGGGCAGCGACACCCGCTTCGATCCCACCCTTGCGCCCCATGCGCACGGAGTGTGCCGCGTCTGCGGCAGGGTGTGCGACGTCTTTTTGCCCGCGCTCGCCTCCTTTGAGCCGGGGCGCATCTGCGACGGATTTCAGGCGGAGGGCTGCGAGGTGCAGTTCACGGGCGTATGCGGGCAGTGCAGAAGGGAAACGATGCGCGCGAGCGCACAAAAATAAGAGAGGTGACATCATGAAGGAACTCAAGGGGACCAAGACGCTGGAAAATCTGATGGCGGCATTCGCGGGCGAGAGCATGGCGACCAACAAGTACGCCTACTATGCGTCCAAGGCGAAGAAGGACGGCTACAACCAGATCGCAGCCATCTTCGAGGAGACCTCGGGCAACGAGCGCGAGCACGCCAAGATGTGGTACAAGCTCATCGCGGGCGGCATCGGAAGCACGGCGGAAAATCTCGCGGCGGCGGCGCAGGGCGAGAACGACGAGTGGACGGATATGTATCCGACGTTCGCAAAGGTCGCGCGCGAGGAGGGCTTCGAGGCGATCGCGGCGATGTTTGAGAAGGTCGCCTCCGTCGAAAAGGAGCACGAGGCGCGTTACAGGAAGCTGCTCCAAAACGTCGAAGAGGGGCGCGTGTTCGTCCGCGACGGCGAAGTGTACTGGCAGTGCCTCAACTGCGGCGCGATCGTCAAGGCGAGCGAGGCGCCCGAAGTCTGCCCCGTCTGCGCGCATCCCAAGGCGTACTTCCAGCTCAAACCCGAAAATTATTAAAAAACGCTTGCAATTTCATGCCTTTTGTGGTAACATGAGATACAGATAACGCGAAGAAGCGGATCAGTACGTTTCCTTTACGCTCCCAGAGAGCCGCCGGCAGGTGCGAGGCGGCAGCCGCGGAAACCGAACTCGCCGCCGAGCGGTCTTTCTGAACGTGCAGTAGGAGAGAACGGGTCCCGCCGTTACAAGGGGAGGACATTTCGGTGTCCGCAGAGGGGCGGGGAGACCCGCAACAGGAGTGGTACCGCGCGAAAGCGTCTCTTGCGTCATGCAAGAGACGCGTTTTTTATCCGCGTGCCGCCCGGGAAGGAGGAAAGAGATGGACGTCAAAAAGTACACGAAACAGTTTATCCTTCCGCCCGAGCCCTGCATGGGCTGGGCGGAAAAGAACATGATCGAGCGCGCGCCCGTGTGGTGCAGCGTCGACCTGCGTGATGGCAACCAGGCGCTCATCGAGCCGATGGGGCTGGAGACCAAGCTGGAATTTTTTCATCTGCTCGTCGAGATCGGCTTCAAGGAGATCGAGGTGGGCTTCCCCGCCGCGAGCGAGACGGAGTACGATTTTCTGCGCGCCCTCATCGACAGGCGGCTCATCCCCGACGACGTGACCATCCAGGTGCTGACGCAGGCGCGCGAGCACATCATCAAAAAGACCTTCGAGGCGATCCGCGGCGCCAAGAACGTCATCGTCCACGTCTACAATTCCACCTCCGTCGCCCAGCGCGAGCAGGTGTTCCGCAAGGACAAGGCGGAGATCGAGAAGATCGCCGTGGAGGGCGCAAAACTTCTCAAAAAGCTCACCGACGAGGCGGGCGCGAATTACCGCTTCGAGTACTCGCCCGAGAGCTTCACGGGGACGGAGCCCGCGTACGCGCTGCAGGTTTGCAACGCGGTGCTGGACGTCTGGCAGCCGACGGCGGACAGGAAGGCGGTCATCAACCTTCCCGCGACGGTGGAAAACGCCATGCCGCACGTCTACGCGCAGCAGGTCGAATACCTCTCAAAGCATCTGAAGTACCGCGAAAACGTCGTCCTTTCGCTGCATCCGCACAACGACCGCGGCTGCGGCGTCGCCTCGGCGGAGTTCGGGCTCCTTGCGGGCGCGGACAGGGTGGAGGGGACGCTCTTCGGCAACGGCGAGCGCACGGGCAACTGCGACGTCGTCACGCTCGCCATGAATATGTACTCGCAGGGCGTCGATCCCGGGCTGGATTTCTCCAATATGCCCTATATCGCCTCCCTCTACGAGAGCTACACCAATATGCGCATCTCTCCCCGCCAGCCCTATGCGGGCGAGCTCGTGTTTGCGGCGTTCTCCGGCTCCCATCAGGACGCCATCGCCAAGGGCATGAAGTTCCGCGCGGAGACGGGGCGCGCCGTCTGGGACGTTCCCTATCTTCCCATCGATCCCCGGGACGTGGGCAGGGAGTATGATTCCGACGTCATCCGCATCAATTCCCAGTCGGGGAAGGGGGGCGTGGGCTACATTCTCGAACACGTCTACGGCATCAAGCTCCCCGCCCGCATGAAGGAGGCGATGAGCTATGCCGTCAAGCACGAGTCGGACGTCCTGCACAAGGAACTCAAGGCGGACGAGATCTTCGAGGTGTTCGGCAGGAAGTTCCTGACGCCGCGCAGCGTCTTTACGCTCGGCGAAGTGCATTACCGTCAGGAAAACGGCATCACCGCGACGGTGGAAGTCAAGGTGAAGGAGGACAATAAGACGACCGTCGTCGAAGCGACGGGCAACGGACGGCTGGACGCCGTCTCCAACGCCCTCAAAAAGCACTTCGGCGTGCAGTACGAACTCACGGGCTACGAGCAGCACGCGCTCTCGTCCGGCTCGTTCGCGCAGGCGGTCTCCTATCTCGGCGTGGAGACGCGCGAGCACATCTATTGGGGCGCGGGGGAGCATTCGGATATCACCCTTGCCTCGGTGCAGGCGCTCGTCTCGGCGCTCAACAACCTGCTGAGCGCGCGATGAACGCCGTGAATTTCGACGCGCTCATGCAAAGAGAGCTCGCCGCGGCGGAGGGGGCGCGCGTGCTGCTGCACAGCTGCTGCGCGCCGTGTTCCTCCTATTGCCTCACGGAGCTTGCGAAGCGCGTCCGCGTGACGGTGTTTTACTACAATCCCAACCTCGACAGCCGTGAGGAGTACGAAAAGCGCAAACAAGAGCAGCTCCGCTTCCTCGCGGAGACGGGGCTTGCGGACTTTCTCGACTGTGACTACGCGCCCGAGGACTTCGCGGCGGCGGCGCGGGGGTACGAGGACGCGCCCGAGGGCGGCGCGCGCTGCGAACGCTGTTTTTCCCTGCGGCTCTCCCGCACGGCGCAGGCGGCGAAGGAGGGCAGGTTCGATTATTTTGCGACCACGCTCACCGTCTCGCCGCTCAAAAACGCGGCGCTCATCAATTCGGTCGGCGGGCGCATCGCGGAGGAGTGCGGCGTGAAATGGCTGCCCTCCGACTTCAAAAAACGGGGCGGGTATCAGGCTTCCGTCGCGCTCGCGCGCGAATACGGGCTGTACCGCCAGAACTACTGCGGGTGCGCATACAGCAGGCGCAGGCTCACGGAGGAAACATGAGGGCGCGCGGCGCGGGCATTTTTGCCCGCGCCGCGCGTTCGTTTTGTGTTTCCGCGGGGGGAAAGGGATAAAAAATTCGTTCCTGTATTGACACATTGCCCGATTGATGATATACTGAACATAGGGAGCGGCACGCAGATGCCGCGATCGCCGGGGAGGGCAGTATGGCGAACAAGAGAAAACCGAACGAAAAGATCGAACATTATGATTTTACCAGGCGCCCGATGAAGCCGAGCGCGTTTTGGATGTGGATCGCGCGCGCGTTCGCCATCCGTCCGCGCCTCAAGGGACGTCCCGTCACCGTGCAGAAGATCGGCATGGAGGGCATCAAGCCGCCCTATCTGCTCTTTGTCACGCACGCAAGTATGCTGGATTTTCCCGCGATGTACACCGCCGTCGCGCCCCATGACGCCAACAACGTCGTCGCCATCGACGCCATGCGCGATGTCGGCGACTGGCTCATGCGCCGCCTCGGCTGCATCTGCAAGCGCAAGTTCGTGCGCGATCTCTCGCTCATCCGCAATATGCGCTATTGCGCCGAAAACTACGGCACCATCGTCTGCCTCTATCCCGAGGCGCGCTATACGCTGGACGGGACGACGGGCTTTCTGCCCGATTCCCTCGGCAAGATGTGCAAGCTCATGAACGTTCCCGCCGTCGTGCTTCGCCTTTACGGGACGTTCATCTCCGCGCCGCAGTGGAACAAGGACGAGCAGCATCTGCCTCTTCGCTGCGAGCTGGAGTGCGTCGCCACCGCCGAGGAGGTGCGCGCGCTCCCCGCGGACGAACTGAACCGCCGCGTCCACGCCGCCATGCAGCGGGACGACTACGCCTATCAGCGCAAGTATGCGATCGAGCTCAAGAATCCGAAGCGCGCCGACGGGCTGCACAACATCCTCTATCAGTGCCCGCACTGCGGCAGGGAGTTTGAAATGTATTCCGAAGGCGCCCGTCTGTGGTGCGCCGCCTGCGGCAAGGCATGGCAGATGAGCACCCTCTCCGAACTCAAAGCCGAGCAGGGGGAGACGGAGTTTGCCCACATCCCCGACTGGGTCGCCTGGGAGCGGGAGAACGTCCGCCGCGAGGTGCGTGAAGGAAGCTACCGTTTTGAAGCGGACGTCACCGTCCACACGCTGCCCAACGCGAAGAGGTTCTACGATCAGGGCATGGGCAGGCTGGTGCAGACGTGCGAGGGGACGTACCTTTCGTGTACGGCGTACGGGGAGCGGCGCGAACTCTCATGGTCGGCGGCGGAACTGGAGAGCGTACATATCGAATACGACTATCCCTACCGCAAGGACAAGTACAAGGACAATATCTTCGGCGACTGCATCGATATCTCCACGCACGACGACAGCTATTGGCTGCACCCCGTGCATCTGCGCGACCGTCTCACGAAGATCTCGCTCGCGACGGAGGAGATCTATCTCTATGCGCGCGAAAAGCGCAGGCAGCATACGGAAAAATAAGCCGCGGGATCGTGCGCCCGCCCTCCGGGGCGGGCGTTTGCTTGCGGGAATGGTTTGCCAAACCGCGCAAAATATGCTATAATCGGAACATGAAAGTTTTTGCGATCAGCGATCTGCACCTCTCGGGGCTCGTCCCAAAGCCGATGGACGTGTTCGGCGAAGGCTGGGAGGGACATTTTGAAAAGATCACCGCCGACTGGAGGGAGAAGGTCGGCGAAGAGGACGTCGTCCTCGTGGGCGGCGACACCTCGTGGGGGATGAAGCTCGCGGAGGGGATGTACGACGTCGCCCGCCTCGCCTCCCTCCCCGGACGCAAGGTGTTCATCCGCGGCAACCACGACTACTGGTGGTCGGGCATCACCCGCGTGCGCGCCGCCCGTCCCGACGACAGCTTTTTCTTCCTGCAAAACGACTGCGTGAAGTTTGACGGCGTCGTCATCGCGGGCTCGCGCGGCTGGACCTGTCCCGGCAGCCCCGACTTCACCGAGCACGACAGGACGCTCTATCTGCGGGAAGCCGAGCGCTTCCGCCTCGCCTTTCAGGAGGTGAAAAAGGTGCGCGGCGAAGGGGATACGCTCATCGCGCTCATCCACTATCCGCCCTTCAACGTCAAGCGGGAGCCGACGCTCTTTACCGATCTGTTTGAGGAGAACGGCGTTGGAAAGGTCGTGTTCGGGCACCTGCACGGCAGCGGGTTTTTCCCGCTCAGGAGCGAGAAGGCGGGCATCGAATATTATCTCACCTCCTGCGACAAAGTGAAATTCCGCCTCACGCAAATTTTATGAGAAAAATACGCCGCGCCCCTTTACATTTGGGGGCGCGCGTGCTATAATATGGAACGATAAGCGATTCTTTAAGGGCGGCACCGCGATGCCGACAAGACGCCTCGGTCATTGCTAAGGGGAGAGTATGGTCTTGCGGTGCGCCGCAGGACTTTTTTTGTGCAAGGAGGGCGTCATGCAGCCTGTCATCATGGATGCGGCGGGGATGCGCCGTACGCTCGTGCGGCTCTCGCACGAGATCGAAGAGCGGAACGAAGGGCTCGGCGCCGTCGTCCTCGTCGGCGTCAAGCGGGGCGGTGAAGTCGTTGCCTCGCGCCTTGCCGCGCTCTTTGCGGCGGCGGGGCGCGCTGTTCCCTGCGCGGGGCTGGACATCACGATGGCGCGGGACGATCTCGTCTCGGCGTTCATCCTGCCGGAGGCGGAAAAAAACGAACTCGGCTTTTCGTTGGACGGGAAGACGGTCGTCCTGTGCGACGACGTCCTGCACACGGGCAGGAGCGCCGTTGCGGGCATCGAGACGCTGTTCCGCCTCGGGCGGCCCGATAAGATCGAGCTTCTGGTGCTCGTCGACCGCGGCGGGCGGGAACTCCCCGTGCGCGCCGACTTCGTGGGCAAGAACGTGCCGACCTCGCGCGAGGAATATATCAACGTCAGACTCAGAGAACTTGGTCACGGCGAGGACAGCCTGACCATTACAAGGAGAGACAATGCTGCATCATAAGGACGTATTGGGGCTTTACGACCTGTCCGCGGAGGAGATCGACGAGACCCTCACCGTGGGCATGAGCATGAAAAAGCTCCTCAGGCAGAACATCAAGAAGCTGCCGCACCTGCAGGGCAAGTCGGTGACGACGCTCTTTTACGAGAACAGCACCCGCACCCGCTGCAGCTTCGAGCTTGCGGCGAAGTACATGGGCGCGCACGTCGTCAATATCGCGGCGTCCTCCTCGTCGGTGCAGAAGGGGGAGACGCTCGTGGACACGGGCAAGACGCTGGACGCGATGAAGAACGACGTCATCGTCATCCGCCACCCGATGGGCGGCGCGCCGCGGCTGCTCGCAAAGACGGTCAGGGCGCACGTCGTCAACGCGGGCGACGGCATGAACGAGCATCCCTCGCAGGCGCTCCTAGATATGCTCACCATGCGCGAAAATTTCGGCTCGCTCCAAGGGCTCACGGTCGCGATCGTCGGCGATATCAGCCACTCGCGCGTCGCCAAGAGCAATCTGTTCGGGCTGAGAAAACTGGGCGCGACGGTCAGGATGTTCGCGCCGCGCACACTGATGCCCGCGGAGATCGACAGGATGGGCGCCGTCGTCTGCACCTCGCGCGAGCAGGCGGTCGAGGGCGCGGACGTCGTGATGGGGCTCAGGATCCAGCTCGAGCGCCAGCACGCGGGCAATTTCCCTTCGCTCGGCGAGTACGCGCGCTTCTACGGCATCGACGAGGGCGTGATGAAGTACGCCAAGCCTTCGGCGCTCGTCATGCACCCGGGGCCCGTCAACCGCGGCGTGGAACTCACGAGCGCGCTCATCGACGGCGGCGCGAGCCGTATCGAGGAACAGGTGCTTTCGGGCATCGCCGTCAGGATGGCGATCTTGTTCCTTTTGACCAAAGAGGAGGTCTGACGTTTCCATGATCATCAAAAATGCCGACGTCGTCTTTGCGGACGGCGTGAAAAAGACAGATCTGCGCATCGAAAACGGCGTCATTGCCGAGATCGGCAAGCTCGCGGGCGAAGGGCTCGACTGTACGGGGCTGACCGTGTTCCCGGGGCTCATCGATATGCACGTCCATCTCCGCGAGCCGGGGTTTGAAAAGAAGGAGAACATCGAGTCGGGCAGCCGCGCCGCCGTCAAGGGCGGCTTCACGCAGGTGTGCTGTATGCCCAACACCAAGCCCGTGACGGACAACAAGGTGGTCGTCTCCTATATCGTAAACCGCGCCAAGGAGGTCGGGCTGTGTAAGGTCCGTCCCATCGGCGCGATCACCGAAGGGCAGGAGGGCAAAAACCTCGCCGCCATCGGCGCGATGAAGGCGGCGGGCGCCGTCGCCCTCTCCGAGGACGGCAAGACCGTCGTCTCCACGGGGCTGATGGCGAACGCGATGATGTACGCGGCGGACTTCGGGCTGAAATGCCTGTGCCACTGCGAGGACAGCTCGCTCGTGGACGGCGGCGTCGTCAACGAGGGCTACTACGCGACGCTCACGGGGCTCAAGGGGAGCATCCGCGCGGCGGAGGACATCATCATCGCCCGCGAGATCTGCCTTGCCGAGAGCCTCTCTCTGCCCGTGCATATCTGTCACGTCTCCACTTACAGCGGCGTGCAGCTCATCCGCGAGGCAAAGGCGCGCGGCGTGCAGGTGACGGCGGAGACCTGCCCGCACTACTTTACGCTCACCGACGAGGTCATCGCCTCCTTCGACACCAATACCAAGGTCAATCCGCCCATCCGCGCCGAGAAGGACAGGCTCGCCGTTATCGAGGGCTTGCGCGACGGCACGCTCGACTGCATCGTCACCGATCACGCGCCCCATCACGAGGACGACAAGAACGTCGAATACGCCCTTGCGGCGTTCGGCATCAGCGGGCTGGAGACGTCGTTTGCGCTCTCCTATACGCAGCTCGTGCGGGGCGGCGCGCTCACGCCGAGCGAGCTCGCCTGCAAGATGAGCGCGAATCCCGCGCGCATCCTCGGGCTGGAGGGCGGCGCGATCGCCGTCGGCGCGCCCGCCGACCTCATGGTCGCGGACCTGAACGAGAAGTGGACGATCGATCCCGCAGACTTCGTCTCCAAGGGAAAGAACACGCCCTTTGCGGGACGCGAGGTGTACGGCAGAGTGAAGTATACCCTCGTGGACGGCGAGATCAAGTACCGGGAAGCGTAACGCCTTCCACGGGACAGCGTTAAAAAAATCATCATTCCGGAGGATCCCCATGATCATCGATACGCTCATCGAAAAGATCGTTGCAACGCAGAACCCGACGTGCGTCGGGCTGGACACGCAGCTCTCCTACCTTCCCGAGGAGCTGCAAAAGGGCGTCTCCACGCCCGAAGAGGCGGCGCGCGCCATCCTTACCTTCAACAAGACGCTTATCGACCACGTCGCGGACATCGTCCCCTCCGTCAAGGTGCAGATCGCCTATTACGAGCAGTACGGCGCGGCGGGCGTGCAGGCGTTCTTCGAGACCTGCCGCTACGCCAAGGAGAAGGGGCTCGTCGTCATTGCCGACTGCAAGCGCAACGACATCGGCTCCACCGCGGCGCGCTATTCGGCGGCGTACCTCGGCGCGACCGCCGTCGGCGGCAGCACGGTGCGCATCGCAAGCTGCGACTTCCTCACCGTCAACGGGTATCTGGGTACGGACGGCATCGCGCCCTTTTTGGAGGACTGCAAGGCGTACGACAAGGGCGTCTTCGTCCTCGTCAAGACGAGCAATCCCTCCTCGGGCGAGCTGCAGGATCTGAAGCTCGCGGACGGGCGCACCGTCTTTGAGTGCATGGGCGACATGGTCGAAGGCTGGGGCAGGGACAGCATCGGCGCATACGGCTATTCCGCCGTCGGCGCGGTCGTCGGCGCGACCCATCCCGAGCAGGCTGCCGTCCTGAGAAAGCGCCTTCCGCACACCTTCTTCCTCATCCCCGGCTACGGCGCGCAGGGCGGCAACGCGCAGATGCTCAAAAACTGTTTTGCGGCGGGCGGCATGGGCGGCATCGTCAACAATTCCCGCGGCATCCTCTGCGCATGGCAGAAGCGCGGCGGCGCCTACTACGACGCGGCGCGCGCGGCGTGCCTGGATATGAAAGCGGACCTTGCGTCCGTGCTGGGGGAGATATGCGCGAAATAACGGCGACCGTTCTCGAAAACAAACGCATTGCGGACGAGGTGTATTCGCTCACCTTCGCGGCGGACGACGAGATCGCCGTGCGCCCCGGACAGTTCGTCATGATCGGCGTGGGCGGGTATCCGCTGCGCCGCCCCATCGCCGTCTGCAAGTCGGAAGGGGAGCGCATCACGGTGTGCTACCGCCTGAAGGGCGACGGGACGCGCTCGCTCGCAAGGGACTACAAGATGGGGGAAAAGCTCTCCGTCCTGCTGCCCCTCGGCAACGGCTTTTATGTGAAGGATACGGAAAAGAAGGTCGCCCTCGTGGGCGGCGGCGTGGGCATCTTCCCGCTCATCTCCGTCATCCGCGCGTACAGCAAGAGCAAGGAACTCTACGCCTATATGGGATTCCGCAACCGCGCGGCGTTCTGTATGGAGTACGACCTTGCGCAGACCAAAAAGATCGCCGTCGCCACGGACGACGGGAGCCTCGGCTTCCACGGCACCGCCGTGCAGGCGTTCATGCGCGAGTATGACGAAGTCCGCCCCGACGTCGTCCTGTCCTGCGGACCCGTCCCCATGCTCCGCGCCCTGAAAGAGGCGATGAAGGGCAGGAACGTCCCCGTCTACGTCTCTTTGGAGGAGCGCATGGGCTGCGGGATCGGCGCCTGCCTCGTGTGCGTATGCGAAAAGACGAACGGCGCGCACGCGCGCGTGTGCAAGGACGGACCCGTGTTCGAGATCGGCGACGTCGTTTTGTAAGGGGCGCCGTATGGAGGTCGTTGCCACGCGGCAGAAAGGGCTGTGGACGGCAAACCTCTGCACGCTCGTCATCGCAGCAAAAAGCCGCAGGCCCCTGCATCCTGCTGCCGCGTCTTTGTAAAAGAGGCGCTGCGAATCATTCTTTGGAGTTTTTTTATGGCAGATCTTTCTGTAACCATCTGCGGGAAAACATTGAAAAATCCCGTCATTACGGCGTCGGGGACCTTCGGGTTCGGGCGTGAATTTGATGAAATTTACGACATCTCCTGTCTCGGCGGCGTTGCGACCAAGGGCATCGCGCTCGTCCCGTGGGCGGGCAACCCCGTGCCGCGCATCGCGGAGAGCCGCGGCGTCATCCTCAACGCCGTCGGGCTGCAAAATCCCGGCGTGGAGAAGTTCATCGCGGACGATCTCGCGTGGCTCAGGCAAAAGACGCGCGTCATCGCCAACGTCGTCGGCAGGACGATCGAGGACTACGAGGGCGTCTGCGCGCGGCTCAACGGGCTCGTGGACTTCCTCGAACTCAACATCTCCTGCCCCAATGTAAAGTGCGGCGGCATGGCGTTCGGCATCCGTCCCGAAACCATCGAGGAAGTCACCGCCCGCGCCAAGGCGAAGTGTCCCGATACGCCCCTCATCGTCAAACTCTCGCCCAATGTGGAGAGCATCGCCGTCAACGCGCAGGCGGCGGCAAGGGGCGGGGCGGACTGCCTGTCCCTCGTCAACACCTTCACGGGGATGGCGATCGACATCGAGCGCCGCCGTCCCGTCCTCGCCAACAACACGGGCGGGGTGTCGGGCGCGGGCATCAAGCCCATCGCCGTGCGCATGGTGTACGAGGCGGCGCACGCCGTCTCCATCCCCGTCATCGGCATGGGCGGCATCACCTGCGCCGAGGACGCCGTCGAATTTTTGATGGCGGGCGCTGCCGCCGTGCAGGTCGGCACGCAGAATTTCACCGATACGCGCGCCTGCCCCAAGATCATCGCGGGGCTCAACGAGTGGTGCGACAGGCACAATGTTGCGAGCGTCGCCTCGCTCACGGATACGCTGCAATTAAACTGACAAGGAGAAGGATATGCTCACTTACAAACAGAAATTTATCAGGTTCATGGTGGAGAACGAGGTGCTGCTCTTCGGAGATTTTACGCTGAAGAGCGGCAGGAAGGCGCCCTATTTCATCAATGCGGGTAAGTACCGCACGGGCTCGCAGATCGCGGCGCTGGGCGAGTACTACGCGGAGTGCTTTCTGGAACACGGCGTCGACGCAAAGACGCTCATTGGTCCCGCCTACAAGGGCATCCCGCTCGCCGTTGCGACCGCCGTCGCCCTCGCAAAAAATCACGGCGTGGACGTCGGGTTCTGCTTTGACAGAAAGGAGGTCAAGGATCACGGCGAGGGCGGGATGTTCGTCGGGCAGCAGCTTGCGGCGGGGGACAAGGTCGCCATCATCGAGGACGTCATGACCTCCGGCAAGGCGCTGCGCGAGATCCTGCCCAAGATCCGCGCGGAGGCGGACATCGACGTGCGCGCCATGATCATCTCCGTCGACCGTCAGGAGAAGGGCGCGGGCGAAAAGTCCGCCGTGCAGGAGGCGTACGACGAGTTCGGCATCAGGGTGTACTCCATCGTCACCGTCGAGGACATCATCGCCGCCATCGAGGAGGGCGTCATCGAAGGCAGGGAGCACCTTGCGGCGATGCGTGCGTACAGGGCGCAGTACGGGGTATAAAAAGAGCGCGCCGCCGTCCGGCGGCGCGTCCGCGGGAATGCCGCGCTGCAAAAGGGGAGCGGCTGCCGAAACATCCGGCAGCCGCTCCCCTTTGTTTGTGCATTAAATGCGTTCAGGCTTGTTTTTTATCTTTAGAAGCGGAGAGTGCGGTATATACGATGAGCAAAACAAGCGCGGCGGCGAACAAAACGGCGGCAACGATCGCAGACGTAAAGCTTGCTCGGAAAGCGGGCTCTGCACCATCGGTTGCCAAGCCGATCAGCGATACGGTATTTCCGGTCAGGACTGCGGTGCAGACAGTGAGCAGAATGACGAATACGGTACAGAAGATGGCGTATTTCATAGGCTTGTTTTTTCCGTCGTATCCCTCACCGATCCCTTTGACGAGTGAAGCGAGAAGGATCGCCGCCAGGATCAGAAGAGCGATGAGGAAGATGGTTCCGAGAACGGCGCCTGCGATGATCGCCATGCCTTCGGCGGGATATGTCTCGATGAGCGACGTCTCCTGCCCGAGACTGAGATCCATGTTTCCGACAAGCGACAGCGCCTTCATGAGACCAAAGGAGAGCAGGATCTTGTTGCCGCTTTCTTCGGCGGCGAGTTCTGTCAGGCAGCTTCCAAGCAGGGAGACGGCAATACAGACGAGGACGACGGCGGTACCGTAAACACTCAACTGCACGATGCGGGGTTTTTGTGTGTTTTCCGCGCCGCGGCCGATCGCATTGCACGCTGCCGAGAGGGCGATCCCGACCGCACCGAGCACAATGCCGGCGATCGTTGCGGCATTGAGCGTAACGGAAATATCATAATCCACATTAACAAGAGCGTTTGCGGAAGAAGATGCATGGATCTGCGCTGCCTGCAGCCCGAAAAACAGAAGCGCAAAGGCGAGGTAAATAAAGTACGTCTTGGCAGCCATGGCGATGACAGGCTTCTTCTGCCGAGAATAGCTCAGGATATAGCGCACGAGCGTGACGATGAACAGAGTGGGTACGGTGACAAAAGCAGCGGCGGAGAGCAGCGTTCCGAAGACGGCGCCGCAGTACAACGATATGACATAGAGCATCGGAGCAGATCCGCTTAATGTGGCATTCAGGTCGGAATATATTTCGCCGAAGTAATAATATGCGTCCATGCCGCGAATGCCCGACAGTTCCATAAATCCGCCGCCGCTCACATTGACCGAGCAGCCGAGACAAAACGTAAAGATGACGGCGCACAGCGCCGCGAATAAGGCGCATCCGCCGCCGATGTGGGTGAGGATGCTTTGCCACGGCGCAGAGGGCTTTTCTTGCGCGGCTTCCTGCTTTGGCGCAGACATTGCGCAGTTCTGCGTGTCGGATACCGTAAGGGGTGTGCCGCAATAAATGCAGAACGTTCCGTCTGCGGGGACTTCCTCGCCGCACGCATGGCAGGTGATGCTGCCGCTCACGGGCTTTCCGCAATTTTTGCAATATACAGCGCGGTCGGGGTTTTCTGTTTTACAAAACGGACAATTCATTTTCATATCTCCTGATTTTTACTATAATTGTATCACGAAATCATGGGGTATGTCAAGCCGCCGTCGCGGACATTTTCCGTTGCGGAGCAACGGTTGATGCCCGCATGATGTTTGTGCGCGGGCGAGAGATCGAAAAGTGCTTGACAATCTCGGCGCGGTCTGCTATCATGAGGAAAAGGAGGCAGTATGGACTTCACGGGTTTTGACAACAAGAACATCCATGTCCTGACATGGGAAGGGGGAACGCGCGGGGTGGTGCAGATCGTCCACGGCATGGCGGAGCACGCCGCGCGCTACGATGCGTTCGCGCGGTTTTTGCGGGAGCACGGGTATACCGTCGTCGCGGACGACCACCGCGGACACGGCGCGACCGATCCCCAAATGCCAGGCTGGTGCGCGGGGGATATGTTTGCGGATACCGTGCGCGACGAACTTGCGATCGCGGCGCATTTTCAAAAGCGGTACGAGGGGCTGCCCTATTTCGTGCTGGGCTTTTCCTACGGCTCCTTCCTCACGCAGCGGCTCATCGCGGAGGGGAACTTCACGGGTGCGGTCATCGCGGGGAGCAGCTATAAAAAGGATTTCGAGGTCTATCTGGGCAGTGTCGTCGCGGCGCTCGGCTGCGCCTTCTGCGGCGAAAAAAAGCCCGCAAAGCTCATCGAAAAGCTCTCCTTCGGCGCTTATGCCAAGAAGTTTGCGGACGGCGAATGGCTGTCTGCGGACGCGGAGAACAACGCCGCCTATCACGCCGACCCGCAGTGCGGCTTCACCTGTTCCTTCCGCTTTTACGCCGATTTTTTCAGGGGGCTTCGCGGGCTGTATACAAAGCAATACCGCGCGGGTCTGAAAAAGGATATGCCGCTGCTGCTCGTCTCGGGGGCGGAGGATCCCGTCGGCGATATGGGCAGGGGCGTCAAAAAGCTCTTCCGCTTCTATACGCGGGAGGCGGGCATGGAGCGCGCGGAGCTGCGGCTTTTTGAACGCTCCCGCCACGAATTTCTCAACGAGCGGGAGGGACGGGAGGAAAAGTGGGGTACGGTGCTCGCCTTTTTCGACCGTCTCGCCGCACGGCAAACCGCGCAATAAAGAAGACCCGCGCGTTCGCGCGGGCAAAAAAGGGGCGGCGCGCCGCCCGTACGAAAAAAGGAAGCCGGATCGTTTCGGCTTCCTTTTTTTCAGTTGACGATCTTGGGATCGATGTTGAGCGTGTACTGCGAGCCGCCTCTGTCCTCGGGAAAGAGCGTCGCGCCCGAGACAACGGGCAGGATCAGGGGATTGATGAGCGCCGCCGCGGTGAGGTTGGCGACCGCCGCGCGCACGAAGGGGAACATGGTCTCCGTCGCATTCAGGGCGAAGAAACGCTTGTCCTCATCCGTCTTCATGTTCTTGACTTCAAAGACGCCCGCCATGCGCACGGTGATGTTGAAGGGCTTGGGCTCCTCCTCCGTGCTTTTGATGCTGCACTCGAGCGTGACGAAGTTGATCTCGGGATTTTCGTTTGCCTGACGGATCCTGCGGGAGAATACGGGCTTGATGGCAAAGCGCGTCTCGGGCGTCGCCTGGATCCTGTTTACCTCAAAAGAGAGCTCCTCTGCGCTGAGCGCTTTCATGGAGTAGTCGATCATTGTTCCACCTCTGCAATCATTTTTTATGCCGCCATTATACCATGTGCGGCGGCAAAAGTCAACTTCCTTTGCAGGGGCGATAAAAATTCGCGGCAATGCGGAAATCGGGGGCGAAATCGCTTGCTTTTTTTGCGCGGGCCTCTATAATAGTGCGGCGGAAAAGAGCGCCGTCTTTTTCCGCCGCGGAACGGCGGCATGGGCGGCGGAGGCGATCATGAAGGACCTTACCAAGGGAAATCCCTACAAACTCATTCTTTTGTTCGCGCTGCCCGTCTTTATCGGGTGCGTGTTCCAGCAGCTGTACAACATGGCGGACACCATCATCGTCGGCAATACGGTGGGGGCGGAAGCCTTTACGGGCGTCGGGCTCACGGGTCCCGTCACCTTCCTCATCCTCGGCTTCGTCAACGGGCTGACGGCGGGCTTTTCCGTCAAAGTCGCGCAGGCGTTCGGCGCGGGAGACGAGGAAGGCGTGCGCCGCGCCACGGGCATGAGCTATCTTCTTTGCATCCTCACGGCGGTCGTCGTGACCGCCGTTGCCGTGCCGCTCACGGGACCGCTGCTCACCGTCATGCAGACGCCCGCGCAGTACTACGACTATGCCTATTCCTATCTTCTGATCATCTTCTGCGGCATCGGCGCGACCGTCTTTTACAACATCGTCGCGGGGCTCCTGCGCGCCGTGGGCGATTCGCGCACGCCGCTCGTCTTTCTCGTCCTGGCGGCGCTCCTCAACGTCGGGCTGGACTTCTGGTTCATCCTCGGCTTTCATATGTACTACGGCGGCGCGGCGCTCGCGACCGTCCTCTCGCAGCTCATCGCGGGCGGGGCGTGCCTTGCCTTTGCGCTGTGGCGCTATCCCGTCCTGCGCCCCAAGCGAGCGCATTTCCGCTGGGACAGCCGCTTCGCGGCGGGACATCTCGCGGTCGGGCTCCCGATGGCGCTGCAATTTTCCATCACGGCGATCGGCTGCATCATCCAGCAGACGGCGCTCAACGGGCTGGACGGCTCCATGCCGGGCGTTGTGACGGCGTACACCGCGGCGTCCAAGATCGATAACGTCGCCAACCAGACGCTTGCCGCGCTCGGCACCGCCATGGCGACGTTCGCGGGGCAGAACTACGGCGCGAAGGAGTACGCGCGCATCGGGAAGGGCGTCACGGCGGGCATGGTCTATGTGCTCGCAAGCTCCGTCCTCGGGTTTGCGTTCGCCGTCGGCTTGTGCGAACCGCTGATGAAACTCTTCCTCAACGCCGACCTCAGCGCCAACGTCGCCGCGCACTATGCGGAGGTCATCGCCTACGGACGGCAGTATCTCATCTGGCAGTGCGCGTTCTATCCCTTCCTCGGCGCCATCCACGTCTACCGCAACACGCTGCAGGGCATCGGCAAGAGCGCCGTCACGACGCTCGCGGGCGTCACGGAGCTGGCGGGCAGGGTGCTTGCGTCCCTCGTCTTTGCAAAGCTGTGGGGCTTTACGGGCATCTGTTCTTCCAATCCCGTCGCGTGGGTCGCCGCGGTCGTGTTCCTCGTGACCGTCTACTATGTGACGATGCGCCGCCGTGACGCCGCGCCGCGCGCCCGCGTCAGGCGTCTCCCCGCGTGACACGATCGGTGCAAAACAGTTAAACGCCGCCCGCCGCGCAGTCCTGCGCGGCGGGCGGCGTCTTCTACGGGCGGGAAAAGACGCATCGTCCCCGCAAAAATGTCTCTTTGACGCGGGCGGAGGCGATATCGCGCAGCGGATCGCCCTCCAGGATGAGAAAGTCGGCGCGCAGCCCTTCGGCGATGTCGCCGCGGTCGGAAAGACCGTACTGGGCGGCGGCGTTTTTCGTGACGGCGCGCAGGGCGTCCGATGGCGCGATCGCCTCTTCGAGCGTCACGCCCGCCTTCGTCGTGCGCAGGACGGCGCAGGCGGCGGCGTCCAGAGGGTCGGGCTCGCAGACGGGCGCGTCCTGATGCAGCGTAAAGGGGATGCCTCTTTGCAGCGCCGCCGCGGCGGGGGAGATGCGCATCCCGCGCTCTCTGCCGAGGTTATGCAGGTGCGCGTCCCCGAATTCACGGACGTGCGCGGAAAAGAAGGAGGGGATGACGCCGAGCGCCTTCACTCTGTCCAGCTGGTCGTCCCCGAGGATCTGTCCGTGGATGAGCACGGGACGGATGGCGCGGCGCGCCTCTTCGGGGAGTGCGGCGAGCGCGCCGAGGAAGATCTCCGCCGCCCCGTCGCCGTTGCAGTGCGCCAGCAGCTGCGCGCCCCTGTCCGCGGCAAAGCGGCAGGCGTCGCGCACCTCGGCGGGGGTCATCGTCTGCGTGCCGTACCCGCCGCCCGCATACGGCTCGCGCAGCAGCGCCGTTTTTTCCTGCGGGGAGCCGTCCAGGAAGATCTTCACGCCGCCGATATACAGCGACCCGCCCGCCGCCGTCCGCGCGCCCGCCTGCGCGGAAAAACGGGCGCGCGCCTCGTCGAGATCTTCGGGCGCGGGATAGGCGGCGACGTCGAGGCGGAGCGCTGGCAGGAGCTGTTCGTACAGGGGGAACATTTCGCGGGAGAGCAGCCCCTCCTGCGCCGTCGTCACGCCGTAGGAAAGGTAAACGTCCTGCGCACGGCAAAAGACCGCCCGCAGTCTCTCGCCCTCGGGCAGCGGGACGCGGCGCGCCGCGGAAAGGAACTCGCGCTCTTTGAGGACGTTGGCGCGCAGGCGCAGGAGCCGCCGCGCCGCCTCGTTGCACAGCCCCGCGTGTCCCGAGCGCGTCTGGATGAGCAGCGGGCGCGCGCCGTGCATGACGGCGCCGTCCTCGGGCAGCAGGGCGGCGTTTTTCAGGACGACGAGCTCGCCTGCGCCAAGCCCTTGTCCGCGCGCGAAGCGTTCGGCGCAGCGCAGGAAGTCCTGCGGCGTGCGGCAGGCGGCGGCGTCCGCCTGCGTCAGGGAGAGCGCATAGGCAAGCAGATGCGAGTGCGCGTCGGGGAAGGCGGGCAGAACGCACGCCCCGCCGAGCGCGCGCGTCCCGTCATAGGGCGGCAGCGCCGGGACGAAGAAGCCGTCCTCCGTGCAGAAGGAGGTCTTGGGGGAGAGCGGCATTGCGCAGTCCGTATATAAGATCTTCATGCAAAGAGTATCCCCCTCGTGCGGAAAAATCAGCCGCCGCGCGGGAACTTTTTTCCGCGCCGTGGAAAATCTTTGCAAAAGGCGGTAAAATTTTTCCGCGAAAGGCTTGAAATTTGCGCGGAAATGTTGTACAATGATGGTCGGTAAACATGATAATCATCAGGAGGAATAGCATTCATGGCAAAAAAGTATTGTTACCTTTTCACCGAAGGTAATGCACAGATGCGTGAGCTGCTCGGCGGCAAGGGCGCGAACCTTGCGGAAATGACCAACATCGGTCTTCCCGTGCCTCAGGGCTTCACCATCTCGACGGAAGCTTGTACGCAGTACTACGAAGACGGCAGACAGATCAATCCCGAGATCCAGGCGGAGATCATGGAGTACATCGAGAAGATGGAAAAGGTCTGCGGCAAGAAGTTCGGCGACAAGGAGAACCCTCTTCTCGTCTCCGTCCGTTCCGGCGCGCGTGCCTCCATGCCCGGCATGATGGATACCATCCTCAACCTCGGTCTCAACGAGACGGTCGTCAACACCATCGCGGAGAAGTCCAACAATCCCCGTTGGGCGTGGGACTGCTACAGAAGATTCATCCAGATGTTCTCCGACGTCGTCATGGAAGTCGGCAAGAAGTACTTTGAAAAGCTCATCGACGAGATGAAGGAGAAGAAGGGCGTCACGCAGGACGTCGAGCTGACGGCGGAGGACCTGAAGGAACTCGCCAACCAGTTCAAGGCAGAGTACAAGAACCAGCTCGGCACCGACTTCCCCGACGATCCCAAGGAGCAGCTCTTCGCGGCGATCAAGGCGGTGTTCCGTTCGTGGGACAACCCCCGTGCGAACGTCTACCGTATGGACCACGACATCCCTTACAGCTGGGGTACCGCGGTCAACGTGCAGATGATGGCGTTCGGCAACATGGGCGACAACTGCGGCACGGGCGTCGCGTTCACGCGTAACCCCGCAACGGGCGAGAAGGGGCTCATGGGCGAATTCCTCACCAACGCACAGGGCGAGGACGTCGTCGCGGGCGTCCGTACGCCCATGCCCATCGCCAAGATGGCGGAAGTGTTCCCCAAGGTCTACGAGCAGTTCCAGGAAGTCTGCAAGACGCTCGAGAACCACTATCACGATATGCAGGATATGGAGTTCACCGTCGAGAACGAGAAACTCTATATGCTCCAGACGCGTAACGGCAAGCGTACGGCTGCCGCTGCGATCAAGATCGCCTGCGACCTCATCGACGAGGGCATGATCACCGAGCAGGAAGCGCTCATGCAGATCGACGCGAAGTCGCTCGATATGCTCCTTCACCCTCAGTTCGATCCCAAGGCATTGAAGGATGCCGACAAGAACAACGTCGTCGGCAAGGGTATCGCCGCTTCCCCCGGCGCTGCCGCGGGCACCATCGTCTTTACGGCGGAGGACGCCGTCAAGGCAGGCAAGGAGGGCAAGAAGGTCGTCCTCGTCCGCCTCGAGACCTCTCCCGAGGACATCGAAGGCATGAAGTTCGCGCAGGGCATCCTCACCGTCCGCGGCGGTCAGACCTCGCACGCGGCAGTCGTCGCGCGCGGCATGGGTACCTGCTGCGTCTCCGGCTGCGGCGATATCAAGATGGATGAGGAGAACAAGCAGTTCATGCTCGCGGGCAAGCTGTTCAAGGAGGGCGACGTCCTGTCCCTCGACGGCTCCACGGGTACCATCTACGACTGCCTCATCCCCACCGTTCCCGCAGATCCCAACTCGGGTTACTTCGGCCGCATCATGGAGCTTGCGGACAAGTACAAGGCGCTCGGCGTCAGAACGAATGCCGATACGCCCAAGGATGCAAAGCAGGCGGCTGCGTTCGGCGCGCAGGGCATCGGTCTTTGCCGTACCGAGCATATGTTCTTCGATCCCGCAAGGATCGGCGCATTCCGCGAAATGATCTGCTCGGATACCGTGGAAGAGAGAGAAGCCGCGCTCGCCAAGATCGAGCCCATGCAGCAGGCGGACTTCGAGGGCCTGTTTGAGGCGCTCGGCGGCTATCCCGTCACCATCCGCTTCCTCGATCCTCCGCTCCACGAGTTCGTTCCCACCGAAGAGGCGGACATCGAGGCGCTCGCAAAGGCACAGGGCAAGACGGTCGCGCAGATCAAGCAGATCATCTCCGATCTGCACGAGTTCAACCCCATGATGGGTCACCGCGGCTGCCGTCTTACCGTCACCTATCCCGAGATCGCCGTCATGCAGACCAAGGCGGTCATCAAGGCTGCGATCGCCGTCAAGACGAGACACGCCGACTGGAACATCATTCCCGAGATCATGATCCCTCTCACGGGCGAAGCAAAGGAAATGAAGTTCGTCAAGGACATCGTCGTCAAGACCGCGGACGAGGTCATCAAGGCTGCGAACGTCGAGCTGCACTATGAAGTCGGCACGATGATCGAGATCCCTCGCGCGGCGCTCACCGCGGACGAGATCGCCAAGGAAGCGGAATTCTTCTGCTTCGGCACGAACGACCTCACGCAGATGACCTTCGGCTTCTCGCGTGACGACGCGGGCAAGTTCCTTCCCGCATACTATGCGAACAAGATCTATGAGTCCGATCCCTTCGCCCGCCTCGACACCGTCGGCGTCGGCAAGCTGATGAAGATGGCGGTCGAACTCGGCAGACAGGCGCGTCCCGGCATGAGCTGCGGCATCTGCGGCGAGCACGGCGGCGATCCTTCGTCCATCGAGTTCTGCCACAACATCGGGCTCACCTATGTTTCCTGCTCGCCGTTCCGCGTTCCGATCGCACGTCTCGCGGCAGCGCAGGCTAATATCAGGAACCCCAGAAAGTAAGCTTGTGTGTGCCGGAGAGCTGAATCCGGTTCGCCGGACAGGCGATCAATTCAATCAAAAGGCGTAGATCCGCTTTGGATGAGCAGATACGCCCGCTCAGAATGGGCGGGCGTATTTATTTTATCAAAACAAGACAGATCTGTCTTGCCGGCTGTCATAACACAGAGGATGAGGAAATATGGGAAATCAGATTTTTATCAGTTATCGAAGAAAAGACGGGTTTTATCCGGCGTATCTGCTCTATAAGGAACTGATAGGGCAAAATTTTACAGTCTTTTTCGACTTAAAAAGTTTGCGGACCGGCGTTTTTCCCGATATTATTCGTCAAAATATAGAAGATTGCACTGATTTCATATTGATCGTGTCGGATTCAACTTTTTCGCAGCGCATTTTTCAAGCCGACGACTGGGTGCATAGGGAATTGGCGCTCGCCTTGCGGCTCAATAAAACGTAGTGCCCGTGTTTGTCAACGGCACGATACCCGACGATCTTCCCGAAGACATAGCGCGCATCAAAAACCGCCAGGGACTTCAGCAAATAGATCCGAATCTGATCAGTGAAAATTATAAAAAGCTGATAGACGAGCGGTTGGTGTCCAAGCCGCAAAAGATGATCCTTCCCTGGAAAATGAGACGGTGTTCGGCGTACGACGTCAATTACGGCGATGAACAGGAGCGGTTGGCGATACAAAGCAATAACGCTTATCTGAGCGATATGAATGTGCTCGCCGGCTATGGCGGCGGGATCGTGCTGGACGTGGGAGCGGCTTTCGGGACGGTGACGGTCTCCCGATTTTCCGATGAGAAATATTCCAAAGTTTACGGATTCGACCGTTCCGTGAAGTGTGTCGAGTACGCAAATCTTCATTCGTCGGATAAATTTGAATTTTTTGTTGCCGATCTCGAAGCGAGTGACTTCCATTCAAATATGCAAAGCTTCATGCGGGAACGCGGCATAAAAGGCTTCGACATCATTTTTTCCTCTCTTGTATTGCATCACTTGAAGGACCCCGAGCTCGCGCTCCGAAATCTGAGGCGGCTTTTGGTGAAAGGCGGGATCATCATTGTGCGCGGCTCCGACGACGGGACCAAAGCGGCTTATCCGGATCCTCGCGGGATGTTGAAGACGATCGTCGATAAAACTCTGGCGTGTCCGAATACTTCCGACCGACTGAACGGACGTAAGATCTATAGCTGGCTTATAGAATCCGGTTTTTCCGATGTTGAAATGTTCAGCTTTATGCGAGACACTTCGCGTATGGATATGGACGACAGGGAGGATCTGTTTCGGGAAAGTTTTTCGTACCGTCTGAACTATTTCAGAAAAGAATGGGAAAGCCATCCTGAAGATCCTGAGAAGTTTCAGGAGTTTGACGAAATGGAGACGCTGCTGGCAATGTTTGAAAACGATTTTATGAAAGAGAGTTTTTGGTATGCTGAATACGACTATATCGGAGTGGGGAAGAGATGATCTGCGGTTTTCTCCGATCGAAAGGAGAAAAATGGCTGACGGTCTGTTCATTTCATATCAAAAACAGTCGCGGCGCGGGGGCAATCCCTTACGCTTCAGAAAAGGGATGCGGGGCGGAGCTTGCTTCGACGAAGTTCGGGCAAATATCGAGCGCCCGGAAAGTAATTGCGGCGCTTGATGTAACAAAAGACAAGATATCGTATTACAGGGCTTATCCCGTCGCGGGATAAGCCCTGTTTTCGTTTCTTATTAAATCCGGTCTGATTATGCTCCTTCTGCCGCGCGCCGTCTTTTCCGCTTCTCGAAATCTCTTCGCCCTTCTTCGGTGGAAAGAGAATTCCGTGTAAAAGTCAGGATCTCACGCGCAAGCATATCGATGGCCGAATCGGGGATACATAATAAGACGGTTTTTTCCCGCAGGATCCTTCCCTGCGGGAACGTTCATTTTCAAAGGAAGAGCCGCGTTTCATTTTTCCTTCTCCGCCGCAGATACGCCCTCAAAAGCGGGCTCAGGCGGAAGGAGAGCGCTCCCTCGGGGCAGGTACGCACACAACTTAAACAGCGGATACAGCGGCTGTTCGGCTTCCCTGCGCGCATGGCGTGCATGGGACAGACGCGCTCGCACACGCCGCACCCGCTGCAGCGGGAGGAGCGGACGAGCCTTACCCCGAGGCGGCTTCTTAGCCCCGGCGCGCCCGATAGGAGATGCCGCCTGCCTTTGGGGACGAGGACAGCCGTCCCCTCTCCCGAGAGCACCTTTTCAAAAAGAGGGACAAGGGTCGTCGCCCCAAAGGGATAGCCGTCCTGCGTGTAGGCGTGCTCCGTCGGAACATACGCTGCGGCGATGACCTTCCCCCGAAAGAGCGTTTGGGCGTCGTACAAAGCGCGCCCATAGCTCATGCCGCCGTAGGCAGCGATAAAGACCGCCCGCTCCGCCCCGCACGCCTTGAGATATGCCGCAACGGGCGGTGGAACGCGCTCGCAGTAAACGGGGAAGACGAGGAGCAGCACGGCGTTCTTCCGAAGGGGCTCCCTCAGCGGCAGAGCCGGCTCTCCGAGCGCTTCGGCGCAGGCAAGGGCGATCTCTTGCGCATGACCGCTCCCGGTAAAATAACGTACGTCCGTCATTGCTCCGCTCCGATCTCTTCCCGCATCAGGGCGCATTCGGGGAACTCTTCAAGGGAAAAGCCGAGGCTCTCTTTCATCTCGGCGATGACTTCCTCCTTCGGGCGGCCGCAGCGCCTGCTTGCAAGGGATATTTCCAGCGCGCTGAAGGGAATGAGCGTGCTCTCGCAGTTGTAGTAACGCACAAACTGCGTGTAGTCCTTGCAGCGCTCTATCTTGCAGCTCGTGTGCAGTGCCTTGTCCCCCGCTGCGGGCGCCGACCAACCGCATTCCTTCACGAGGAGATCTTTGACGCGGTTCCAGTCATAGGTCCCCCCGCAGGCCTTGTCCATATCGAGATGCACGAAGGCGGGGATATGTCCCGTCCATGAGGAGCTTCTTATGGCGCGCTTTAAGGGCGGCAGCAGTTCGGGCGCCGCATGGATGGCCTCGACAACGCTGTGTACGGGCTCCCCCTGCAGACCGCTGTGCTTTTTGAAGAAGTTGTCGCCATAGGCAAGCTGTTTCATCGTCATCAGCGCCTGGATCTGCCCCTGCCTCAACGGCGGGCGCAGGGTGAGGACGCGCCATACGTTAAAGAGAAAGGTGAGAAGTTTGTTCTCGGCGAAGGAATAAGCGATCTTGGGCGCCATGTGGTTGTAATAGAGGGCGAGCATCTGTACGGGCTCGTTGCCCGCCATAAAATAGGGCACGCGGTTAGCGACAAGTTCGGGGTAAAAGAGCAGATAGGCGAGCGAAGGACAGGCGCAGGTACTGCCGATGAGCGAATACAGCTTGCGGTAGACTTTATCGAGCGTCTCCTTGGCGACGGTGCGCACGATAAATTCCACTTTGGGGAAGGTCTTTTTCGCTCCCTCGATGCTGCGCCGCGCGCTGTCGGAGAGGAAGGGGATCTCCCAGGTGAGGGCAAGGACGCGAAGATCTTTGACCTTTGAGAGGTAATACAAAAGGAAGGTGGAATCTTTGCCGCCCGTGTAGAAGAGGGCGACGTCAAAGCGGGAGCGCTTGGAGGGTCTGATCTCTTCCACGAGGGGCAAAACGCTCTTGAGCTCCCTTGTCTCCTCCTCTGTCTGGCACATGGGGCAGCGCCCCTCCTCGTCAAATTCGAGACCGGGAAGGATAAAATCATTGGCGCAGCAGCAAGTGCAGAAGCGCGCCTCGTCAAGACTCTTGGGGATGGGGCGAAGTTCCTCCTCCGTGACGACCGCCTCCCCCAAAAGGGGACCTAAAATGCGCATTTCCTCTTTGGAGAGCTGCTTGGGAAGGGCGGATACGATCGCCCGCTGCTCCTTCGTGAGGCGGACGGTATTGCGGAACATTCGCTCCTTGTTGCGAAGACCGAAGTAGCGGAGTTTTCTCTCCTCCAATTTCCAGCGGGTCTGTAAATAATACATTCTCTCCCTCCTGCCTCTATTGTAACGCGTCCGCCGTTCTTTTTCAAGAGGAAAATAAAAAATTGTATTGCTTGTCAGAAAAATCCGATCAAGGATGGGACGATGGAAGGATTCGAAACTTTATTTGAAGGAAAGATCGTCCGAAAGAAAGCCTAAAAAATAATAACAGTTGCACAATGCTGCAACTGTTATTATTTTTTGGAATGCAAGGTTACACGTTTCGAGTTGAAATTTGACGCAGCATATTGACAACGAGGCGGGAATCAGTTACAATTATGAATACAACGAACATGATCAAGTAACGGAGTACACGGAGAAAAAAGGGTCTTCGACGCGCGTGCGGATGGGCTGCATCTACGATATGTATGAGCGCCCGAAGTCGAGCACATATACGGTCAACGGGAAGAGTTATTCCTACACCTGCGGTTATGTCAACAACGCGAGCGACGAACTCTCGAGCTTTGCAACGCCCTTGGGGACGGTAACGTACGAGCGGGACGGGCTGAAGCGGCTGAAGTGCAAGAAGCTGAATACCGGCAGCCGTTCGATCGAAAATGAGTATGAATATGCGGCGAACCGGTCGAAGAGCGGGTATACGTCGCAGTTGATCTCCGTGATGCAATTCCGCGCGGGGAATGCAAGGGGTACATATACATACAGCTATGACGCGAGCGGGAATATCACGTCGGTGGGCGACGGCAACAAGACGCTTGCGTCCTATGAATATGACGGGCTCGGCCGTCTGACGCGGGAGAACATCAACGGGGAAAAGACGGTCGTCTACGGCTATGACAACGCAGGCAATCTGACGAGCAAGAAGGAGTATGCCTACACGACGGGCGCGCTCGGCGCGGTCACGGCAACGCACAGCTATCAGTATGCGAGCGGAAGTTGGGGAGATCGGCTCACCTTCTACAACGGGCAATGCATCAAGTACAATGCGGCGGGATATCCCACCTGCTATCGCGGGAAACAGGCGATCTGGACGGACGGCTGCCTCACTACGCTCGGGAATACACCGTTTGAATACAATGATGCGGGGATCCGTACGGCGAAAGGGTCCACGAAGTACTTCGTCAAAGGCAGTCTGATCCTTGCGGAGGAAAGAAACGGGACCGTGATTCATTATTACTATGACGACGCGGGCGTTGCGGGATTCGAGTACAATGGGCAGAAGTATGTCTACCGCAAGAACCTGCAGGGGGATATTGTAGCGATACTCGATGAATGCGGATGCACGCGTGGAACGTATGAGTACGATGCCTGGGGCAATATCATTTGGCAGGGCGGTTCGGAACTGCTCACGATCAACCCGTTCCGCTACCGCGGGTATTACTACGACGAAGAGACGGGGCTCTACTACCTGAACAGCCGCTACTACGACCCCGAAACGGGCAGATTTATCTCGCCGGATAGCCTCAAATACCTTGAGCCTGAAACCTGTAATGGTCTTAATCTGTACGCCTATTGCGGGAATAATCCCGTCATGTTTGTGGATCCCAATGGTTGTTTTGCTATAAGTACTTTTATTATAGGACTATTAGCAAGCGGAGCAAGGATAAAGGTGAAAAAATTAGGCGCAGGAAAGACCTGTTTACGGCTAGCAAATAACGAATGCATGACTGCCGGGTCGACACAGGCGCGGCTTGCGCGCTGTCGGTAATATAAGGGCTTATAACCCGCCCCGCCTATGGCGGCACGAGCCACAGGCGAAGTAAAATGAAAGACCACCGGTGGATATTTATTATGGTATGATCTGTTTTTGTGAACGCAAAGCGGCGCAATTTTTACTTGAAGACAGGCTATGCAAAAAAATAGCTCGGCAGATTTGCCGGGCTATTTTTATGGCAAAAAAATGGGAAAAAGGGGCGGCATGGATGTGATCAATTGAGCCCCCAAGGATGGGCAAAAGAAAGGAGAAAAGGCGGGACAATGCGCCGCGAGAAAACGCCGCACGATCAAGTGCGGCGTTTTTCAATGTCCGTATTTTTGTTTGACGCTGAGGCGGGCGAGGGCGCGGGCAAGCCGTGCCTGCGCGGCGTGGTATTCCTCGATGCTCTGCTTTTGCAGCAGCGCTTCCTTCGCTTCGTCGGCGGCGCGGCGCTGGCGCTCTTCGTCCACTTCTTCGGGACGCAGGGCGGAGTCCACAAGGACGAGCACTTCGCCGTTCTCGATCTTCATGATGCCCGCGGCGACGGCGGCGACCGTCTCGCCCTCTGCCGTGCGGAAGGAGAGCGTCCCCGGCACGATGGCGCAGATGGTGTTGCAATGCCCCGCGAGGACGCCGTACTGCCCGTCCAGCGTCGGCACGACGAGGGACTCGCAGGCGCCCTCAAAGAAGGGGCTGTCGGCGGCGAGGATGTGGAGAGGGAAACTCATACTTCGCCCGCTCCGATCTTCTTTGCCTTGGCGTACACGTCGTCCAGCGTGCCGACGTTGAAGAACGCCGCTTCGGGGAGCTCGTCCGTCTCACCCGAGACGATCGCCCGAAAGCCGCGCAGCGTCTCTTTGAGCGGGACGTACGCGCCCGGGACGCCCGTGAATTTCTCGGCGACGAACATGGGCTGGGAAAGGAAACGCTGGATCTTGCGCGCGCGGTAGACGATGGTCTTGTCGGCGTCGCTCAGTTCGTCCATGCCGAGGATGGCGATGATATCCTGCAATTCCCTGTACTTTTGCAGCGTCTCCTGCACCTTGCGCGCGATCGCATAGTGTTCCTCGCCGACGACGTCCGCTTCGAGGATGCGCGAGGTAGATTCCAGCGGGTCGACGGCGGGATAGATGCCCTGCTCGGCGATGCGGCGGGAGAGCACTGTGGTCGCGTCGAGGTGTGAGAAGGTCGTCGCGGGGGCGGGGTCGGTGAGGTCGTCCGCGGGGACGTACACCGCCTGTACGCTCGTGACGGAACCGCTGCGGGTGGAGGCGATGCGCTCCTGCAGTGCGCCCATCTCCTGTGCGAGCGTGGGCTGATAGCCGACGGCGGAGGGCATCCGTCCGAGCAGGGTGGAGACTTCGCTGCCCGCCTGCACAAAGCGGAAGATATTGTCGATGAAGAGCAGCACGTCTTTGTGTTCGCAGTCGCGGAAGTATTCCGCCATCGTCAGCCCCGTGAGCGCGACGCGCATCCTCACGCCGGGCGCCTCGTTCATCTGCCCGAATACGAGCGCCGTCTTTTCCTTGACGCCGCTCTCGTTCATCTCCTTCCAGAGGTCGTTGCCTTCGCGGCTGCGTTCGCCGACGCCCGTAAAGATGGAGTAACCGCCGTGTTCGACGGCGATATTGTGGATGAGCTCCTGGATGAGCACCGTCTTGCCGACGCCCGCGCCGCCGAAGAGCCCGATCTTGCCGCCCTTGGAATAGGGTTCGAGCAGGTCGATGACCTTGATGCCCGTCTCCAGGATCTCCACGGCGGGGGACTGTGCCTCAAAAGCGGGCGCGCTGCGGTGGATCTCCCACCGCTCGGCAGCGTCGGGCGCGCCTTCGCCGTCGATGGGCTCGCCGAGGACGTTGAACATCCTGCCGAGCGTTGCCCTGCCGACGGGGACGCGGATGCCGTGACCGTCCGAGACGACCTCCATGCCCCGCCGCAGCCCTTCGCTCGCCGCGAGCATGATGCAGCGCGCGGCGTTTCCTTCGATATGGCGGGCGACTTCCATCACGCGCTCCTGCCCGTCCACACGGACGCGCAGCGCCTCGCGCAGCTTGGGCAGCCCGCCCTTTTCAAACGCGACGTCCACGACCGAACCCGCGACGCGCACGATATGTCCTATGCTCACTTTGCTCCCTCCCTGTCGTGCTGTGCCTGCGCGCCCGCGGAGATCTCGGTGATCTCGCGCGTGATGGCGCCCTGCCGCACATGGTTGTAGCGCATCTGCAGCTCGTCCAGGATCTTCTGCGCATTGCGGTTTGCCGCATCCATTGCGGTCATGCGGGCGTTCTGCTCGCAGCAGAAGCTGTCCACGAGCGCGCTGTAAATGTAGCCCGTAAGATAGCTGGGGATGATGTTGCTGAGTACCTCGCCGATGGAGGGCGAGAATTCAAAGGCGGCGTGCTCCTTCTCCTGCTGCGCGGAGGAGAACTGCGCGCGGTGGAAGGGCAGCAGCCGCGTTGCCTGCACCTGCGCCTCCATGCCTTTGCCGAGGTCGGTGTAGATGATAAAGATCTTTTTCAGATCCCCCGCGTCGTACGCCTCCAGAAGGACGTTGGCGATCTCCCGCGCGCGGTGCAGCGTGGGGTTCTGCGCCGTGTACAAAAAGCTGCGGCGGATGGGGACGCTGTGCCTGAGACAGTGCTGCCGCCCGTATTCGCCGACGACGAAAAATTCCACGTCGCCGCCGTGCTCCTCGGAGAGGGCGTGCGCCGCCTTGATGACGTTCTGGTTATACGCGCCCGCCAACCCCTTGTCCGCAGTCACGACGAGGCACCCGACGCTTCCTTCGAGCGGCTTTTCTCCCTGCGGGGGGTAGAAATAGCGGTTTTCGACCTTGGCGTCCGTCCGGAAGATGCGCTTGATCTCCGCCTGTACGGCGTTGAAGTAGGGGCGCGTGCGCTCCAGATCTTCGCGCGCCTTCCTCAGCTTTGCCGAGGCGATCAGGTACATGGCGTTGGTGATCTTCTGCGTGCTCCGTACGCTCGCCATGCGGGTGCGGAGCTCCTTCATCGGCATTTACGCTTCCTCCCTGCCGCGCGCAAGATACTGCTGCAAAAACTGTGAGGAGAGCGCCTCGATGCGCGCCTTGTCCTCCTCGGAGAGGGCGCCTTCGTGGTCGATGGCGGCGCAGAGGTCTGCGGCGTTCGCCCGGAACCATGCGAGCATCGCTTTGCGGAAGCCGTCGATCTCGTCGTGCGGGATGTCCTGCATCACGCGGTGCATCGCCGCGACCAGGGAGATGACCTGCTCGGAGCGCGCGATCGGATGATACTGCGGCTGCCGCAGGAGACGCATCAGCCCCTGCCCGTAGGCGAGCTGCGCGCGCGTCGCCTCGTCGAGGTCGGAGGCGAACTGCATAAAGACTTCGATCTCGCGGTATTGGGCGAGGTCGAGGCGCAGCGTGCCTGCCGCCTTCTTCATCGCCTTGGTCTGGGCGTCGCCGCCCACGCGCGAGACGGAGAGCCCCACGTTGACGGCGGGGCGCTGCCCCGCAAAGAAGAGGGAACTCTCCAAAAAGATTTGTCCGTCCGTAATGGAGATGATGTTGGTGGGGATATAGGCGGAGACGTCGCCCGCCTGTGTCTCGACGATGGGCAGCGCGGTCATTGAACCGCCGCCGCGCGCATCGGAAAGGTGCGCCGCCCGCTCCAGGAGGCGGGAGTGCAGATAAAAGACGTCGCCGGGATACGCCTCGCGCCCCGGGGAACGTCCCAGAAGCAGGCTGAGCGCGCGGTAGGCGACGGCGTGTTTGGAGAGATCGTCGTAGACGATGAGCACGTCCTTGCCGCGCTCCATGAAGTATTCGCCCATCGCGCAGCCCGCATAGGGGGCGATGTATTGCAGGGAGGCGGATTCGCCCGCCGACGCGGTGACGACGATGCACTTGTCGAGTGCGTCTTTGGCGCGCAGCGTCTCCACGATGCGCGCGACCGAGCTTGCCTTCTGCCCGATCGCGACGTAGATGCAGACGACGTCTTTGTCCCGCTGATTCAAGATGGTGTCGATGGCGATGGCGGTCTTTCCCGTCTGCCTGTCGCCGATGATGAGCTCGCGCTGACCCCGTCCGATGGGGAACATACTGTCGATGGCGATGATGCCCGTTTCCAAAGGACGGTTGACGGGCTGACGGTCGAGGATGGAGGGGGCGGGCGTCTCGATGGGGCGGTAGCCGCTCTCAACGATGTCGCCCAGCCCGTCGACGGGATCGCCCAGCGCGTTGACGACGCGCCCTAAAAAGTGCTCGCCGACGCCCACGCCCGCGCGCTTTCCCGTGCGCCGCACGGGGGAGCCTTCGCCGATGTTCGCGTCGTCGCCGAAGAGGATGCAGCCCACGCTGTCCTTTTCCAGCGTCTGCACCATGCCGCGCGTGCCGTCCTCAAAGAGGAGGATCTCGCCGTATTCGGCGCCCGGAAGCCCGTCGATGGAGGCGATCCCGTCGCCGACCGAACGCACCGAGCCCGTCTCCTCGGCAATGGCGCGGGGCGTCCAGCTCTGCAGCGTCTCGCGCAGCAGGGGAATGATGTTGCCGTCCACGTCGGGCGCCTGGGTAAAGAGGTCCTTCAGCTGTCGCAGCCGTCCTTCGACGCTCCAGTCGTAGATCTCCGCGCCGACCTCGAGGCGGAAGCCGTTGGGATAGAGCGGGCTCTTTTCAAAGACGAGCTCCGCATCCTCGCCGTAGCGGCGCTTCAGGAAGGCTTCGAAGCGGGCGCGCTGCGCCGCGTCGGGCGCGGCGGCGCCGTATAAAATGGCGCGCGTCATGCCCTGTCTCCCTCGTCCTTTTGCGTGTTCTGCGCCGGTGTGTCCTGCGCCTCGGCTGCGTCAAGGAACGCGTCGTACGCCTCGGAAGGGGTCTCGTGCAGGGCGAGCTTTTCCGCTGCCTCGGAAGCGATCGCGGCGATCTCCCGCCGCGCGTCGCGCACGCTCTTTTCCTTCTCGCGCGCCGCCTGTTCGCGCGCCTTCTGCAGGATGGCGTCCGCTTCCGCCTGCGCGGACTTGCGCCGCAGCTCCGCGTAGCCGTCCATCTCCTTTTGGAGCGCGGCGCGCTTTTCCTCGGCGTCCCTGTCCACGTCCGCGAGCTGCTGCTCGTACTGCGCGTGCAGCGCCTCGGCGTCCTGCTGTTTTTTCTGCGCCTCGGCGTCTTGTTGTTCGTATTCCGACCTGCGCTTCCTCATAAAATCGCGGACGGGCTTATACAGCAGCACCCAAAGCCCCGCAAACAGGATGAGGAAGTTGAAAAGGTGCAGCAAGATCTGCTGCCAGTCGATGTTCAAAGGCATAGCCGCCTCCCGTTACAGTGCAAAGATGATCAGGATGGAAATGACGAGCGCGTAGATGATCGCCGTCTCGATGAGGATGAGCCCCAGCATCAGCGTGGAGCGGATCTTGCCGTCCGCCTCGGGCTGACGGGAGATCGCTTCGTTGGATTTTGCGATGGCGATGCCCATGCCCACGGCGCCCGCAGCTGCCGCAAGCCCGATGGCGATGCCCGCCGCGATCGCCTTTGCGCCCGTGGGGTCGTCCTCCGCCGCGGTCTCCGCCGCCGTCGTTTCGTCGGCGGGAGCCGCGATCTCCGTCTCCGCGCCTGCGCAAAGGGGCGCCTGCGCGCGCAGCCCCGCCGCCAGCCCGATCGCGGAAAGCGCGAGCAGCAAAAGGGCAAACAATGCGATCATGCGTCTGAATGTCATGGATTTCATATGGTCACCTCGGATTGAGATTTGGTACGTTTTTTGGGGGTACGCTGCTTGTTTTTTCTGACAGGCGGCTCGGTCACTTCGCCGTAGTACATGGATGTGAGCATGGCGAGGACGTACGCCTGGATGACGGCGTGCATCAGCGTGAACAGGACGCCCACGATGACGGGCAGCACAAAGGAGAGCGAGATATAATAGTAGACGAGCTCGGTCACGAGCATCCCGCTCAGCAGCGCGCCGAAGAGACGGAAACTCATCGAAATGGGCAGGGAGAACTCTTTGAGCGTCAGCAGCAGCCCTCTGCCCTTGTTTGCCGTGATGCCGCCGATCATGATGAAGAGATAGCTCAGGCAGCCCAGCGCGATCGCGCCGTTGATGTCGGAGAGGGGCGCGGGCAGCGTGATGCTCCCGCCGCCCTTCGTCGCCCACGATATGCCCACGAGTTCGAAGAGGGTGCTTATGAAGATATAGACGCCCGCCGCAAAGATATAGGCGCCCAGTACGCCGTTGCGGTGGGGGCTGTTGCCCCTTGCAAGCCCGTCAAACATCCCGACGATCTGTTCGAGGAACATCTGGAACTTGCCGGGGATGCGCTTGAACTTCGGGATGACGAAGATGCGCACGGCGATCGCGAAGATCAGAACGATCCCCGTCACGAGAAACGCCGAAATGAGCCCGGGATTGACGGGCAGACCAAAGAGGTCGATCTTGTTCTGTTCGTGCAGGATGGCGTCCTGCATCGTCTCCTGGATGTTCTCCGTGCGCTCGTACAGCCCGTCCGTCAGGATGATGCCCGCAATGAGCAGGGCGGCAAGGAGCGGCACGACCGTCCAAAAGACGATTTTTTGCCGTTTTGTCATGGGACCCTCCCGCGGCGGATCTCCGCCGCAGCCGCGTATATTATACTCCGCTTTTTGTCATACGTCAATCGACTGACGCCCGCTTTTTTATAAAAAAAGAGCGGGGCGTCCGCTTGCGGCGGACACCCCGGATAAGGTCGTTTATGTGGCGGAAGGGGAGAAACGGCGGCGGAACCGCTGTCTCGCCGCCGTGCAGACGGCGCGGCAGAAACCTTCGACGGCTTGTTCGGGATCGGGAAGAAAGGAGACGGAAAACCGTCCGCGCGCGCCGTCGCGGAACTGCACGTCGAGCGTGACGGGAAAATCCGGCTTGGGCAGAAAGGGGTCGCGGGAACGGACCATCCGCTCCGCATAGCGCTCAAAGCGTCGGGCAGCGGCAGCGCAAAAGGTCGCCGCGCAGAATTTGGGGACGCTTTCGTCGGAAAAGTTTTCGGGAAAGATGGTATGCGGATCGCCGCACAGGTACAGCCCCGCGAGATTGTCCGCAAGCCGCCGCAGTCTGTTGTACAGATGAAAGTACCGCGAACGGAAAAACGCGCGCTGTTCCGCCGTCTCCATCGGTAAGGTCAGATCCATGCTCACAGTATAGCATAAAGGATGCGGCGAATCAAGCGCCCCGCGTTCCGTTTGGAAAACATTTGCGCAAATGTTTTTGCCAATGGTCGTGCCGATCGCGTCGGATAGTCACAAAAACGGGCATACGTCCCTTGTTTTATGCGCCGTTTTGTCTTATGTCCGCTCGGGATCGGTCAGCGTGTTGACCGCGAGCGTCAGCAGACGGTTTTTCAGGCGGGCACGGCGGAGGGTCTCCGTCGTGATGCGTTCGCCGGCGCGCGCGACGGGGTTTCCGCCGTCGTCAAAGACGTTCCGCTTCACCGTGCGTCCCAGAAGGTCGGCGCCGCCGAGACGGACGGCGGCTTGCTCTGCGGCGGGGACGGAAGGGGAGATTTTGACAGGGGAACGCTTTGCGGGGCGCGCGGACGTGCCTGCGGCGCGGCGCTGCTTTTCGCTCGGATAGACGACGACGCTCTCTCCGACCGCCGCCTGCGCGACGGGGATGCGGATGTCCCCCCGTGCGCCGCGCACGATCAGGGAAGGTGGCTCGGTCTCCAGATCCGCGACGGTGCCGAGCGCCTCCCCGGTGCTCAGATAGGCGGCGCGCCCTACGGGGGACTCCACGCCGGCGGCGGATGCAAATCGCTGTCCCCCCGCGAATACCGCGTCGCCCGCGGAGAGGATGGCGCGTGCGGGAAGGAAAAATTCCTCCTCTTCCCCGTCGGCGCAGACGAGACAGGAGACGCGCGAAAAGTCGCGCGCAAAGCGGACGGCGGTCACATAGCCGAGATGCTCGCCCGTGCGCGTCAGGACGGGCTTGCCGATAAATGCGGAAATTTGCATAACGATCACCTCGCTATCTATCCTATGCGCTCTTCGCGCGAGGGTGGAAAATTTTTTTACGGAAAAAGAAAATTTTTTGTCAAAAGCATAGAAAATCGCTTGATAAATTTCCGTATCGGTGGTAGAATAAAACTCCGTTAGAACAATTGCATTGGGGTGTCGCCAAGCGGTAAGGCAACGGACTCTGACTCCGTCATTCGTTGGTTCGAATCCAGCTACCCCAGCCATTTTGGAATAATTCGAACCTCTTTGTGATTCGCAAGACGTTCGGATTATTTTTTTCTATCAACACTTATAATTCGTTCTCAAAATAAAAATAAAGGCGGAGTCCGTAACAGACTCCGCCTTTTGCCGTTATTCATGGTTTATAATGTTCGGCGCAACCTTATTGAATAAGATAAAAATGTATTTTTATACCGCACACCCGGCGGTTTTCTCTAAATCCGTCTTTTTCAACGGCTATCCCTATATTCTTTAACGGGATTCTTCTTTCTTATTTAATTTTATATTCAGTTGTCTTTTCTTCCATTCGGTATAGTCCTTACGGCCTTCGTCCGATGAAAGGTACTCCCGTAGGATAGGGAGCAAAATTCTTGCCAAAGACTTCATATCGAAATCGGATATTTCGTCTGTGGTTTTAGGTTCTTCGATTTTTCCCGACATTCTGTTTATTCGATAATTTATTCTCCTTTTTAGCGGTTATTCAGTTGTCAGTTCATCAGTTCAATAGCAGAAATATCAAAGTGATCGTCTGCACAAGCAAAAGTACGGGCGTAGCCCAAAACATAAACTTGCGAAAACCGCTCTTTATCCGCATATCCTCGCGCTCACGTTCGATTTCTTTTGCCGTGGATTTAAGCTGTCCTTTTATTTCCGACAGCGTTTCGTCCACCTGTTCGAGCGCGTGGGCTTTCGCATCAGCGACTGTTCGACCAATCTCGCTCTTTATAGTTTGACTTACTTCCGCTTTGAACTTCCGTTCGTCCTGTGTTATCTCGCGTATCTCTTTGACTGCGCTCTGCACGTTCTCGCTCTGCCTTTTCAAGTAAAAGCTGTTGTCGCTCTTTATCTCGTTCACGCTCGTAGTCAAGTCCGCGATGAGCGTATTCTGCTTGCTGATTAATCCGTTGCATTTCTCGTTTGAGATCGCCAACGCTTCTTTCAAAAGTCCATTCTCCGTTTCCGCTTTCCGTATCTCGTTGATTTTCTGCAACTGTTCCAACGGCGTAGCCGCCTGTCCTGTTTCCATGTTTTTCAATGACACTTAATACCTCTCTTTTTGTATAGTTATCTCCGAGTTTCTGCCCTCGGATGGCTTTGCTCTTTTCGGGGTGGAGATAGGAGTAGTCTTTTCCGCTCCTTGTAACCTTAACCCCGTACTTTGCGAGATGAGCAAAAAATTCGCTCTCGTCGCTTGCCAAAAGCTTTCCCTCTTCAATGACCTCACGCAATTCCTCTTTCCAACTCGTGCCGCCTTTGAGAATGATATGCTGCTCATCCTGTGTTCGCTTGTTCTCCGCTTTCTTCCGAAAGTCTAACGTAGAAAATCCGAACTCTTCTCCGATCTCGTTCGCCATATCTTTCAGCCTCGTATAATCACTGTCGTTAAAATGTAATTTCTTTCCCGTAAGCGGGTGGACGGCATTGACCACGATATGGCTGTGAACGGTCTGCGTATCCGTGTGCGTGGCTATGACGCACTCGCAGCCTTCGAACATCTTTTCCGCGCAAGCCTTTGCATACACTTGCACCATGAGCGGATCTGCTTTGTCCTTGCGGTCGGGAGAGAGTTTGAAGTGATAATATTTTCTCTCGCCGTAATCCGTATATTTCCCGAACCTCGCCGCCGTTTCTTTGAACTGCTCGGCATAGTCCTCATCAATGAAAAGGTTTTGCACGTCGATATATTTCGCCTTATCCTTTCGGGTAATGTAGCCGATTGCCATATCCGGCATGGCTTTGCCCGCCGTACCTTTCAAAAGCGGCATTTCAGTTTCCTCCGATGACGGAGAGCAATGCGCGGTACGCTCTTTTACACTCTGCCGCAGAGGACAAGACTTGCTCTTTCTCATCAGGGTAGAAGTAGTAATTACGCACCGCTTGATTTAAGTTATTGCCTTGCCGTTTAAGTTCATGCAATATCTCTCCGCTGCGATCGAATACGACAACGGGCTTGTCCGTCAGGGCGCGGATCAGAAAGTCTGTTCGGCTCAATCCGCTTATCTTTACCTTTTCATCGATGATACGCCGTTCCCGTTCCGATACGCGGAAAGAATAGGTTATAGGTCTGTTTCGTTTTACTGTTTTCTTCTCGATAAATTTTTCCTCCAAAGTTTTTGTTAAAAATCAAGCCGAAATTTTCAAGGGCGGATTTACTTCGCCCGTTAAGAAAATTACGACCACAGCAACCTCACGAAAAATTTGCAACGCAAATTTTTGTGAAGAGCTTATAGGGGTATTAGGGGAAAGCATTTCCCCTAACGAGGCGAGCGGAACGCTCGGCAAGTGGCTTGCCACTTGCGTACCTCGCCATTACGAAAACAAAATATTTTGCTTCCGTTTTTCTGCCGTTTGCTTTCTTTGTTTACGGCGGTCTGTTCGTTATTCGTTTCCTCATACTTTCCTCCCAAATTGATTTTTCTTTTATCTTTATCCGCGCACAAGCGCAGATCTGATAACACAAAAAAGGAAATAAAAAGTCGCTGATACTTTCCAAAGTAATCACCGACCTTAACCGTATTTAGCAACTTTCACATTACTCTATGGTGGTTAGCCATTCTATGAAATTTAATTTCCCCCTCAATACAATTTCCTAAAAATTGTACGCTTATAAAACCCCGTCACGGCGCGTCTTAAAACACACGATAACAACGGCTTTCTTCTTAAAAAATGGTACTCTTATAAAAGCCTATCATCGCGCGTCTTTTTCGGGCAATGGGGCATAACGGCTTTTTTTAGAAAAATCGTATCACAAAAAAGCCCCTCATCGCCCGACGAAAAACGATAACCAAACAAAGGCTTTTTGCGTTCAAAAAATTGTACGCTTAAAAAGCCCTGTCTTGGCTCGTCTTTCAGACGGCTCAGGTGCAGCGCAATTCGCGCTGAAACTTCGCGGAGAACTTCTCTCTCCGCAAGCGCGGAAAACTTTCCTCCGCGCAGCCTCTCTCACAGAAAGAGAGGAAACGCCGTACAAACTTCAAAGTACGGCAAAAGAATATAGGCGATATTTCCACCTATACTCTCGCATTATAGCATAACAATTTTCATTTGTCAATAAAATACAAACATTTGTTTGCATTTTATTGACTGTTTTTTTAATAGCAGCAGTAAGAGTTAAAAAATGATTAAGTGACCTTATTAAACATATGGCGCACTTTATCCAGCCTGTTATTAGGGCGGCGAGGTTGAAAGACGGGTTCACTTGAAGATTCCTGATACCCTTTCAACTCGGTTAAACAAACGCATCTTCCGTTTGTATAAAAGTTCAAATCATTGCGATATTCCCCAATATAACGTGCAGGAATTTTTCCGCTAAAAATAACTTCATTGTTTTTCATTTGCGTCGTTTCGATTTCCGCACAGTATTTAGGGGCATCGTTATATGCTCTCGAAAGATATTCCAGCGGCGCAAAGAGAGTAAACGAGAGATAAGGCTCTAACAGCTGTGTGCCAGACCTTTTTAGTGCCTGTTCCAAAACAACAGGCGCAAGAAAACGAAAATCTGAGGGGGTACTGACAGGACTGTAATAAATTCCATATTCAAAACAAATTTTACAGTCCGTTACTTCCCACCCGTATAAGCCCTGCTCCAAACCGTAGTGTATTCCCTCTAAAACGGCATTTTGAAAACTTTGGTTCAAATACCCGATGGACACTTTGCTTTCGTACTGTATTCCGCTGCCGATAGGAAGAGGTGTTACCGACAAGCCGATCGATGCCCAAAACGGGTTTGGCGGCACTTCAATATGAATTGTATAACTTGCCTCTTTTAACGGCCTTTCTAAATAAATGACCGTAGGTTCTTTTACATTGATGCCTATATGGTATCGATCTGTCAACAGAGAACAGATAACCTCTAACTGAACTTTCCCTAAAAAGGAAATAATTATTTCATGAGTTATGTTATCCACACAGTAATGCAACAGAGGGTCGGTGTCTGCAATTTCAGTAAGTGCGTTCAAGAGGGATTCCCGCAGTTCAGAATTTTGCGGTTCTATGGTCGTCCGCAATAAGGGCAGCGGATTTTCTTTCCACGCTTTGCGCGGTAAAAGGTCTTCATTTCCGATGACATCGTTCAACTTTAAGGTATCATCGGATACAATAACAATCTCGCCGCTGCCTGCGGTATCCGTTGGTATTATTTCCCCGTTTGAGGGTATCTTCATTTCTGTAATTTTAATTTTTTGTTTTTGGGACAGGAGAATTTTATCTCGCAAACGCAGAGTTCCGCTGTATAATCGCAAATAGACAAGCCGTTTCTTTTGATCGGTATATTCGATTTTGAAAACGCTCCCGCATAACTCGGCTTGGCTGTTGTCCGTATCGGAAATAAATGTTTCCGTAATTACCTCAAGTAGCTTTTCAGTTCCGAGATTGTTTTTTGCGCTTCCGTGATAAATGGGATATAAAGAGCAGTCTTGTACCCTTCTGCGTTTTTCTCTCTGCAAATCCTGTATTTTCGGCCGTTCTCCCGCAATATATTTTTCCAAAAGTTCGTCGTTGCCGGCAATGACGGAATCCCATTTTTCAATATCTGTAATATCCGTCAGCGTAACGTCGGGCGTCAGTTCGACGTCCTGCATAACTATAATGTTATCGGAAAGTTTCTCTTTGATGTTTTGATAGACGTTTTGTAAGGAAATTCCGTCCTGGTCTATTTTGTTTACAAAAATAATGGTCGGAATTTCCATTTTTTGCAATGCGTGGAACAGCACGCGCGTCTGTGCCTGTACGCCGTCTTTTGCGGAAACTACCAAAATTGCCCCGTCAAGAACGGATAAAGATCGATATACTTCCGTCAGAAAATCCATATGTCCGGGCGTATCTACAATATTGATTTTACAATTCTTCCAATCGAAAGAAGCAACGGCGGCTTGAATGGTAATACCGCGCTGACGCTCCAACAACATGGTATCTGTTCTTGTTGTTCCTTTATCTACACTTCCCAACTCTTGAATGGCCCCGCTTGTATAGAGGAGGCTCTCTGTCAATGTGGTTTTCCCTGCGTCCACATGAGCAAGGATACCGATATTGATTATATTCATGTGTTTGTTCTCCGTTCAGCCCCTAAAAAGGGCGCAAAAATCCCCGGCAGTAAATACTTTTACCGCTGGGGATACGAATAAACAAACGACATTTAGAGCGAGTTTATATGTCGATATATATAAATATGGCAAAAGTATTCTTAAATTTGGGTGCAAAAAAACAAGCCTCGTTTTAAGGGGCCTTCGCAAAAAATTTTGCTCCCGTTATTCAATTATGGCTATTTAAGAATACCTTGCCGCATATTTTCCAACTCCATTGCTTTGGAATGTTGCTATTATACCATATCTGCTTTGAAAAGTAAAGTATTGGAAATAAAGTTTCAGAGTGAAAACTTTAAGAATAAATATAAAATATTCGATAATAGTATTTATTTTTATTTGAATATAGTATATAATTAAACGCGAGGTGAATTATGGATAATAAAATCATAGGTGAAAGGCTAAAAACTTTGCGGGAAAGCATAGGTAAAACACAGGTATTCATTGCCAAAGCAAATGGAACGGTGGCGCAATCCGCTATTTTTCGGTACGAAAACGGACAGAGCGATGTACCGAATAATATTCTTTTGTGGTACGCCGATTATTTTGATGTATCGCTCGATTATATTTTCGGGCGAACAGATAATCCACAGGGCAAATTATATGACTACAATCCGAAAGCCTTTGATGATGAGAAAATGCGGGAGTTTATAGAGATGTGTTTCGATCCGAAATCTCCTGCCAACGCAAAGCTAAAACAGGCACTTATAAATTTAATTCAGGAAAATCAGAAATGATTTTTTATATATGACTATATCTGTCAAGTTTTTCATGGTATAATCAATTTAGGATTTAGAGAAATAGGAGAAAGCACAATGAAAGCCGTTATTTACGCTCGATATTCCTCGGATAATCAACGAGAAGAATCCATTGAGGGGCAAATTCGGGAATGCACCGAATACGCAGAATACAACGATATAGAAATCGTCGGACAATACATAGACCGTGCTTTTTCGGCTAAAACGGACGACCGTCCCGATTTTTTGCGAATGGTTAATGACAGCAGCAAAAGATTGTTTGACATTGTACTTGTGTGGAAGCTGGATCGTTTTGCCCGCAATCGGTATGACAGCGCGTTCTATCGTTACAGTCTCCGAAAAAACGGCGTTCAGGTCGTGTCCGTAAAAGAGAATATTTCAAACGGCCCCGAAGGTATTATTTTGGAAGCCATGATCGAGGCAATGGCCGAATATTACTCTGCGAATCTGGCTCAAAACGTCAAGCGAGGTTTTAAGGAGAACGCACTCAAAGGAAGATGGAACGGCGGCGCGGTTCCTCTTGGCTATAAAGTGGTAGATCATAAGTTGGAAATAGACGAAACAACAGCACCGCTTGTTTATACGTTGTTTCAAATGTGTGCGGACGGATATACCGCAAAGGAAATTTATCAATACCTGCAAGAGAAACAAATACGCCGTCCGAACGGCAAGGAAATCGCTTATAACAGCGTTTTATATTTATTGTCTAACCGTATTTATGTCGGAGAATACAGACATTCGGGAATTGTACTTGAACACGGCGTACCTGCGATTATTACCGAAGAACTCTTTGAAAAAGTACAGGACAATATAAAGAAGCACTCTATCGCACCTGCCGCTCATAGCGAAAGCGACGATTATCTGCTTACCACGCACCTCTTTTGCGGACATTGCGGTGCGATGATGACGGCGTATTCGGGAACGAGCCGAACGGGAAAGACGTATCGTTATTATATCTGCAACCGAGCGCGCAAACGCCTCTGCGAGAAGGAGAAGGTAGAAAAAGAAAAGATTGAAAACTTTGTAGTCTATAAGACAATGGAACTATTACAAGAGGACGAAACGATTGAGCGGCTTGCGCAGTTACTCTACACCCTGCAATATGAGGAAAGTACGATTTTACCGCATCTTGAAGAACAATTAAAAGAGAAAGAGCGAGAAATCGAAAACATTGTAACGGCAATTCAGAAAGGCGCGGCATCGGATACTCTGATTGCAAGATTGACGGAGATAGAACAACAGAAAAAGACACTTGCGGGAACGATAGCCGAAGAAAAGAAAAAATCGCCCGTCTTTACGAAGGACGAATTCAAAATGGCTCTATGCAATTTCCGAAAGATAGACATCGGGAAGTTGGAGGGACGCAGGAAACTCATCGACACGTTCGTGAACAGCGTATTCCTTTATGACGATCATCTGAAAATCGTCTATAACGGAAAGGAAAAAGAAGAAACAATTTCTCTCGAAGAATTGGAAAGTTCGAAAATATCCCAAGGCGGTCAGCCAGCTATACCATATATTGTATAAGGAATGCGTATCCAAATACAATATATGGTTTTTGTTTTGTCTGCAACTTT
>CALVUC010000007.1 GCA_944363395.1 uncultured Clostridia bacterium | reverse complement strand
TGGCTCGCCGCCGTATTCTCCTGCCCCTCGCGGAACGCCTTGATGAGCCAGTATTTGCCGTTCCAGATATAGAAGCACAGACGGAACTGATCGCCGCTCGCCGTCGTGAACCGAAGCGCCGCGGCATAGTTCTTGTCGCCGATATTGCTGAGAGCGCCCGCGCCGCCGACGCCGAGGAAGCCCGTAAAGACAAACCCTTCCGCCGTCGCGCCGAGGTCCTTTGCAATGACGACGCCGCTCTCCTGATCGGTCTCGCCTTCCAGCGTATAGACGCGGTTATCGCCGTAGTTGTCCGCCGTGACGGAAACCGTGACGCTTCCGTTTCCTTCCGTGAATTCCACCTGCTGCGAAAGCACCGTGTAGCCGCCCGACTTGGAGCTGACGATGAGCGTATAGCCGCCGTAAGCAAGCCCTTCCACCGTCCACACATTGTCCGCGCCCAAAACGCCCGTCTTACTGATACTGCCGTTCGTGAGCACGACCTCGAGATCGGATGCTTCCGCCGTGCCGCCCGCGATCGTCACATTGACGGTATACGTCCCTGCGGCTTTGACAAAGGCTGCTTCCACCGAATAGACCATCTTGGAAGCCGTGAACGTGTAAGTATACACGCCGTCCTGTTCTTCGCAGGAAACTTCGCTGCCGTCCACCTTCAGGCTGCCGAGAATATAATTTTCTTCGGGCGTGAGCGTCACCGTGACCGTGCCGCCGAGGCTCGCCTCGCTCACGTCGACCGTACCGCCCGTGACGCTGCCCGCGCCCGTGATAGTGACGGGGATACCCGTGTCCGTCGTGCCGAAGCGAAGTTCGCCGTCTACGGTAGCCGTCCAGCCTTCGAGACCGTTCTGGAACATACGCAGCACTTCCACTTTCTCGATCGGGCTTGTGACCGCAAACGGGCTCTGCCATTCGCCGACCGACGTCCATTCCGCGTCGCTCGTCTTTGCGTACACCGTGAGCGTGCCGTCCGGCTCCGCCACGATCGTCACCGTGATGCCGTCCTTCTGCTTCACATAGTCGATCAGCACCGTGTTGCCGGTAAATGCGAACTCGTGGCTCGCCGCCGTATTCTCCTGCCCCTCGCGGAACGCCTTGATGAGCCAGTATTTGCCGTTCCAGATATAGAAGCAGAGGCGGAACTGATCGCCGCTCGCCGTCGTGAACCGAAGCCCCGCGGCATAGTTCTTGTCGCCGATATTGCTGAGAGCGCCCGTGCCGCCGACGCCGAGGAAGCCCGTAAAGACAAATCCTTCCGCCGTCGCGCCGAGGTCCTTTGCAATGACGACGCCGCTCTCCTGATCGGTCTCGCCCTCCAGCGTATAGACGCGGTTATCGCCGTAGTTGTCCGCCGTGACGGAAACCGTGACGCTCTCGTTTTCCGCAGAGAAGGCGATCTCCTCGCGAAGGACGGTGTAACTGCCCGACTTGGAGCCGACGATCGCGACATACGCGCCGTAGGGAATATCCTCCGCCGTCCACGCCGCGCCGCTTTGGGTGAGTGCGATCTCTTCCCCTGCCTTGTTTTCCAGGCGCAGGACAAGATCGTCCGCAGCATCGGGGACCGCCGACACGTCCACTTCGATCGCGAGATCGCTGAGCACGCCGAACGCGACCGTGAGCGCATAGCGGCTCTTGACCGCCGTGAAGGTATACGAATATGTCCCGTCCTTGTTGTCCGTCCACTCGACATCGCTGCCGTCCAGCTGCAGACCGCTCAGCGCATAGCCTTCCGCAGGCGTGATCGTGAGGGTCACCGTGTCGCCGATGTCTGCCCTGCTCACGCCGACCGTGCCGCCCGTGAGGCTGCCCGCGCCCGTTATCGTGACGGGAATGTCCGCGTCCGACGTGCCGAAGCGAAGTTCGCCCTCCGCCTTTGCCGTCCAGCCTTCGATGTCGCTTTGGAACATACGCAGCACTTCCACTTTTTCGATGGGACTTGTGACCGCAAACGGGCTCTGCCATTCGCCGATCAGCAGCCATTCCGAGCTGCTCGTCATTGCATACACCGTGAGCGTGCCGTCCGGCGCCGCCGCAACGGAGAGAGTGATGCCGTTCTCCCGCTTCACATAGTCGATCAGCGCCGTGTTGTCGGTAAATGCGAACTCGTGGCTCGCCGCCGTATTCTCCTGCCCCTCGCGGAATGCCTTGACGAGCCAGTATTTGCCGTTCCAAATATAGAAGCAGAGGCGGAACTGATCGCCGCTCGCCGTCGTGAACCGAAGCGCCGCGGCATAGTTCTTGTCGCCGATATTGTTGAGATCGCCCGCGCCGCCGACGCCGAGGAAGCCTTCGTACACAAAGCCCTGCGCCGTTGCGCCGAGACCTTCCGCAATGACGATGCCGCCTTCCGTATCGCTCTCGCCTTCCAGCGCATATGTACGGTCGTCGCCGTAGTTGTCCGCCGTAACGGAGAGGATCGTGCTCCCGTTTTCGGCAGAGAACACCGCGTTCCCGCGCACGACGGTATAGCCGCCCGACCTGGAACTGACCACGACCGAATATCTGCCGTAGGCAAGCCCTTCCGCCGTCCAGACGCTGCCCGCGCCCCTGACGGCTTCGTACTGCACGGAGCCGCCGATGAGGACGACGCGAAGATCGTCCGCCGCGCCCGTGAGCGAGGGTGCGATCGTCAGCACAACGGAAAAATCGCCCGCGATCCTCTCGAACGAGGCTTCGATCGCATAGCTCTGCTTCTCCGCCGTGAACGTGTAGGTGTACACGCCGTTCTCTTCAACGCAGTCGACGATGGCGCCGTTCACTTTGAGAGCCTGCACCCCGTAATACCGTTCGGGCGTGAGCGTCACCGTCACCCGATCGCCGAGGACGATGTCGGAAGGGATCTCGACGCGCCCGCCCGTCACTTCCGCGCCGCCGTTGAGCGTGATGTCGACGGGAAGGTCGACTCTGGACGTCCCCACCGTGATGCTGCCGTCGCGGAGGGTGGCGACGTGCTTCGCGCTGCCGTCGTCCTGCTTGGCGAAGTTGACCGCCATGATCTCCTTTTCGACGGGGAAGCGGACGGAGCCCGACGTCGAAAGGTTGATCCACTCGGTATCGCTGCGGCGCATATAGACAGCAATATTTCCTTCGCTGTCGACGGCGAACATGAAGTGTACGCCCTTCTCCTGCTTGAAATATTCGACCGCCTGCGCGTCGCCTTCAAAGTGGTACTCCGCGCCCTCGCATTTGAGCATGAGATAGTTGCCCCACTTCGTAAAGCGGAAACCGAACTGCTCCCCGGAGGCTTTGTCCGTGATAAAGTACACCGTGTTGGTGAAGTTGACCAGCTCGTCGTAATCTGCGCCCTCGAACCCGAAGAATCCGCTGAACACAAAGCCGTCCGCGACCGAACCGATCTTACCGTAGATCTCGAGATAGTTGCTGGAGATGTTCTCGCTGCCCTCCAGCGAAAGGGCGTTCTTCTCAAAGACGATCTCTTTTTGTTTCTCTGCCGAGAAGAACACAAAGTCGTCAAATCCCCTGTATGTAAGGTTGTCGACCGCAACGTCATACAATCCAGACGTGAGCCCGGAAAGGGTGAGAACGCCGTTCCCGTCCGTCACGCCCTCGATCGCCGTATCGCCGCGCGTAAAGGTGACCTTTGTGTTTGCAAGAACATTCTCCCTGCTTTCGCCGTAAATGGTCGCGACGAGCGTCTGTTCGCCCGCGTCAAGGGGCTCGAATACCGCTTCCACCGAGATATCGCCCGCGATCTCATCCTCCGGGATCCTGATATACGCCTTCTGCGCGCTGCTTTCCGCCTGGGCGCCCAGCGTGGTATACATATCATAGTGGATGTGATCGTTCGGGACCGCCGCGCCGTTGACGCGGAACTCTTTGAGCGCATACCCCTCGTCCGCCTTGGTGACAAAGACGACGGAGCTGTTCTTGGGCGCCGTGTCGTAGCCCATCCACTCCTGCACCGTGCCGTTCTGCGCCGCTTTGACGGTGATGCCGTACCCCTCGTAGCCGCCCCTGTTGAAATGGTACCAGCCCTGCGGATCCGACCAGGCGCCGTCGTCGAGGCGGGCGCTGATCACATAATACTCACGGTCGGTCTGCCCCGAACCCGTATAGTTGTTGGCGGTGATGACGCCCGGCGCAACGACGAGGTCGCCGCCTTCCTTCATGCTCTGCGCGGTGCCTTCGCCGCCGACTTCGTCAAAATATCCCCACGGGAGGAAGAGTTCAAAGGTGAACTCCGTCCTGTCCGCGTTTTCATCGGTGCGCGTGCCGTTTCCCGTCAGCCCGACATAGGGCATATTGGCAGGGTCTTCGGTGCCGTACGGAGCCATCCAGATATCGCCCTGCGTCTTGGCGATGCTCAGCGCGCCGTTCGCGTTGACCGTGAGGCGGCTGATCGTTTCATCGCCCGTCATCGTGAGCGAGGACGGGATGCCGATGTGCAGCTCCACGCCGCTGTTGCGGTACGCCCTGCGGGACGGATTGACATAACAGACTTTCCCCGCCTGTTCCTTGAACGAATAGGCGATGTAAACGCCCTTTTCGCCGTAATAGGTCCCCATTTTGACCTGCGCCGCCTTTTCCGTCTGCGCGCGGATGACGTCGTAATCGTAGTAGACGCCCTGACCGTCGCTGGTGTAGTACGGACGCAGGACGGGGCCTTCCAGCCAGCGGATGTCCTCATACGCAGCCTCATCCAGCACGCCGTCGATGGCGAAGCCCTCGTCGGGAGCGGCGAGCTCCCCGTTCGGGCGCCCGTCTTCTATCGTGTATTCGGGCGGCTGTTTGCTTCCGCTGTCCGTCTCGCACGCCGCAAGGGCGGTCGCCGTTCCCGCGAACACGAGCGTAAGACCGAATAGAACAATCTTTTTCAGTTTCATATTGCCCCCTTATTTGCCGAGGATGCGGATCTCGGAAATGCCCGCGACCGCCTGTCCTTCGGGTTTTTCCACCGTGATCCGGACGCTCGTGATGCGTTCGAGCTCGTAGAACTCTGCAAATGCGAACGCGCCGACATTCACATAGGTGACGATGTCCCTGCCTTCCAGGAACCGATAAAAACTCTGATCCAGCTTTACGTCCTTGAGATAGTAGACCGCTTCCTTCCCGTCGGCATCCGTCCCGACAAACTCGATCTTGGGAATGTTGAAGAAGATGTCCGAAGCGTTCTTGGAAGTGTAGACGAGGACGGCGCGGACGCTGCGCCCCTCCTCGAAGTCAAAGGAGAACGTCGTGGTCTGCGTGATCTGCGTCTCCTTGATATAGGTGTCCGCAAACTCGCGCGTGCCTTCGGAAAGCCCGCTGCGGAGCACGGAGAGCAGCCCGTCGTTGAGACAGCGCTCCGAAGAGCCCTCCGCAAGCGCGCCCTCCGTCACGCTGACGCTCGCCTCTTCCGCAATGTTTTTGTACGCGGCGTACGCTTCGATGCGCGGCTGCGGCACGCCCTGAGGACCGTTTGCGTACAGCACGTCGAGATCGTTGCCGTCCTTGTCCTTGATCGTGACCCAGCGGAGCTCATCGATGTTGCCGTGACGCTGCGTGTCCATGATGCTCGGGTCGTCGTGCGTGTGGTAATAGATGAAGAGCTGATCTCCGATCGTGATGATGGAGTTATGCCCCGTTCCCGTCACCTCTTCCGAGCCCGTATCCTGCCCCGAGAGGATGACGCCGCCCTCTTCGGGACGCAGCTTGCGCCAGCCTTCGTTGGGTTTGTCGGAGACCGCCTGCATGACGCGGTAGGTGTTGTCCCTGTAATTGCCGATGGAGAAGGTCATGTAATACTTTCCGTTGTGATAGATGACCTCCGGACCCTCGTTGACGTGCGAATCGTCGCTGCCGTATTCGCCGCGGGCGTCCGTCCTGTCCGTCTGATAGCTGACGCCTTCGGGCAGCGCGCGGGCGGGATGCTCCGCGTGGCCCGCGGTGCAGACGAACGCGCCTTCCCCTTCGTCGTATTCGTAGTCGGGACAGATCGCGTGCAGTTCGTCCTCCATCCGCGCGACCTCCTGCGCGTTCAGGTAGTCCTCCGCCGTATAGTACCACGAGCAGACGACCGGTCTCGCCTCGGAGAGGTTGGGATACAGCCAGTCGTTGTGGTACATCGGGCAGCAGTAGATGTTGTTGTTATCGTCGTTCTCCGTCCAGTACAGCCACTTGTTCCCCTCTTCGTCCACGAAGGGATGGGCGTCGATGGTGGTCGTGTACCCCGCGTTCCCTGCCCGCAGTCCGGGCAGCACTTCGTTGTATTCGACGGACTGATACTTGGAAAGATACTTGATGTAATCTTCCTGCGGGAAATACCCGTACGCTGCATAGGGCAGCTTGTCGGTCGGATAGGCGAAACGGTAGAGCGAATCTTCGTTCTCCTCCGTCACCGCCTGCGCCACGCCGTTTTCATCCACGCCGTAGGGCATATCCTCCTTGGTGGAGAGAGGCGTCCCCGGTTCCGTACAGACGTTGCGGTACTCCTGATGATCGAGATCGTTCATGTTGACGAGCCTGTAAGGCCCGCGCGCCGTCTCGCTGGTCGCGACGAACAGCACCTGATGCGGCGAGGTCGTACTGCTGGGGAGCAGCCCCGCTTCCCCCGCATAATCTCCCGCCTGTCCGTAGGTGGAGAAGAAGAGATAGTACAGCCCCTTTCCGCCGTTTGCTTCGCCGTCGTATACGATCTCGGGCGCCCAGAACGGGGTAACGTCCACGACCGCCTTTTCCGCCTCGTTGGAGGCGACGACGGCGGGACCGACGGGCTCCAGATCCATCATGTTCCTGGAGCGGTACATATAGGCGGGACCGTCCGTCGAGACGATGTAGTAGTACCCGTCGCGGGAGGTATTGTCGAACACGAACGGGTCTGCCGAAACGCCCTTGAGCCCGTTGCGGAAGAACAACTCCTCGTTGATGCGCAGGTCGCCGTTGACGTCGTACTCTCCGCCCGAATAGGATCCGATGAGGGTCCCCCTGTCCCCCGGCGCGCACGCCGGGAGCAGCGCGCCGCCGCCGAGGGCGAGCGCAAGCAATATGCTAACAAATCTTTTTTTCATAAAACTGTCTCCTTTGCCGCATCAGCCCTTGACACCGCCGACGGCGATGCCCTCGATGAAAAGTTTTTGACAGAAACAGAACAGCACGACGAGCGGGAGCAGCCCGAGCACCATCGAAGCGCAGCGGATGTTCGCGTCGTTCGGGAAGATATCCACGATCTTGGAGAGCGCGAGCTGCAGCGTCCAGGTGCTTGCATCGTCCTGCGGCAGGTAGAGCAGCGGTCCCATGTAGCTGTTGTACCCGCCGACGAAGCCGAAGATGAACTGCGCGATGAACGCGGGGACCGCGAGGGGCAGGAGGATGCTGAAGAACACGCCGATCGTCCCCTTTCCGTCGATCTTTGCCGCCTCGAGGATCTCGTTCGGCACCGTTTCATAGTACATTTTCAGGAAAAAGACGGTGTTCATGCTGCCGAACAGTCCGGGGATGATGAGCGGCAGCGCCGACTCCGTCCATCCCAGAAGGTCGTAGTACAAGAAGGAGATGACGCTGAACGCGCCGAGCGGGATCATGGAGATGGCGAACGCGATCTTGAAGATGACCTTGCGTCCCGGGAAATCCAGCTTGCTGTACGCATATGCCGAAAGTCCCGACACGATCAGCCCCACCACGACGGGCAGCAGCGTGATCCAGAGCGTATTGATAAATCCGTATACCAGCGTAGGCATACCGATCTTCCCGAGGTTGTTGTCGTGCAGGAAGATGTCCGCATACGGCTGAAAGGTGGGATGCGCGGGAAACCAGGTGAACGTCGAAGCCGACGCCTCTTCGGCGGGCGTGATGGACGAGACGAGCAGCGTATACACGGGAAGGAACAGGAACAGCGTCCAGATCCCGAGGACCGCGTAGATGATGACGCGGCTCACCCTGAACTTTTTCCGCCTGACGGCGCGTTTTGCAGGTATGGTCTTGGCTTGCATTCTCAGCCCTCCATGCGCTTTTCGCGCCTTGCGTACAGCCATACGGAGACGGGTGCAACGAGCAGGAAGAGGATCCAGCTCACCGCAGACGCCGCCGAAAGGGCGACGGGATCGGTGCCGCGGTGCTCGTTGAAGTAGAACACGAGCCGCATGAGCGTGAGCGCCATATGATCCTGTCCGCCGATGGTCGAGCCCCACGGATCGGGAACGATGAGCGCAGCCATATCGTACATCAGAAGTCCCGCGCCGATGCCGGCAATGAGCAGGTAGAAGATGGTGGGCATGATACCGGGAATGGTCACATACCTAAACTTCTGCCAGCTGTTGGCGCCGTCCAGCGAAGCCGCCTCGTACTGCGACTGCTCGACGTTGGCGAGCGCCGCTTTGAACATGACCGTGCCGTAGGCGGGCGCCTGCCAAATCGTGGCGACGATGATCGTCCACGGGATGGTCCTGGGGTTGTTGATCCAGCGGATCGCCGTCCCGAAGATGGTGTTGAGGATGCCCTCCGGCTGACCGAGGAACATCCAGCTCCACATGAACGCGACCGAGACGGAGGAGCAGATGTGCGGGATAAAGAACAGCACCTGAAAGAGTTTGCTGCCCTTGAGCTTGGTCGCGAGCAGGACGGAGAGCCCCAGCGCGATGAGGAGCGTGACGAACTGCGTGGAACCCAGCCAGAGCGTGATGCCCAGCGATTTCCAGAAGACGGACGAGAATCCGCGCGCGAACTGCGTCCCCATGCCGAAGTCGTCGTCGAAGATCATCCTGAACCCGTCGAACGCGTTCCAGTCAAAGGCGATCCCCTTCCAGTCGATCGTCACGTCGCAGAAGAGCGCGACGATGGAAATGATCAGCGGCGCCGTACTGAACAGCACGAACCCGATCATCGGAAGCAGCGCGAGAAACAATGCAAGAAAAGAATGAGACGTCCACTTCCGCTTTTTTGCCCTTCCGCCTCGTGTACCGCGGAGCGCGGGCTGCGCTCCGCAGGCGGCGTCCGCCGCCACGGATCCCGAAAACACTTCCTCCGCGGCAGCTGCGTTTCTGTTCTCATTTCTTTCCATGATTTACGTCCTCTTCATGTACACGCTGATGCCGCCGATCGCGCGGTTGGCGTCCGTCAGCCTCTGTGCGAGGAACTGATCGAGCGTGATGATTCCCTGGCGCACATCGGTGTTGAGCACGGTGGACCAGGTCGTGATCCACGCGTCGTTGGAATCGTACGACCAGTCGCCGACATAGCAGTTGCTGTTCGCGAAGATCGCGGCGTACCTGTTGTCCGTCACTTTGTTCTCCGCGTTCAGGAACGCTTCGTCCTCGGCAAAGGAAGTCTGATTGGGGACGGACGTGTTACCCTCTGCGAGGATCGCCTGCCCTTCCGGACCGCACGCCCACGCCATGTATTTGAGCGCAGCCTCGCGGCGGGAAGGATCGGCGTTCGCGGGAAGGAACATCCCCGCCGTCTGCGGCTCGGTGGCAACGACCGCTTCGCCGACGATAGCGACCTTCTCGCCCGCGGAATTTTCCGCCGTGGCAAGATCGCCCGTATAGCCGTTCTCGCCGATCACCTTGAGCACGCCGTCGTCATAGGGATTGCCCTCGTACTCGCGGTACTGCGCGAGAGGCGCGATATCGAAATCGTCGCCCAGTTTTGCCGTGAAAGCGTTCTGGGTGGCATAGTACTCGCAAAGCATGGGGCTCTTGCCGTCGCTGAACAGACCCGCGCGGTCGTCCACCGTCGTGGGCGCGATCCCGTACCCCTTGACGCCGTCGTCCGTCACGTTCTTATCGGTGGGAACGCCGAGGCGGTTGAATTCCACGAACGCATCGTACATGGAGGGAAGCTCCGCGACGCGCTTTTCCGCGAGCAGCGTGTTCCTGTCCTCGCCGAGCGCGTGCAGGTCCTCGTAGTCGAGCACGTCGCCCTGATAATAGACGGTGCCGTTGACCGTGAGCGTCTCATCGATGACGAGCAGCCCCTTGGTCTTGTCGCCGAGCGAGAGTTCGTACTGCTCGCCGTTCCAGCCGATGCAGTCGCCGCCCACCGACCAGCCGTAGTTGAACCACCACTCGGACATATAGCCGTAGGAGCCGGGATTCTCTTTCTGATACTGCTGCGCAACGGTGCGCAGCTCCTCCCAGTTCATGGGGATGCTGTTGTTAAACACCTTGACGACCTGCTTGCCGTCGAGGTTGGCGGACGTCTTGTCCGCGAGGTCGCCGCCCACCGCCGCGGGCGTGTATTCCGCATAGCCGTGCGGCTTGAGGGAAGTGCCGTGCGCGCTGTTGTACGCGTCGAGCTCGTCCTCGGGAACGGAAATGATGTTGATGCCCATCGCCTCGAACATCGCCGAATTGTAGAAGAGCACCTGCGGATCGTTGAAGAAGGGCAAGGCAAGCTGCGGCTGTCCCGCGCCCGCGTAGAAAAATCCGTCCTCGTCCGAAGACTGCGTCATTTTCCACATATCCATGGAGGTCTCGGGGATATCCGAAAGCCCCAGCGCCTGCGCGAATTCGGGATCGTCGAGATACTCGTCCAAAGGCACGATGACGTTCGCGCCGTCAAAGTACTCGACCAGCACCTCCTTGAACGTCATGTTGTCGATGGTCATGATGTCGTACTGGTTGGTCTTGTCGGGACGCAGCTGAGACGTATAGTTGTTGACGGACGTCTGCTCGTCGATGATGACCTCGATATCGTCCTCCTTGCCCTGCGTCTCGTTGTAGACGGTCGCAAGGCGCTCGTACGCGGCGTCCGCCGTGTTCGTATAGTTGATGAGCTGCACATAGAGCGTCGTCGCCCTGCCGAGATCGCCCTGCGGCTGCGACGGCTTGCAGCCCGCAAGCCCTGCCGCAGAACCGAGCGTGAGCACGCCCGCGGCGAAAATAGCCAATGCCTTCGTAGTTTTCATTTTACCCCTCCTTGATTTTCATCGTTTTTTGTTTGCGGGGGCGGATGCCCGCCGCGTGCCTGATGGTTTTTTATCCGAGTTCGGGCGTGGACGTTCCGAGTTGGAACACCGCGTCCTTCAGGACCGCATAGTTTTGCGACGAACCGTCGTAGCGCTTGCGGAACTCCACCTTCACGACGGGCGAATTGCCGGGAACGCCTTCCCAGACGGTATCGCCCTCCCACGTTTTGACCTGCTCCCATTCGTCGTCCGTATTCTTCGCCCAGACGGACGCCGCGCCGTTCTGCACGGCAACGGTGAACCAGACGCCGTTGTCCTCGAGCAGACGCTCGAACACGTCGGGCGCACGTTCGGAAGTGACCATATAGCTGACGCCGTTGTTCTGATCGTTGATCATGAACTTGATCTCATAGGTGTTGTCCCAGCGCACCAGCTGCAGCTCCATCGTCGAGCCGTTTTCAAAGACAAACCTCGTTTCGGCTGCGAAGCGCGTCACATCCTCGATGGAAGCACCCTCCAGCCCCATAAAGCCGCTGTACACGAAGGAGACGGGCGTGCCGAGCGCGCCGAGCATCTCCGCCGAACCGTTCACGCGCTGATCGGGGATCGCAAGGTCGAGATCGGAAGCCGCAATGGCGATCTCCTGCCTGCCGCCGTCCGTGACCTCAACCGTGCCGCTCTCGATCACACAGCCGCCGAACGCCGTGACGCGGTAGGAATACGTCCCCGCCGCAAGGCTCGCCTTCCACGCATTTCCGCCGTCGTAGCGCGCGTATACGTCGCCCGAAGCCGAAGTATAGACGAGCGTCAGATCGCCCTGTTCCAGCCGTCCCTCCGCGCCGGAGAGATCGATTTCCGCGGTATGATTTTCCACGCCGAACACCGCTTTCACCGTCATCGAGAGCGGCACGTTCTCATAGAGCGTGAGCGCGTTGCCATGCACCTTGGAGATATATTCCTCTCCGTTGATCGTGAAGGAGAGCAGCGTGCAGCCCTCTTCGGGCGCGAAGGTGAACGTCACGGGAGCGCCGACGGGAACGCTTTCATAGGAGACGCTGCCGTGCGCGCCCTCCCCTGTCAGGTCGGTGACGGTATAGCTGCCGTCCTGCCACGAGGAGACGTCCTCCCCGAGCGAGAAGGGAACGTCGATCGCGTTGGCGCTGTCCCAGATATATACCGCCCAGTGTCCGTCCATACCTTCGAGCACCGCGTTGTCGAGCGTGAACTGCGTCACATAGACGCGGCTCGCGTCATCCCCCGCAACGGAGGCGTACAGGCGGAAGGTATCCCCCGTGCGCACCAGAGTGAGCGAGACGCCGCTGCCCGTGAACGCACGCGCGAAGGAGGCGGGAAGCGCAGTCTTGGCTGCCGCGGCGGCGGAAACGTTGTAGTTGTTCCAGTTGTCGCTGTAATCTGCCCAGCCCGCATACAGGACGCCGCCCTGCATCTGCATCTCCGCGATGACGGCGTTGCGCATCTGCTTTTCGTTGGTCTTCTCGTCCCAGAGATAGCGGATGCCCAGACGGCTCTCCTTGGTCATCTGCGACGCGCGGAAGGTCGCCGTAAAGACACTGTCTCCGAACGCCTCGTTGGTCACGGGGAAGAAGGAATTGCCGTCGATGTTCCCGATGACGCCGTTTTCGCGGTTGACGCGGGAGAGATCGAGATAGCCGCCGTACGCGTCGCCGAATTTATCGGACGCGAACGCGCGGTAGGTAAAGCGGAGCGGCGCAAGGCGCTCGCCGTCAAAGGAGACCGTCTGCGGATCGTACAGCCCGCCGGAGACGGACGCGCGGTACACGCCGCAGGGGAGCATCCCGCTCAGCCTGCCCTCCGCGGCTTCGAAGGAATAGCGGCGCCCGTTCTCTTCAAAGGTCACCGTGACGCCGTCGAGCGGGACCTGCGTCCCGAAGCGCACCGTTTCAACAGTCGTCTCAAAGGAGACGGGGATATTTTTCTCGAACTCCGCCCTGACGGCAAGATCGCCCGTCACTTCGTCCGTCAGCAGCGTGACATAGCCCGTTTCAAACCCGCCGTGCAAGTAGGTCACGTCGTATTCGACGCCGCCTACCGTGAACGAGCGCAGGCGGTACCCCTCCGCCGCCTTCACAAGGAAGGTGGTGTCGTCGTACATCATGGTATAATCGCGCAGGGAAGCCTCCGCGACCGCGCTGCCGCCCGTTTCGCCCGCGAGTTCCACCGTGATATCGCACACCTGCGCGCCGTCCGCGCCGAATTCGTACAGATCGTCCCAGGACAGCAGCGAGCTCAGTTCCCAGCGCGCGGCGGCGGTCTCGTCCGCGCCGTAGGACGACACGAGCACCGCGTCGAGCGCAAGCGTCTCTTCGCCCCGTGCGAGCGCCGCGGCGTCCAGCCCCATCGCGTTCAGATCGGCGGCGGGCAGGAAAAATTCCAGCGAATATCCCGTGTTCCCCTCCTCGTTGAGGGGCGCGGTCTTGGCGCGCGCGCCGAGCACGCAGGGCTCCGCCTCGGGATACGCCTGCCAGACGCCGTCCGTCTGCCGTTCCCAGGTATACGTCCCCGCGGGGGAGAGCTTGATCCTGTCGTTTTTGATGAGCAGTTCCACGCCGCTGTTGAGCGACTCGTCCCTGTCCTTGCCGACGTACGCCGCTTTGCCCGCCTCGTTGGTCACGTCGATGGCGGCGTACATCCCGCTGTCCCTGAAAAAGACGGTCATATTGAGCTGCGCTGCGGAAGCGGCGAGCGTCTTGACCCTGTCAAGGTCTCTTTCGCCCTCCGCGCGGTCGAGCGCATAGGTGTTCATCCAGCGCACGGAGGAATACAGTTCCTCATTGAGAACGCCGTCGGGCGAGAACGCTTCGGACGTATGCGCGGGCGTACCGCCCGTCTCCGTCTCATATTCCGTGCGGTACTGCGTATCCGCCGCGCAGGCGGCGAGGGAAAAGAGCGACACGCACAGACCGGTCATTAAGATCCAACGCAGTTTTTTCATCATCCTTCCTCCTCTGCCATCACGGTGACGACGCATACGAGCGTCCTTCCGTTCGTCTGCGCCGTGACGACCGCAGTTCCCTGCGAGAGCGCGGTCACGAGCCCGTTCTCGCTCACCGAGACAGCGCCGCCGCTGCTCTCATAGCGCACGCCGGGAACATCGCTGCCGTCGATCGCATTGGTCACGGCAAGCTGCAGCGTATCGCCCGCCGCAAGTTCCGCCGAACGGTAGTTGAGGACGTACATGGCGCGCACGTTCACCTCACAGACAAAGCGCTGTCCGTCCGCCTCGGCATAGATCTGCGTCCTGCCCTCGGCGACCGCGGTCACGTTGCCCTCTTCGTCCACCGCCGCGACGGACGGATCGGACGAACGGAACGAAACGTCCGCCTGCTTTTCGGGCAGAACGGTGAGCGTCAGTTTTTGTTCCGCGCCCTCGTACAGATCGAGGGACCTGTCGCTGAGCGCATACGCGTAATGGCTCGCCTGTGCGGATACGGAGACTTCGCAGGTGAGCACCGTATCGCCGACGTCCGCCGTGATGACGGCGACGCCTTCGGAGACGCCGCGCACCGTGCCGTCCGCCGAGACGGAGGCGACTGCCGCATCCGAGCTTTCATACGCTGCGGCGAACTCCTTGATGGGCTGCACGGAGGGCTCCAGCGTAAGTTCCGCGCCGACGCCGAGGATCGCCGCCCCGTAATTGAGGCTATACATATATTGCAGCGTATGTACCGTGACGCTGCACACGAGCGTGACGTCCCCGGTCTGCGCGGTGACGGAGGCGCTGCCCTCCCCCACCGCTTTGACGACGCCCTCCGGCGAGACCGTCGCGACGGAGGGATCGGAGCTCTCGTACGTCACGTCAAACTCCTTCCCGGGGTCGACGGTGACGGTGAGCTGCTGCTCCTGTCCGACGCTCATGCGCAGATCGGCATAGTTGAGCGTATAGGTGTAGCTCTTTCCCGCGCACGCGGTCAGTCCGAGAACGAGCGCCGCGCACAGCAGGAACGCTGCAAAAAACTTTTTGAGTCTCATATTCTCCTCCCTTCCGTCATTGCTTTCCCGTGACCGCGACGGCTGCGAGCGAAACGTTGCCCTCCGCGTCGTCCTGCGCCTCGATGCGGATCATGACGGACGTTGTGCTCTCGGCATCCACTTCGATGATGATGCACTTCGTCGCAGCGGCATCCCCGCCGCGGAACGCATCGGCGGAGCAGAGCAGTTCGCCCTGCGACCAGACCGTGAGCACGTTTTCGTTCTTCCATGCGCCCGTATAGACGACGATGTGCCTGGTATTTTCATCCACGATGACGTTGACGGAGATCGTGCCTTTGGTCTGCCATGCGTCGTGCGCGCCCGCCACTGCGGCGCCCTCCGCATCGGTGTAGGTGAACGCCGTCGAGAAGTCGTGAACGCCCGCGCCTTCGGGCGAGAAGGAGACGCCCGCGATCGCCGTGCCGCCCCTCTTGCTGTCGGAAGCGCCCTGCACGTCGTCGAGGTGCATCCAGTCGAGCGTCTCTTCATCTGTAAACAGCTCGTCGGCGATCCTCGTGAGATTGGCGCCCGAAGGAGCGTTTTCCACGCTCTCGACCGCGGCACCGATCGGCACGCGCGGCACTTCGTCGACAACGGCGATCTTCTCCGTGGAAGCGACCGCGCCGAGGAAGTATACATTGGAGGGCGAAGGTGCATGGACCTGGCTGCTCATGCCCTCTTCATAGCCGACCTGCTCGCTCGAGAGCATCGCATAGGTCACATACAGCAGTCCTCTGTCCTCCGACCCGCCGCAGTCCACGATCACCCTGTGCGCGAACGAGCCGTCCCTGTTGCCGAACGTCTCCGTACGGACGTACTTGCCCGAACGGTCGCGGACCGTCACTTTGGCGGTACACTGCGTCCCGCCGAAATAGAGGGTGAAGTATCTCGCGTCCGTCTTGGACGTATCGATGGTAAAGGCAATGTCCTTTTGCGAGGCGATATAACTGAAGGACGTCTCATACGCCGCGAGCTGCTTGCCGAACCCGAGGGAGGACTCCGTCCACAGTTCCTCGTAGATCGTCCCGACGCCGCCGTCGTAGGCGGTGGGAAGCCCGAACACGCCGAGTTCGCCGCTGTTGACGTTGTCCGCCGCGCCGTTGTCCCCGACGGAGAGATAGTCGGCGATCGCGGGCTGCGTCAGATCGAGGTACATCCCCGCGTCCTCCGCCTGCATGGTGAACGCCGTCTCCGATGCGTCGTATCCCTCCGCAGTCGCGGATGGCGTCATGTTCTCAAATGCAAATTCGATCGTATACGTCTTGGAGACGGGACCGGAGAAGGAGAGTTCGTAGATATCGCCGTCGGCAGCCGCGCCGCTGAACGCAAAGGGCTGCGCCGATACGTTTTGCAGATATTTGGCAAGGCTGACCGCTTTGCCGTTGACCGTCACGCCGACAAGATCGCCCCAGCCTTCGTTTTTGTGCAGGCGGACGTTCCAGCTGCGGTTGCCGAACGCGCGCTCGCCGCCGAAGCTGCCCTCCGCGCCGCCGATGGTCACGACCATCTTGCCGTCGCGGTATTCCATCGTGAGATCGGTCGTACGGTATTCGCCGTACTGATAGGCGTCCGTGGTGACGTCGTCCTCGTACAGCCGCGCCTCCGCGCCGAAGTTGACGGAGGGATAGACGTCGAGCGTCAGGCTGTCCCAGACTTTTTCGTTGGTATTGCTCATGTTCTGCGCAAGCACGACGAGCGCGCCCTCGCGCACGAACACGGGCGACGTCTCGATGGGATGGGTGACCGTGACCGTTGCGGGACCCGCATACCGCTTGCCGCTCCAGACGTCGATCCAGCTCCCCTCGGGAAGAAAGACGGTGCGCGTATCCGAGACGACGCCGTTTTCATCCTTCTCGGCAGTCGAGATGGGCGCGATCAGGATGTAGTCGCCGAGCAGATACTCGTCGTTGCGGGAGGCTTCCGCGTACTGCGGGTAGACGACGTCGAGCCTGCGGATGACGGGCAGACCTGTGTCGTAGTTCTCCCTCGCGAGGTCGTAATAGAGGGGCAGCAGGCGATAGCGCATATCCTGATAGGTGTGCGCGATCTCCTCCGCCGTCTCCCCGTAGATCCAGGGCATCCGTCCGGGCTGCCCCGACATATTCTTCATGCAGTGGACGCGGCAGATCGCCGAGAGCGCGCCGTACTGGAACCATCTGCCGTACAGCTCGTTGGTCACCTTCTGGTTATGCCCGCCGAGGTCGGACGAGATGTAGGGGATGCCCCCTTCGGTGCTGCCGAAGACCGTCGCGTAGATCTCCTGCGCGAGATCGTCCTCGTCCGCGTGGATGTCGCCCGTCCATTGGATGGAATAGCGGTGCGCGACGATATCGGAGGCGTACGTCCAGACGCCGTGCTGGCAGCCGTCGATGTTGGACATCATCAGGGCGCGCTCCGCGTACCCGTTCAGATCCTTGATGCTCTGCAGGTATTCGTCCGTCACCCAGTTGTACGCATACATCCCGAAGGCGTAGACGGAAAGCTCGTCGTCGATGGGCTTCAAGGCGGTCGTCCAGTTGCGGTCGTACCACCAGTAATCGAGCCCCAGCGAAAGGATGAGCGTGAGGTGCTCCTTGCGGAACTGCACCTCCTCCTTGTCCAGGCTGTTCTGCGTCCCCGACTGCGGGTCGGGGTGATCGTTGAAACAGACGTTCACGCCGAGATCGTGGCAGTCCTCGAGAAACGCCGCCATGTCCGGGAAGAGATCGGTGTTGATCTCATAGCCCGAACCGCTCGTGCCGTTGCGCCAGTCGGTATCGATGACGAGGACGTCGATGGCATATCCTCTGTCCGTATAGTCCTTGATCTGCTGCAGCGCGGTCTCGGAATTGTACGCATAGTAGCGCGAATCCCAGAAGCCGAGCATCTGCAGCGAGACCATCTCCGAACGCCCCGTCAGTTTCACATAGTCGTTCGTGAATTGTTCGTAGCTGCCGCCGGGAAGGAACACATAGGCGTCCACGGCGTCCTTATCGAACTCCCAGCCCTGGAGCGGCTCGTCCGACAAGCCCGAATAGCCGTATTCCGAAGGGATGACGCGCGGGCTTTCGGTGAAATACCAGCTCTGCAGCTCGTCCGAGGGGCTCGGCAGATAGACGTTGGTGCTCGTCATTCCCGCAAAATGCCATAAAGGCTCCCCCTCCTCGTCCGTCACATAGACAGAGGCGGCGGAGCTGCTGCCCGCAGGAATATGTACGACGTAGGCTACGTCGCTGCTCTCGGCGTCCTTGACGAAGATCTGCGTGACGTTCTCGTCCTCGCGCACTTCAAACACGGCGGGCTCCCAGTCCCCGCGGTCGGGGACGAGATAGCTCGGCCTGTTTTCAAACTTTCCGCTCTGCGCGCGCTCTTCGATGCGCAGCACCGTATCCGAAAGGAGCTGGACGCGCAGATCCCCGACCTTCACTTCGGAAACGCCGGACGCATCCCCTGTCACCTCTTCGGCGGTGACGGTGTTCTTCTGGCTGAGCGAAGCCTTGAACATCGGCTTCTCCGAACCCCCGTCCGCGATCGCGCACGCCGTGAGGCAGCACAGCGAGCACAAGATCGTAAGGACGAGCAGAATGAACGCCCTTACATTCGACCACTTCGGTTTACGCTTCTCCACTGTTCTGTTTTCCCTCCTTCTTGTAGATGGTTTATTGTTCTGCCGGCGGAGCCCGCCGCAGCTTTCCCCTGTTTGCCCCCTCTCCCGTATCCCGCCGTCGGAACGCCGAACGGGCGCCCGGCGACGGTACATCAGGGGGGAACGGAACAAAAATGTTCAAAAATAACATTTTTTGCATTTTTGTTCCTTGATGCCATTCTAACACATTTCACAAAAGAATACAATATCAAAAATCCGCTGTATTGTATTATAATTCCGCAATATGCAAAATTCCCCGTCCGCCGCCGCGGATGGGGAATTTTACCATTACAGATTTTGAAAACGGAAGTTCCTGTCGTATGCCCTGTAAAAGGTCATCTTGGAGACGAACCCGCACCGCTCGATGAGCTCGGTGAGCGGAACACCGCGGTTGGCGGGGTCGTGATACATATAGATGACTTTCTGGACGCGGATATCGTTGATAAAGACGCGCAGATCGACATCGATATACTGCGTGATGAGCGCCGAGAGCGTCTTGGGAGAATATCCGAATACATCTGCGATCTTTTTCAGTCCCAGGTCGCGGTCGGCGTAATGGTCGTAGATGTATTGCACGACGTCGATGATGTTGTAACTGCTGTTGGGGTGATCGACGTGTTGGCGTTCGCTGAACCCGTAGCGGCGGACGATCTGCGCGAATACGGCGGCAGTCACGGAAACTTTTTCCAGTTCGTTCATGCCGTCCCCCTTCTCTCGGACCTGCGTCAGAAGCGGGAAGAGGGCGGCGCGGTTGAAGGCGTCGTCCGTCAGCCAGCGCGCGGGCTCCTTCTGCGGATAGACCCTGTAGAAGATATCCATATATTGGACGCCCACATGAAAATAGGTGATATCGGCGGGAGAGCCGACCTCGTAGGAATGGCTCTCCAGACGGTTGATGACGCACGCCTGCCCTTCGGTCAGCACCCTGTTTTCCCCGTTGATGAGGACGGATACCTCGCCGCGATTGACGCAGTAGAGCTCGGTATTGCGATGAAAGTGCAGGCAGAAGCCGTCCGTCGTGTAGCGTTCCGCCTTGAAGCGGGTGGCGTAATCGCGTTGGCGCTCGTCCTGGATCTGCCCCTCTTTTTTATCCCGCGTATCTTCCCGTCTCATGCTTCACCGCCGAAAAACATCGTACGGATCCTTTGCGCGCGCGCCAAGGCGAGCGCCGCGTACTCCGCAAAGGACAGGGCGCGGTAGCCGTCGTGCTCGTGCCGTCCCTCCCTGCCCTCCAGCTTGACTTCGTAAGTAAAGTCGCCCCTGTAGCCCGCCGCCTTCAGGCGGGAGACGATCTTCCCCCAGTCGGCGGCGCCGTCAAAGGGCAGCAGATGCAGATCGTCCTCCCAGGCGATCGTATCCCCGCTCATGCCGAGATTGTCGTTGAGATGGGTGCAGTACAAGAGAGGCGCATATCTGCCGATGAGGTCGTGGCAGCGATCGTAGCACATCTCATGCCCCGTGTCGATGCAGAAGCGCACGTTCGGATGCGCCGCAAAGTGCGTGAGAAGCGCGTCGAGATATCCCTCTCCCTCCGTATTTTCCATCGCGACGATGACGCCCGCCTCCCTTGCCGCCTCGTAAACGGCGGAAAAATTCTCAAAGCCGTACGCCCGTTCCCGCTCGGTCGGCGCGATATGCTGCATCCCCACGATCGCGTGCATAACGACCAGCCCGCAGCCATAGGAGGCAACTTCGCGGATACAGCGGATGAGCCGTTCCGTCTCCGCCGCGCCGTCCTCCGTCCACAGCTTCTCCGCCCCGTCGTAGGGCGCGTGAACAGATTGCAGCGCCAAGCCCTGCCGCACGACCGCGGCGGCAAGCGCGCCGTCCCGCTCCGTCCCCGCCCAGGGAAAAAAGATGCCGTCCCAGCCCGCCTGCCTGAGCACGGGGAGCTGTTCTTCCGACGCGGGACCGCCCTTTACGGTGCTGATGATGTTCCGATACATAGCCGCCTCCCTATCGCAAGCATGATAGCACATTTTTGCGCCGAACGCAAGACCCTGCGGCATTTTTTCGGCGCACCGACGGCGCAGGGCAGCCGCACGGGCGAAAACGCCCGTTCAGTCGCCGAGATCGAGCGTTCGCGCCTGTTCGGGCGTAAAGAGCACCCGCCACCCCTTTTGATCGGGGCGGGCGATATATCCCTTCTGCGCCATCCAATCGATCAGAAGCTCCGCCTCAACGGCGCCGATCTCCATCTTGCGCTGCAGCATCGTGACGGAAGCGCCGATCTCGGCGACGAGTTCGAGCGCGCGGCGGCGCAGGTTCGGATCGGACTGCCGCTGCGCGGCTTGCTTCCGGTTGATATACTCCAGCAGGATGCCGATCTGCTCGCGCGCCGCCTCTTCCGTCATCTCGGGCGGATCGACGGCCTTCGTCCCGCAGCGGGGACAGTAGCGGTCGCTTTTCCGCAGCGGAGCGCCGCATTTTCTACAATAAAACAGCTGCATATATCCTCCTTGCTATGTCCTGCGCGCCCTTCGCCGACGACGGACGGCGCGCAGCCGTGCGCCGCGCCCCTCCCGTGCGGCGCGGCCCCGAAAGTTTTGAAAAAGCGCGGATGAGCCGAGGCTCATCCGCGCCCTCTGTGGTGGACCTGCGCAGAATCGAACTGCGGTCTTACAAGGTTCGTCTGCGGACACTACACGCTTAGTCTGTGATCGGATCTCGCCCGCAGGCAGTTCACAGACAACCTGCGCCTTGGGCATACTTCCCTGCGATCCTCTCGGGGAACGGAAGTGTTTCCCCCGAGGAGGTTCCCTACTTTTTTGACGCCCTGTTCCCGACCGTAGGCAATCGGGGCAGGACGGGGCTTAAAAGGTTAAGCCGCGAGAGCTACGCGACGAGCGGATGCTCTGCGCGCAACAGCCGATCTTTTGGTATCAGCATTTAAATTTGTTTCCGTTTTTACGGAGCCGAGCCTCCGGCGTGCGTCCGACAAACTCCGCTTGCAATCAAATCCAAAACAGGCCCGTGAAGTTTGGTCTATCTATCATATACCCCGCACGCCCTTTTGTCAACCAAAATAAGGGCATATTCCCCCCGCGAAAAAGATCAGTTCAGCGTCACGTCTTTGAGGCTCTCGTACTTCTGCAGGGCGGCGGCTCTGATCTCCTCGGAGTTCAGGCGGCGTTCAAAGGCTTCCTCCGTCAGTTTCTTCGCCGTGAAGATGACGTCCGAAGAATAGCGCAGGTTTTTGATCTCGCTCAGAAAATGCCCGCTCTGGCGGGTGCCGAGAAAGTCGCCGCTGCCGCGCAGTTCAAGGTCCTTTTCGGCAAGCGCAAAGCCGTCCGACGTCTCCTTGAACACTTTGAGGCGCTCGCGCGCCGTGTCGCTGTCCGAACCGATCATGAGGAAGCACCAGCTCTTTTCGCTGCCGCGCCCCACCCTGCCTCGCAGCTGGTGCAGCTGCGAGAGCCCGAATCGTTCTGCGTTCATGATGACCATGATGGTCGCGTTCGGCACGTCCACACCCACTTCGATGACGGTGGTCGAGACGAGGCAGTCGTATTCGCCCCCCTTGAACGCCGCCATGACGGCGGTCTTTTCCCTGTCCTTCATCCTGCCGTGCAGCAGCCCGAAGCGGACGTCCGGGAGCCTGCCTTTGAGTTCCTCCCAAAGTTCGGTGACGGAGGTCGTCTCCCCCTCGTCGTCCTCGATCTTGGCGCAGACGAAATACGCCTGCCGCCCCTTTTGACACGCGTCCCGCACATAGCGCAGCATATCCTCGTATTTGTAGGCGGGGACGATCGCCGTCGTGACGGGCTGCCGCGCGAGCGGCTTATCGGGGATGGTCGTCACGTCGAGATCGCCGTAAAAGACGAGCGAGAGGGTGCGCGGGATGGGCGTTGCGGACATGACGAGCATATCGGGCGACGCCCCCTTCTCGCCGAGGACGCTGCGCTGCGCGACGCCGAAGCGGTGCTGCTCGTCGCACACGCAGAAGGCGAGGTCGCGAAAATGTACGTCTCCCTGCAGGACGGCGTGCGTGCCGCACAGCACGTCCACTTCCCCCGCGGCGAGCGCCGCCTTCATCTCCCGCTTCTCCTTTGCCGTGCTCCCGCCCGCAAGATAGCCGACGCGGTACTCGTGGAACACCTTTTGAAGGAGAGCGTGATTTTGTGCCGCGAGAACCTCGGTCGGCGAGAGATAAACCGCCTGAAAGCCGCTTTTCAGCGCCATGAAGATGCCCGTGAGCGCGACCGCCGTCTTGCCGCTGCCGACGTCCCCCTGCAGCAGGCGGTTCATGCGGACGGGGCCCGTGACGCTGTCGTAGATCGCGCGCACCGCCGCCTGCTGTCCCGCGGTGAACGGGAAGGGAAAGCGGCGCTCAAAATCGGCGACCTCGCGTTCGGTGACGGCGTATTTGTGCGTGCGCGCCTCCTGCCTGTCCCCCTTGATGAGCTTGAACGCCGAGAGCAGCGTGAAGTACTCCTCCAAAGCAATGCGCTCCGCCGCCCCGCGCGCCTCCTCCTTGCTCTCGGGCGCGTGTACGGAGCGGTATGCCGCGGCGAGCGGCGCGAGCGCGTACTTTTTTTGCAGTTCCTGCGGGATGACGGAGACGATGCGCTCCGTACGAAGCGCCGTAAGCACGGCATCCCGCACGACGCGCTGCGGTACGCCCCCCTTCAGCGGATAGACGGGTACCAGCCCCCTGAGCCGCACGTTGCGTTCAAGCGGCTCGAAGGTGGGATTGACGAGGGAGATCTGCCCGTAGCGGTTCTGCACCCTGCCGTAAAAGAGGTATTCCCCCGGTCTGAGGCGCTGCGCGAGATAGGGCATATGGAACCAGACCGCCGTGAAGGAGATGCCGTCCTGTTCCAGCCACGCGCGCACCGCCTTGCTCTTGGAATACATTTTGGGCGCTTCGACGGAGACGAGACGGCAGGCGAGCAGCGCCGTGTCGTTGTGGTAGACTTCGGTGACCCCGGTGCGGTCGGTCATATCGAGATAGGCGCGCGGAAAATAGCGCACGAGCTGTGCGCTGTCCGTGATGCCGAGTTTTTTGAGTTCCGCGGCACGCTTTTCGCTGATGCCCTTAAGGTCGGTAAGCTGCATACTCTTGTCCCGTGCGGCTGCGCCGCCTATGAAAAAAGAGCGCCGAAACGCTCTTTTGGTCTCATTCCAGAGAAAGCATATAGTAGTACACGGGCTGCCCGCCGTAGTGGAAGTCGACGTCGCAGTCGGGGAATGCCTCCTGCACTTTTTCGGAGAGCGCCGCGGCATCCGACTCGTCGATCCCTTCGCCGTAATACAGCGTGATGACCTCGTGAGAGTCGTCCTTTAATTTATCGAGCAACTTTAAGACCGTCTCGTCGATGTCGTGACCCTTGGCGAGGATCTTCTTGTCGTCCAGCCCGATGATGTCCCCTTCCTTGATGGAAAAACCGTTGACGTTGGTCGTGCGCACGGCGTGCGTGACCTGCCCGCACTTGACGTTGTCGATGGCGTGGACCATGTTGGTCTTGTTTTCCTCGACGGGAGCTTCGGGGCTGAACGCGAGCGCGGCGGCAAACCCCTGCGGGACGTTCTTGGTGGGAATGACGTGGATGGTGCGGTTTTCGACGAGCGCCTTCGCCTGCTCTGCGGCGAGGACGATGTTCTTGTTGTTGGGGAACACGAACACGTTGTCCGCATTGATCTTCTGCACCGCGGTCGCAATGTCGGACGCGGAGGGATTCATCGTCTGCCCGCCCTCGATGACGCGGTCGACGAAGAGGTCCTTGAAGATGTCCGAGATCCCTTCGCCCGCGCAGATGGCGAGCATCCCCTGCTCCTTCTTCTCCGCCTCGCGCTTGGCGCGCAGTTCGCGGTTCTGTTCGAGCATATTCTCGATCTTGGGGCGGTCCAGTTCGCCCAACTCCAGCGCGTAGGTGAGCGCGACGCCGGGGCTGTTGGTATGGACGTGTACCTTGACCATTTCCAGATCGCCGATGCAGATGACGGAGTCGCCGATGCCCATCAGGTTCTCGCGAAGCTTGTCGATATCGGCGAGCGTGGTGCTCTTTTTCAGGTTGATGACGAAAAACTCGGTGCAATACGCGAACTGGATCTCGCCGAGGTCCATATTGAGGATCTCGGAATTGTCGCCGAAGTCCGCGTCCGTACCTGCGGACGCCGTGTCCACGGGAACGTCCGCGACGTCCTCCTCGCCCATGACGGCGGAAAGGAACCCGCGCATGATGGTCATGAGCCCGACGCCGCCCGAGTCGACGACGCCCGCTTTCTTCAGGACGGGCAGAAGTTCGGGCGTCTGAGCGAGCGCCCTGTCCCCCTCCTCGATGACGGCGGGAAGGAAGGTCTCAAAGTCCTTATATTTCCCCGCGATCTTCGTCGCGTATTCGCTCATCATTCTGACAACGGTGAGGATGGTGCCTTCCTTGGGGATGGAGACCGCGCCGTACGCGACCTTGGTACCCGCTTCGAGCGCCTTGGCGAACGTCTTGGTGTCCACTTCGGGCTTGCTGTCGTGCAGCACCGAACAAATGCCGCGGAAGATCTGCGAAAGGATGACGCCGGAATTGCCGCGCGCGCCGCGCAGCGCACCCTTGGAGACGTGATCGCACATCTCGGGGAAGCTGTTGGCAGCCGTTGCAAGCTCCTTGACCGCCGACTGCATCGTGAGCGACATATTCGTACCGGTGTCGCCGTCGGGGACGGGGAAGACGTTGAGCGCGTCCACCTTTGCGCGGTTGTTTTCCAGCGCCTTTGCGCCGACCAGAACCATTTTACGGAATGTAGCGCAGTTGATCGTTTTTTGCATGAAACCTGATTCTCCCGATTTTTCCAGTCGTCAAGAGGACAAATTTACAATTTTAACCCGGCTACATTGACGTTGACGGTATCGACGATCATGCCCGTGAAGTTCTCCACCTTATATTTGATGGCTTCTTTCAGGGACTCGGCGACCGCTTCGATGGAAACGCCGTACTTGATGAGCACGGAGATATCAATATAGATCCGGTTCCCGGACGTGACCACTTTCACGCCCTTTCCTCCTGCGTCTTTTCTGAACAGTTCGGCGAACGTGTCCGTAAAGTGGCGAGAGGCGGTATCCACGATCCCGTAGCTTTCCAGGGCAGCCTGTGCCGCGACCTTGGCGATCGCCAGATCGGAGATGGAAATTTTGCCGTATGCATTGCTCGTACTTACAGACATAAACGTTCGCTCCCAAACATTCTCTTATCTATTCTAACCTATCATGACGCATTTTGCAAGCGTTCTTGGAAAATTTTTCGGCAAATGCAAAAAAATTTTCTCATTTGCGCCGTCAATTTCATTGCTTTTTTTCAGGAGAAATGGTATGATTATCGTTGTTCGGCGCACGGACATTTTCCGTGCGTCCTGAAAAAAGAAATTTCGCCCCTCGGGAGGATGAGTATTATGTCGAGAGTTTGCAGCATCTGCGGAAAGGGTCAGACGTCGGGCAACAACGTCAGCCACTCCAATCGCAAGACCAAGCGTGCCTTCAAGGCAAACGTCCAGAAGGTCTCCTTCGTCAAGGACGGGAAGATCGAGACCGACTACGTCTGCACGCGCTGCCTGAAGAGCGACAAGATCGAGCGCGCATAACCTTCATGCAGGAAAAAGGACTGCTTCGCGGCAGTCCTTTTTTGCGTGTCCTTTTTCCGCGGGATCCCTCGGGCGGCGCATACAGCGCGCTCCCCTTCCGCGCGCCGATCGTCCCAAAAACGATCGGGACGCATTCCCCGTTCTTGCCGCGCGAAAACGTGAAAGGCTGCCCTCATCGGCACACCTCCGAAAACACGCGCAGGAAGTTCCCGCAGGCGATCTTTTCCGCGACGCGGCTGCCGAAGGCGTCCGCAAGAAGCTGCAAAAGCCGCGGCATTGCCGCCGCGTCGGGAATGAAGCTGTTCGGGGGGATGCCGTCAAAGTCGGAGCCGAGCGCGAGGACGTCCTCGCCGCCGACATGAATGAAGCGGCGCGCATGGGCAAGCAGCGCCGCCCGCTGCCCCTCGCGGCTCCCGTCCTCCGAGAGAAAATCCATGCAGAAATTGAGCCCCGCGACGCCCCCGCAGCCGGAAAGCGTGCGGATCTGTCCGTCCGTGAGATTGCGCGCCCACGGCGTGAGCGCGGCGGCGTTAGAATGCGACGCGACGAAGGGGCGGCGGAAGGAGGCGACGTCGGAAAAGAGCGCGTCGCTCCCGTGCGAGACGTCTGCGATGACGCCGTGCTCCGCCATCCATTCGCAGGCGGCAAACCCGAAGGGCGTGAGCCCGCGCTCCCCCTCCCGCACGCAGGGCGGCACGCGCCCCGCGGCAAGCCCCGCATAGTCGGGAAAGCAGGGAGAGCCCGCCGCCGTGGGCGTGTTCCACACAAAGCCCGCCATGCGCACGCCGCGCGCATACATCGCCTCCAGCTCCGCGAGCGAGGAAAAGCAGCCGCCTTCCGCCGTCAGAACGGCGTTGACGCCGTCCTCCCGCAGCTGCCCTGCCGACGTGACCGCGGCAAACCCCTCGCGCAGGACGAGGGCGTCGAAGGCGTCGGCAAGCTGCGAAAAGCGGGCAAAGCCGCCCTCCCGCACGAAGGCGGCAAAACACTGCACGAGGCAGCCGTTCGTGCGCAGCATTTCCCCCGTGACCTGCGCGACGCCCTCACGAGTGAGGGCGTCGCAGTGCATATCGCAGTATCTCATGACTTTTCCCTTGTAAACAGGCGCAGCAGAAGGCGGAGCGGAAAGGGCGCTTTCCAGCACACGATCATATCAGACCTCCTTGTTGACGAATACGAGCGCCACGCCCTCCCCGACGCAGAGATACGCCTCGTCCGCCGTGACGACGTTGGAGATGCCCCGCGTCGCGCCGTAGACGAAGGTCTCGGGGAGAGGATAGTAGAACCCGCTGCTCTTCATGATATGCACGCCGCCGCCGAAGGGTGCGACGGAGACCGTCCTCCCCTTCTCCCCGCGCAGGACGAGCTCGCCCGCGACGGCATGGATGCGCGCGCCGTTGGTGACCATGCACGCCTTTGCGCCCGCCTTCGCCGCCGCATAGAGCAGATGAAGATTGCCGACAAAGTGATCTTCCCGCTTCCCGCCGCCGCCGTAGAGGACGATCTCGTCCGCTCCCTCCGAAAGGGCGCGCCGCAGGGCAAGCTCGCCGTCGGTATAGTCCTTTTCCGTCGGATAGATCTCGGCGGGAGGCGGATCGGGCAGATAGCCGAGGGAGTCGAAATCGCCGAGATTGACGTCGATCTTCACCCGCCCCTTCGCCCAATCGTAGGCGCCGTCGCAGCAATAGACCTTGTCCGCCCCCTCCATGACGCCCGCGAACGGCTCGCCGTTCAAAAGGATGAGCGCCTTCATTCGCCGTGCAGCCTGCGGATGGTCGCCCTCATGTCCGCCGAACGGAACACGGTGCTGCCCGCAACGATGACGTTCGCGCCCGCCGCAATGACGTCGCGCACGTTTTCCTCGGTGATGCCGCCGTCCACTTCGATGTCGAGGTCGGGTCTGCCGTTGCGCACGCAGAAATCACGCAGGGCTTCGATCTTCTGCAGCGTCGCGGGGATGAACTTCTGCCCGCCCCAGCCGGGATGGACACTCATCAGAAGCAGCATATCGGCGACTTCGACGCAGTCAAAGAGGTGCTCCACGGGCGTGTTGGGGTTGATGACGGCGCTCGCCCGCATCCCGTAATTCTTGATGATGCGCAGAGACTGCAGCGTGAACTCGCGGCATTCCTCGACGTGTACGGTGACGATGTTCGCCCCCGCCCGCGCAAAACTTTCGAGGCGGGTGTCGGGATGCAGCACCATGAGATGGCAGTCGAGCGGGAGGCTCGTATACGGACGGATGTGTTCGATCATCTGATTGCCGAAGGTGATCGTCGGCACGAAGTTGCCGTCCATGACGTCGCAGTGGATATAATCTGCGCCGCAGTCCTCGAGTTTTCTGACCGTCTCGCCCATGCGCGCGAAATCGCCCGCAAGAATGGACGGCGCTACTTTGACTTGTAACATATATTCCCCTTATCAGGCGCCCGGGGGCGCTTATTTTCTTTCTTCCATATAACTCGCCCTTAATTGCCCGCAGGCTCCCCCTCGTCGCCGCAAACTCCGTCCCGAAGCACTTTGGCTTCCGCCAAAGCGCAACTTCGCTCCGTTGCGGCTCCTCTTCCCAAAAATCTTCGCTGCGCAAATATTTTCGGGAGCCCTATGACATCGGCGGCGCGTCATTTTCTTCCAGATAACTCGCTCTTAATTGTCCACACGCTCCGCCGATGTCGGAGCCCATGCTGCGGCGGAGCGTCGCAGAGATGCCGTGCTCCGTGAGCGTCTTCAAAAATTTCTGCGCCGTGTCGCCGTGGGCGGCGCGGAGCGTGCGCTCCTTGACCTCGTTCAGGCGGATGAGGTTGACATGGCAGGGTCTCCCCCGCAGGAGCGCGGCAAGCGCAAGGGCGTGCGCCTCGTCCGCGTTCTCCCCTTCGATGAGGCTGTATTCAAAGATATACCGCCGCCCCGTCTTCTGAAAATAACGGGCGCAGGCATCCAGGATATCGGCGATCTTGTAGGCATTGGCGACGGGCATGGTGCGCGCCCGCTCCCCGTCCGTGACGGCGTGCAGCGAAACGGTCAGATTGAGGGGGATGCCCTCGTCGGCAAAGCGCATCATGTTCGGAACGATGCCGCACGTCGAGAGGCTGATATTGCGCGCGCTGATGCCGATGCCGCGCCCGTCCGTGACGCGGCGCAGAAAGCGCACGACGTTGTCGTAATTGTCGAAGGGCTCGCCGCTCCCCATCAGAACGAGATTGGTGACGGCGCGCTCCTTCAAAGTGCCGCCCTCCAGACGGTTGACGGCGAGCACCTGCGATAAGATCTCCCCCGCCGTGAGGTTGCGCACCAGCCCGCCCAACGTGGAGGCGCAGAACTTGCAGCCCATACGGCAGCCCACCTGCGTGGAGACGCACTGCGTGTTGCCGTATTTGTACTTCATGAGGACGCCCTCCACGATATTGCCGTCGGCGAGGGCGAATAAAAACTTCCTTGTGCCGTCCGAGGAGGCGAGCGTTCTCACGATGCGCACGGGCTCGTCCTCGAACCGCTGCAACAGAAAGGCGCGCAGCGAGGCGGGTACGGGGAGTTCGGAGAGTTTCTTCCCCTGCATGAGCCCCGTGTACACCTGCGAAGCGCGGAAGGGCCTCTCCCCCGCTTCCTCCACGATCGCCGCGATCTCCTCGGGCGAGAGGTCTTGCAGAACGTCTTTCATAGCTTCCTCATTTTGGCGAAATAGAACCCCGCGCCAAAGGCGGTATCGGGCAGAAATTGCAGACCGTACGGCGTTTTTTGATGCGGAAGCGGGCTGTCCGCCGCCTCGGAGACAAACGCCTCGTGCGCCTTCAGGAAGGCGGAGACGACGCCGTCGTTCTCTTCGGAAAAGACCGAACAGGTGGAATAGTAGAGATGCCCGCCCCGCCTGACGTAGCGCGCGCAGTTTTCCAGAATGGCGCGCTGCACCGCGGGCAGGTCCGCGATGCTCTCCTCCGTCTTGAAGAGGGGCAGATCGGGATTTTCCGCAACGGTGCCGAAGCCCGAACAGGGTACGTCGCACAGCACGCCGTCGAAGGCGTTCTCCCACGCGGGCTGAAAGACGGTGCTGTCCGCCTGTACGGCGGCGACGTTCTCCGCGCCCATGCGCGCGGCATAGCTGCGGATGAGCGAGACGCGGTGCTCGTGCAGTTCGCAGGCGGTGACGCGCCCGCATTTTTGCGCCAGCAGCACCGATTTCCCGCCCGGCGCGGCGCAGGCGTCGAGCAGCGTCCCGCACGGCTCCACGCCGCCGCAGATGGCGATGCTTCCCACCGACTGGAAGGTGTAATCGCCCGCAAAGAAGCCCGCGTCGCGGGAAAAGCGTTCAAAGATATATACGTTTTCAAAGGGCGTTCCGATGTGCGGGAGACGGAAATACTTCTCCGCCCCGCGCACGAAGCGCACGGTCACGCCGCGGCTCCCGGCGCGGACGATCGCCTCCGTCCTGCCGCCGTAGTCCCTGCGGATCTTTTTTACGGCAAACAGCGGATAGGGCGTCGTGAGGGCGAGCCCCTCGTCCCCCGCGGGGACGACAACCTTGCTCTCGTCAAAGGCGCGCAGCGCCGCGTTGACAAAACCCGCCGCGCCGCCCTTTCCGAGCTTTTTGAGGAGCGCCACCGCCGTATCGGTGACCATGTACCGCGGTTTTTTGAGGTACACGAGCCAGTAGAGCGCGATCTTCAGAAGGATGCGCACGGCGCTCTTGGGGCTCTTTCCCGCGACGGAGGCGATGCACGCCGTGAGGTAGGCGTCGTGTTCGAGCACGCCGTACACCGTGCGCACGGTGCGGGCGCGGTGCAGCTCCTCGACGGGCGTATCGGCGAGCGCGATCTTCAGGTGCGCGCCCGCGCCGTATACTTTGGACAGGACCTGATAGGGATCATAGAAGGGGTTGGTCAAAACAGTCCCCCTCTTTGAGCTTCCCGCCGTTCGCATAGGCGGTGTCCGCCATGCGCTTCCCGCCCGCGGGCTGCACTTCCGAAAGACGCACCGCGCCCTCGCCGCAGGCGACGACAAGCCCCGCCTTGGGCGAAAATGCGACGACCGTACCCGCTTTTTGCGTACCGTCGAAGGGCACTTCTTCCGCCATGTAAAGCCCGAGCGTCACGTTTCCCGCCGCCGCGTAAGCGAGCGGCGCGGGCGAGAGCGAGCGCACGAGCGCGCTCACCTCGCGGGCAGGCCTCGAAAAATCTACCTGCGTGCGGGACACTTTGCGGCACAACGTCCCTTCGCCCTGTTTTACGAGCGTCACGTCCCCCGCCGCGATCGCATGAAGGGCTTTGACGATGAGCGCCGCGCCCGCCTCGGAAAGTTTTTCCGTGAGCGTCCCGCAGGTATCCCGCTCCTCTATGGGCAGGGCGGCGGACAAAAAGATGTCGCCCGTATCCAGCCCGACGTCCGTTTTCATGATGGTGACGCCCGTCTCGCGTTCCCCCGCAGCGATCGCCGCCGCCACGGGCGCCGCGCCGCGGTATTTGGGGAGCAGACTCGCATGGACGTTCCACACGCCCAGCGGGAAGAGACCGAGCGTCTCCTTCGTCAGGATCTGCCCGTAGGCGCAGGTGACCATGAGGTCCGCCCCCACCGCCTTCAGCGCCGAAAGATCGTCCCTGAGGCGCGCGGGCTGCAGGACGGGAACGCCGCATCCGAGCGCCGCCTGCTTGACGGGCGAAGGCGTCGGAACGTGCTTTCTGCCCTGCGGCTTGTCGGGCTGGGTGAGAACGGCAGCGACGCCGAACGCCGCATGGACCGCACGGAAGGCGGGAACGGCAAAGGCGGGCGTACCCGCAAACACGATCTTCATACCGCCCCTCTCAGTCCTCGTCGCGCACGTCCGTCGCCTTGTCGGTATACAGGACGCCGTCGAGATGGTCGAGCTCATGACAGACGGCGCGGGCGAAAAACCCGCGCGCCGTGAGCGAGCAGCGGTTGCCGTTCCTGTCCGAATAGACCACCCTGACCTTGTCGGGACGGACGACGTAGCCCACCTTCCCGCGCACGGAAAGGCAGCCCTCCGGTCCGCGCTGTTCGCCCTTCTGCGAGACGAGGACGGGGTTGATCATCTCAAAGAACCCCTCCTCCACGTCCACCTGCACGGCGCGCACGGGTACGCCGACCTGCGGCGCGGCGAGTCCCGCCCCCTCGGCGTTCTTCAACGTCTCCTTCATATCGTCGAGGAGCGTCCAGAGCCGCCCGTCGAACGTTTTGACCGGCGCGCACGTCTCCCGCAGGACGGGATCGCCGACTTGTACGATCTCACGGATCATAAGTATCTCCTTTGCCGCAAAAGCGGCGCATATCAGCTGAGATTGGAGGGATTTTCCTCCACATAGACGAGCGCGTCCCGCCGCGTGACGGCGGCTGCCGCGTCGTAGATCTCCCGTAAAAAGCGCGCCGACGAGAGGCGCATCAGGACCTGATAGCGGTACTTCCCCTGGATGCGGCGGATGGGCGCGTGCATCCTGTTGAAGAAGAGAAATTCCTCGGGATACGCCGCATACAGCCGCTGCAGTTTTTCATAGACCTCGCGCAGCGCCGAGAGCGCCGCGTCGTTCTCCGCGCCCGTGACCATGACGCGCACGATGAGCGCAAAGGGCGGGAACATGAGCGCCGCGCGCAGATTGATCTCATGGCGGTAAAAGCCCTCGTAATCGTAGGCGGCGGCAAAGCGCAGGATGGCGTTGTCGGGATCGTACGTCTGTAGGATGACCTCCCCCTTCTCGCGCCCGCGCCCGCTCCTGCCCGCGACCTGCGTCACGAGCTGAAAGGTGCGCTCGTTGCTGCGGTAATCGGGAAAATGCAGGCTCATGTCGGCATCGAGGATGCCGACGAGGGTGACGAGCGGGAAGTCATGCCCCTTGGCGACCATCTGCGTGCCGACGAGGATGTCCGCCTTGCGCTCGGAAAATTGCTTCAGGATGCGGAAATGCCCCTCTTTTCCGCTCGTCGTGTCGTTGTCCATGCGCAGGATGCGCGCCTCGGGATAGAGCGCGGCGAGATCGCGCACGATGCGCTGCGTCCCCGTCCCCGTATAGCTGAGATGCGTCCCGCCGCACGCGGGGCAGGCGGTGAGCATCCGGTACTTCGTGCCGCAGTAGTGGCATTTCAGGCAGTCCTCTTCGCTGTGATAGGTGAGCGAAACGTCGCAGTGCTCGCACTTGGCGACATACCCGCAGTCGCGGCACAGGACGGTCTGCGAATAGCCGCGGCGGTTGAGAAAGAGGATCGCCTGCTGCCCTTCCGCAAGGCAGTCCGAGAGCCTGTCCCTGAGCGCCGCCGAGAAGGGCGAAGCGTTCCCGCGCCGCACCTCCCTGCGCATATCGACGAGGGTGACGTCGGGCAGCGGGCGCGCATTGATCCTGTCGGGCATCGTGACGAGCTCGAACTCCCCTTCGAGCGCCCTCTTATACGTCTCCACCGAGGGCGTTGCGCTGCCCAAGACCAGCTTGCAGCCGTTGTGCGCCGCGCGAAGAAGGGCGATATCGAAGGTATTGTAGCGGGGCGCGCTCTCCGAGCAATAGCTGCCGTCGTGCTCCTCGTCGAGGACGATGACGCCGATGTTTTCGAGGGGGACGAACACCGCCGAGCGCGCGCCGATGGCGATCTTCGCAGACCCGTCGCGCAGGCGCTGCCACTCGTCGAAGCGCTCGCCCGCCGAGAGCCCGCTGTGCATGATGGCGGCGAGACTGCCGAAGCGGGCGCGAAGCTGGGAGAGCATCTGCGGCGTGAGGGAGATCTCCGGCACGAGAAAGATCGCGGTCCTGCCCGCCGCGAGCGCGCGGGCGATGAGCGTGAGATAGACCTCCGTCTTGCCGCTCCCCGTGACGCCGTGCAGCAGGACGACCGTCTTCTGCGTGTGTTCCACCGCGTCCACGGCGCGCTGCTGCGCCGCCGTGAGCGTATGCGAGGGGCTCGTCCCCGCGACCTCCTTGTACGGATCGCGCAGGACGCGCCGCTTTTCGAGCGCCGCGCCCCCCTTCTTGACGAGAGCGCCGAGCGCCGCGCCGAAGCGCTTCCTCACTTCCGCCGCGTCCGCCTCCCCCTTCTCCTTGAGAAAGGCGAGGCACGCCGCCTGCTGCGGTGCGTTTTTTGTGGGGACGTCCCCCAAAAAACGCGCATAGGTCCGATAGGTCTCCGCGACCTTCCCCGTGCGCATCTCGGCGGGAAGGAAGAGGCGCAGGGCGAGCGCCATCGGCACGCGGTAACGCGCCGCGACGGTCTGCGCGAGCGAGAGGCACTCCGCGTTGAGCGCGGGGCGCTCCTCGGCGCGCAGGATGCGTTTGAGTTTATGGGCGGGGCAGTCGCTGCTCTCTTTGACGCGCATGACAAAACCCGTCGCCACGCTTGCCCCGAAGGGGACGGCGACGCGGGCGCCGGGCGCGATGGGACCGTCGCTCACATAGTCGAAAACTTTATCGACCTCGCTGTGCGCGATGTCGACGATCACCTCGCAGATCATACTCCCCCGATGCAAAATAAGCCCCTTTCGGGGCAGTTTTGCAGCAAAGCGGTCAGTCGCGCGCGACCGTCACCTTGCCGTTCATGATCTCCTGGCAGGCGAGGACGATCTCCTTCTGCTTGCCGGGAAGTTCCGTCACGCCCGTAGACTGCATCTGTTCGATGATCTGGCGCGTACGCTTTGCGACGACCACGCACAGCTCGTAGCGGCTGGCGGGATCCTCGGGCGAGCCCAGCTTGCGGATGAGGGCGTCCATCGAAGGTTCATTGATCATACTATCTTCTCCTTTTCCTTGCGGATGATCGACAAAATTTCAGCTTTGGTGCGCTGCAGATCGTCGTTGACGACGACGTAGTCATATAAAGGCGCCTGGTCGAGTTCGTACTTCACCCTGCGCAGGCGCGCCGCGCGCTCCTCGTCCGATTCCGAACCGCGCACCGCGAGCCGCGCCTCGAGTTCCTCCTGCGAGGGCGGCGCGACCATGATGAGCACCGTGTCGCGCGGCATCAGCCGCTTGGCGTTGAGCGCGCCGACGACGTCGATCTCGAGAATGACCGAGTGCGCCCTGAGCTGCCGCTCGACAAAGGAGCGGGGCGTGCCGTAGAAGTTGCCGAAGTGCTCGTCATACTCCAGAAAATCGTTTTCGGCGATGCGGGAACGGAACTCCTGCGGCGTGATGAAGTAGTAGCTGACGCCGTCCCGCTCCCCCTCGCGCGGGGCGCGTGTGGTGCAGGAGACGGATTTTACAAGGCCGGCGTCCTCTTGCAGGAGCAGGTCGACGAGCGTCCCCTTTCCCACGCCGGACGGTCCCGAAATGACGACAAGGACGTTTCTCATGCGTTACTCCAAATTTTGTATCTGTTCGCGGATCTTTTCGATCTCGTTCTTCATCTGCAGGGCAAGGGCGGTGATCTCCTTGTCGCACGATTTGCTGCAGACGGTGTTGCATTCGCGGTTGAATTCCTGGACGAGAAAATCCAGCTTCCTGCCGACCTGTTCGGATGCGCAGATGTCGCGGAATGCCTTGATGTGCGCCGTGAGGCGGGTGAGTTCCTCGTCGATGCTGCACTTGTCGGCATAGATGGCGGCTTCGGTCAGGATGCGCGCTTCATCCGTCTTGCCCGCAAGAAACTCCTCGATGCGCTCGGTGAGACGGAGGCGGTACTCCTCCGCGACGCGGGGCGCGCGCTGCGCGATGCCCGCGACCAGTCCTTCGATGGTCTCCATGCGCGCAAGCAGGTCCGCCTTCAGCCGCTCGCCTTCCGCCCTGCGCATGGAGGAGAGCCCCTCGAACGCTTGACGGAGCGCGCCGTCCAGAAGGGAGACGAGCAGTTCGTCGCCGCCGCTCTCCTCCTGCGTGCGCACGACGTCCGGAAGGCGCAGATAGAAGGTGAGCGAGGCATCGTCCGCAACGCCGGGGAGCGCCTCCTTCAGCTGCGCCGCCGCCCGTTGATAGGCGCGCGCGACGGAGAGGTCGACGCTGTAAGAGAGCTGCTTTTCCCGCTTGTCGGAATAGGAGATATAGATATCGACGTGTCCGCGGGAGATATATTCCCTTGCGACGGCGCGGATGTGCTCTTCCTGCGAGAGAAAGATGCGCGGGCTCTTGACGGCAAGGTCCAAAAAGCGGTTGTTGACCGACTTCACCTCCGCCGTCAGTTCCGCGCCGTCCGCGGCGCAGACGCCCTTTCCGTAACCCGTCATGCTGTACACGGCAATTCCTCCCGTCCGAGCAAAATTTTCAGATTACAATATTATACCACGCGGCGGCAGAGATTTCAAGCACTTTTCGGGAATTTTTCCCTCTTTCCCGCGGCGGAAAAGAGAAAAACCGCCCCGAAGGGCGGCGGCGAAGCCCTATGCCTCGCCGAGCATGGCAAGGAATTCCTCCTCGCCGATGATGCGGATCCCGAGCTCCTGCGCTTTTTTGAGCTTGCTGCCCGCCTTTTCGCCGGCGACGACGAGCGTCGTTTTCTGCGTGACGGCGCTCTGTGCGACGCCGCCCAGCGCCTCGATGCGCTTTTGCGCTTCGGGACGGGACATGGCGGAAAGGCTCCCCGTCAGGACGACGTTCTCCCCCGCGAAGGCGCCCTCCCGCGCGGGCGCTTTGACGAAGGGCGCGACGCCCGCCTCCCTGAGGCGCGCAAGTTCCGCCCGGTTTTCCTCGTCCGAAAAGAAGCGGAGGATGCAATTTGCGGTGACGTCCCCGATATTTTCGAGCGAGACGAGTTCTTCAAACGTGAGGGAGGCGACCGCCTCCACGCTGCCGAAGGCGGCGAGATCGCGCGCCGCGACCCTGCCGATGCCCTCGATCCCGATGGCGTACAAAAACCTGTCGAGCGGGAGACGCTTGCTGCCTTCGACGGCGCGCAGCAAGTTCTGCGTCTTGCGCGCCTTGAAGCCTTCCAGCCCCACAAAACTCTCCGCCGTGAGGGCGTAGAGGTCGGAGAAGCGGCGTACGCCGCGCTTTTCGTAGAGCAGCGTGAGCGTCGCCTCGCTCATCCCCTCGACGTCGGCGGCGTTCTTGGAGCAGTAGTGCGTGAGTTTTTGCACGACGCGGGGCGGGCAGTCGCGGTTGGTGCAGAACAGATTGGCGCCCACTTCCTGCACGGGCGCGCCGCAGGCGGGACAGACGAGCGGTTTTTCAACGGGGATGCTCCCCGCCGCGTGCGACACGGCGCCCAGGATCTCGGGGATGACCTCGTTGGAGCGCCGCACCAGAACGCGCGAACCCACTTTGACGTCCTTGCGCGTCAGATCGCCGTAGTTGTTGAGCGTCGCGCGCCGCACCGTCGCGCCCGCGAGTTCGACGGGCGTGATCTTGGCGAGCGGCGTCAGCTTTCCCGTCCTGCCGACCTGCCAGACGACCTCCCTGACGGTCGCCTCCGCCTCCTCGGCTTCAAATTTATAGGCGATCGCCCAGCGCGGGAACTTGTCGGTATACCCCATCAGGCGGCGCACCCGCTCTTCGTTGGTCTTGATGACCGCGCCGTCCGTCAGGATGTCCAGTTTCTTGCGCTCCACTTCGATCTCGTCGACGGCGTCCGCGACCTCCTCCGCCGTCCCGCACACGCGCAGATAGGGAAAGGTCTCAAACCCCCACTCCCTGAGTTTTGCGATCGCCTCCGTCTGCGAAGAGACGGGCGCGTCGCTCATATAATTGATGTCGTAAAAGACGATCTCGGGGCGGCGGGACGCCGTCACCTTGGGATCGAGGTTGCGGATCGCCCCCGCCGCCGCGTTGCGCGCGTTTTTCAGCGGTTCGTCTGGATGCGCCGCGTTGTACGCTTCCAGCACCGAGAGACGGATGACCGCCTCACCGCGCACCTCGAGCGTCCCCTTGTAGGGGATGGAGAGCGGGAAACTGTGCAGCGTCAGCGCCTGCGCGGTGACGTCCTCTCCTTCCCTGCCGTTGCCGCGCGTCGCCGCGCGCACAAAGACGCCGTCCTCATACGTCAGGCACATCGTCAGCCCGTCGAACTTGTATTCCACGGTGAACGTCGCCCCGGGATCCGCCTTATAGACGCGCGTCAGAAAGGCGGAGAGCTCGTCCTCCGTGACCGCCTTGTCGAGGCTGAACAGGGGCGCGATGTGCGTATGGCGCGCAAACCCCTTGACCGGCTCGCCGCCGACGCGGCGGGTCGGGGAATCGGCGAGCCGCGTACCCGTCGCGCGCTCCAGTTCCTTCAGTTCGTCGTAGAGGGCGTCGTACTCCCTGTCCGCGACGCTCGGCGCGTCCAGGACATAGTATTCGTACGCCCAGCGGTTGAGCGTATCCACGAGATAGCGCATCCTGTCCATGCTCCTTCCCCCTTATCCGATGATCTCGAGGGGCGCGAGCGCCGCCGCGAGGTCCTTGTTGCCCGCTTTATCGAATCTGACGGTGACGATGACGTTGCCGCCCGCGCCGCGCATCGCCGTGACGACGCCTTCGCCGAAGCGCGCGTGCCGCACCCGCGTGCCGACGGCAAAGCCCGAAGTGTCCTTCCTGGGCTGTACGGGCGCCGTCCTGCCCGCGTTGCCGAAGCGCACGTTCCCCGAGGGGCGCGACCCCGCGCCGAAGGTGGAACGGCTCTCCGCCGCAGGCCTCTCCTGCGCCGCGCCGTAACTTCTTGCAGACTGCCCCGCGCCCGACGGGCGGGGCCCGCCGTACGCCGCGCGCGTCCCGTAGGGCGCGCCCCCGTAACCATAGCCGTAGGAGGCTCTCTGCGTTTCGGGCGCGACGTCCAGTTCCCCCTCCAGCTCGCGCACGAAGCGCGAACGCATCGTCGGCTCGCGCTTGCCGTAGAGATAGCGGCTCTTGGAGCGCGTCAAAAACAGTTTTTCCTGCGCGCGGGTGATCGCGACGTACATGAGCCGCCGCTCCTCCTCCAGCCCCGCGGGGTCGTCGACGGCGCGCGAGGTCGGCATGATGTCCTCCTCCAATCCGACGACGAACACGCACTTGAATTCCAGCCCCTTGACGGCGTGGATGGTCGCGATCGTCACATAGTCGCTGCCGTCCATCTCATCGGTGTCCGAATAGAGCGTGATCTGCTGCAGATAGTCGGAGAGCGTCGCTTCGGGATTCATGCGCACGAACTCGTCGACGGAGTTGAGAAATTCCTCGATATTGGCGAGTTTGGTGACGGACTCGTCCGACTTGTCGGCATACTGTCCGCGCATCCCCGAAGTGTCGACAAGACGGCGCACGAACTCGTCCACCGCCATCGTCTGCGCTTCGAGGACGATCTCCTTGAGATACGCCCCGAAGGCGCGCAGTTTTGCCTGCGCGCTGCTGCCGACGCCTAATTTATCATGATCGAGCACGGCGTCGAAGAGCGGGACGTCCTCGCGCGCGGCATAGTCGTAGAGCGCGTCGAGCGTGCGTTCGCCGATCCCGCGGCGCGGGACGTTGATGATGCGCGCGACCGCCTCGCTGTCAAAGGGATTGCCCGCAACGCGCAAATAGGCAAGGATATCCTTGATCTCCTTGCGCTCGAAGAATTTGAAGCCGCCGAACACCTTGTAGGGGATGCCGTACTTGGTAAATTCCTGCTCGTAGGAGCGGGTGAGCGCGTTGATGCGCATGAGGACGGCAAAATCGGAGGGCTTGTAGCCGCAGCGGCTGAGTTCGGCGATCTTTTTGGCGCAGTAGAGCGCCTCCCCCGCCTCCTCGTCCGCCTCGTAAAAGACGGGCGCGTCCCCTTCGGGGTTCTGGGTGTGCAGCGTCTTGCCCTTGCGGCGGGCGTTGTGCGCGATGGAGGCGTTGGCGAGGGACAAGATCGCCTTGGTCGAGCGGTAATTCTGCTGCAATTTATACACTTTTGCGTTGGGATAGACGCGCTCGAACCCCAGGATGTTTTCGATCTTCGCGCCCCGCCAGCCGTAGATGGACTGGTCGTCGTCGCCGACGACGAAGAGATTGCCGTGGACGGACGAGAGGCACTTGACGATCTCGAACTGTACGGCGTTGGTGTCCTGAAACTCGTCCACATGGACGTAGCGGAACTTGCCCGCAAGGTATTCGCACGCCTCCTTGTCCTCCTTGAGGAGGGCGAGCGCTTCGGTGAGCAGGTCGTCGAAATCGAGGGCGTTGCTCGCCTTCAGGTGCGCCGCGTACTTTTCATACACTTTGACGGCGGGATCGATATTGCGCTCGAGGCGGCAGCGCAGCCCGTACTCTTTGGGCGAAAGCCCGAGCATCTTGGCGTTGGAGATGTGCCGCTTGACCGACTTTAATACGCCGTCCTCGTCCTCGTAGCCGCATTCCTTGAACGCCTGCTTGATGACGGCGGCGCGCTCCTGTTCGGAATAGATGGAGAAATTGGCGGAGAGCCCGCGCCGTTCCGCGAACATCCGCAAGATCTTGACGCACATGGAGTGGATGGTGCACACCCACATCCGCGAGACGTCCGTCATCTCTTCGAGGCGCGCGCGCATCTCGTTCGCCGCCTTGTTGGTGAACGTGATGGCGAGGATATTTTCGGGCGCGACCTGTTTTTCCGCGATGAGATAGAGGATGCGCGACGTCAGAACGCGCGTCTTGCCGCTCCCCGCGCCTGCCAAAACCAAAACCGCGCCCTCGGTATCGAGGACGGGCGCAAGCTGTTCTTCGTTGAGCAATGAAAGTTCTTCCATAACCCCGTCATTATATCATAAGCGCGAAAAAATGACAAGTTTTTGCGCCGCCCGCAGAAAAAATGCAGAGCGCCCTCTTGCAAACAAGCATGACGTATGATATACTCCTGACAAGGAGGTTCCGCCGTGAAATTCATCGATTCCCCGAAAAAACGTCTGACGTGGTATTCCCGTAATTATTTCTATGTGACGACCATCGCCGTCGTCCTGACAAACATTCTGCTTTACGCTCTGCATGGCACCAGCACATGGCTGTTTGAATACGGAAACGAATCTGTGATCTGGGAACGCTCCTTTGATTTTGCACACATCTGGCGCTGTTTTCTCAACAATTTCGGTCACGGAACATGGCAGCACGCACTGCTCAACATGCTGTGTTTTTTCGTGGTCGGACTGTATCTGGAGCGCAAGACGGGCAGTTTCGGGCTTTTCGGGCTCGTCCTTTCCTTTGCCGTGTTCCAAAGCTGTGTCTGCGCCGCCGCCAAAGGAGATTTTTACTTCTATGGCTATTCGGGCGTCAACTATGCGTTCTATGCCTATGTCATCATCGACTACCTGTTCTCGCTCATAAAATCACGGCGCAACAAAACCGATCTCATCTTCGGCGGCATCGTCCTTGCGCTCATCTACTTCGCAATGTGCTTCAGCGGTGGCACTTCGTCCGTCTCGTTTGCGCCCTATCCCTACGATCTTCTTCATAACTTAGGGCACGGAACCGGCTTTTTTACCGGCACGATCGTCGCGCTGCTCGTGCAGATCCCGCTGACACACGCCCGCAGACAAAATTAGCCGCGTTTCCCCTGTTCAAATTCATATTCCTTTTTGAAGCGTTTGAGCGCCTCCAGGTAGCGCTCGGAGAGCTCTAAATTATAGCGCTGTTTCTCCTCGTACGAGAGCGTGGCGTAGTATGCCCGGTCGGTGAGCCTTCCGATCGCATCGGATACTTCGCCCTCCTCGAGGAGCATCTTCCTGACTTTGAGATAGAACTCGTCGGGCGTCTCGCCGCGGATGGAGCCCGCGACCTTTTCGGCAAAATAGCGCTCCATCTTGCTCTCGCTGATGCCCTGTTCGCGCGCGGTGCGGCGGCGCTCGTCGAGTTCCTCCTCGCAGCGCTCCCAGAACCCCTTTTTCAGGCGCGACTTCGCCTCGCGGGCGAGCATTTTGAGTGTACGTTCCATGTTCTTCCCCCTTTCGACATCAAATGATAAAATTTGCATAAAAAAATCCGTAACCGAAGTTACGGATCTTTTTTCAGTTTCTGCTTCTCTTGCGTGCGGCTTCCGCCTTCTTGCGCTTCTTCACCGAAGGCTTCTCGTAAAACTCTTTCTTGCGAAGGTCTCCGATGATGCCGTCGCGCGAGCACTTTCTCTTGAAGCGGCGGAGCGCGCTCTCCAGATTCTCGTTTTCACCGACTTTGATCGTGGACATATTCTACCCTCCTTCGCCGCAGCAGTTACTTGCACATTCATGCTCGCCTATTATAGCAAAGGGCGGGACGGTTGTCAAATTTTTTTTGCGCCGCAAGGGAAAATTTTTCTATTTTTTTGCCGCGAGTTCTTCGAGCACGCGCACGAACTCCGAAGCATTCGCCGTGTAATGGTCCGCGCCGATCGCGCGCGCCGTCTCACGGTTGAGCACCGCGCCGCCGACAAAGACCGCCGCCGTGCAGCCCGCCGCCCGCAGCGCCGCAATGGTCTGCTCCATGCTCTTCACCGTCGTCGTCATGAGCGCCGAGAGCCCGACGGCAAGGGGACGCTCCTTTTGCACCGCGGCGACGACGCGCTCGCAGGGGACGTCCTTCCCGAGGTCGACGACGGTAAAGCCGTGCGACTCCGTCACGACCTTGACGATGTTTTTGCCGATGTCGTGTACGTCTCCTCTGACGGTCGCGAGAACGACCGTTCCCCTGCCGCCGTCCGTCTTGTGCAGCCTTGTGCCGACGACGGCGAACGCCGCCTTTGCCGCCTCCGCCGAGGCGATGAGCTGCGGCAGGAAGAGTTTGCCCTGCTCGTAGAGCGCGCCCACCTCCTCAAGCGCCTTGACGAGGACGTCGCCGACGACCTCGAGCGGGGCGCGGACGGCGAGCTCCGCCTCGGTCATTGCCGCCGCGTCCTCCCTGAGCCCGCGCCTGACGCAGTCGTAGAGGTCCTTGGCGGGCGAAGCCGACTCCCGCTTGGGCGCCGCGGAGACCGCTGCGCCCGCCGCGTCGCGGTAGCGCCCGATATAGTCCGCCGCCCCGCGGTCGATGCCCGCGAGCACCCGATAGGCGTACACGGCGCCCGTCATCTCCCCGTCGAGGGGGTTCATGATGGGCATATCCAATCCGTTTGCCATCGCCATCGCAAGGAAGGTCTTGTTGAGGAGCGGGCGGGCGGGCAGCCCGAAGGAGACGTTGGAGACGCCCAGCGCCGTGGCGACGCCCAGCGTCTTGACGAGCGCGAGGGCGCGCACCGTCTCCGAAACGAGATCCTGCTCCGCGGAAGCCGTCAGAACGAGGGTGTCGATCATCACCTTGTGCGCGGGGATGCCGTACGCCTTTGCGCGCTCCACGATGCGCCGCGCGATCGCAAAGCGCTCCTGGGCCGTGCGCGGCACGCCGCGCCCGTCCATCGTCAGTCCCAGGACGACCGCGCCGTACTTCTTGGCAATGGGGAAGATGCGCGCCATCACCTCCTCTTCGCCGTTGACGCTGTTGATGAGCGGCACGCCGTTATAATACCGCACGCCCGCTTCGATAGCGGCGGCGTCCGAAGAGTCGATCTGCAGCGGCAGTTCGCAGTATTCCTGCACGGCGCACACGGCGCGCCGCATGACGGCAGGCTCGTCGATGCCGGGAACGCCCGCGTTGAGGTCGAGCAGGTCGGCGCCCGCATCCTCCTGCCGCAGCGCTTCGGCGACGAGATAACCGTAGTCCTCGCGCATGAGCGCCTCTTTCAGCGCCTTCTTACCCGTGGGATTGAGGCGTTCGCCGCAGATCCTGACGTTTTCCATGACGACGCGGCGCGTCTGCGAGGTGACGGCTGTCTTTTTTTGCACGGCGCGCGGCGGGACCGTCCGCCCCTTGAAAGCGGCAATGCGGCGGATAAAAGCGGGCGTGGTGCCGCAGCATCCGCCGATGACGGAGACGCCCGCATGCACGAACCGCTCCGTCCAAAGGGCAAATTCGTCCTCCGAAAGGTCGTACACCGTTTTTCCGCCGACGAGTTTGGGAAGCCCGCGGTTGGGCTGCACGACGACGGGAAGATCGGTCGAGGAAAGCAGGCGCTCCACGACGGGAGCAAGTTCCTCCGGTCCCAGCGAGCAGTTGACGCCCAGCGCGTCGACGCCCAGCCCCTCCAGAAGTTCGCAGACGATCTCGGGCGTGGAGCCCGTCAGCGTGCGCAGCGTCTTGTCGAAGGTCGCCGTCGCAAACACGGGCTTGTCCGCGTGCTCCTTCAGGGCGAGCACGCAGGCTTTGAGTTCATAGAGATCGGAAAAGGTCTCGACGATGTAGCCGTCCACGAGACCGCGGGTGAGTTCGGCGACCTCGGCATAGGCGGCGTACGCCTCGTCGAAGGTGAGCGTCCCCACGGGCGCAAGCAGCGCCCCCGTCGGTCCGACGTCGAAAAAGACCGTCTTGCCCGCCGAACGCGCGTTTTCCGCCGCCGCCCGCGCGAGATCTGCGAGCGCATACCGCCCGCGGTACTTGATACGGTTGAGCCCGAAGGAATTGGCGGTGATGATGTCCGCGCCCGCTTCGGCATAGGCGGCGTGGATGGCGCGCACCGCTTCGGGACGGGTGAGGTTGAGTTCCTCCGGGACGGCGTCGCCCAGCCCCGCGCGTTCGAGTTCGCTGCCGAAGCCGCCGTCCATAACGATCACTTGTTTTCCGAGCGGTAACATACCCTTCCCTCCCTGCGCGCCGCGCAATGTTCATACAGCATACACGCCCCGCACGAGCGCTCCCTGCGCCTGCCGATGCCGACGACGCCCGCCATCGACTTCTGCGGCGCCATCAGTCCCGAGGGAAGCAGCTGCATCCCGAGGCGCTCCGGACGGAGTTCCCGGAAGATGTGCGCGACGTCCGAGACGGGACTGCCGCCGTAGCCGGGGCAAAAACGGTAAGTGCGCTCCGCGCCGAACCGCGCTTCCCATTCGTCTCCCTCCTCTTCGACGAGGGCGCTCGCACAGGCGTCGAGCACAACGGCGCGCGACGGGTCCGTGACCGTAAGCGCGCGGATGCGGCGGTCGATCTCGCCACCCAGTGTCATGACGACGAGCGCGTATGCAGCACAGCCCGCAAGAAAGGAGACGTACGGCTCCTTTTGCAGGAAGGGAAGCGGCGCTTCATACGTCCGCCCGGCGGCGCGGAAGCGGGCGAGAGAGCGCGCCTCGTCCATGCAGGGCGCAACGCGCTCCAGGAGCTCTTCGGGCGGCACGCCGCGCGCCCCGAGATAGGCGCAGGCGCGATCATACAGTGCGGAAGAGTTCATGGAACACCGTCTCCAGCCGCGAACAGACGGCGCGCGCCGTCCTTGCGTTGTTCATGACGTACAGATGTACGCCGGGCGCCCCCATCGCGATGAGGTCGATGATCTGATAGACGGCATAGTTGAAGCCGATCTCCTCCATCACGGCGGGGTGCGAGGCATAGATCTCGATCATGTTGCGGAAATTGAGCGGGATGGTGCTGCCGCACATCTCCTTGATGCGGCGGATATTCTTGGGATTGACGAGCGGCATGATGCCCGGGATGATGGGCGAGGTGATACCGATGCGCCGCGCCTCGTTGACAAGGCGGTAATAATAGGAATTGTCGTAAAAGATCTGCGTGATGAAGAAAGAAGCGCCGCTCTCCTCCTTCTTCTTCATGTTGACGAGGTCGTCATAGAGAGAGGCGCACTCCGCGTGTCCTTCGGGATAGCACGCCGCACCCAGCGTAAAGCCGTAGGTCGCGAGGAATGCCGCAAGATCGGTCGCGTGCGCGAAGTACTTGCAGTACTCCGCCTCATAGCCGACGGGCTTGTCCCCGCGCAAGCACAGCACGTTTTCGATATTGCGCTCGCGCAGGGAACGGGCGAGAGAGGAAACCGTCTCGGGCGAGGACGGTCCCCCCGTGATGTGCGCGAGCGCCGTGACGCGGGCATGGTTCTGGATATAGTCGGCGATCTCCACCGTATTTTTGGAATTGGAGCCGCCCGCGCCGTACGTCACGCTGATAAAGTCGGGCGAAAACGAAGTGAGCGCGTCGATGGTCGCGAGCAGCTTCTCCTTGTCCTCCCCGTCCTTTTTGGGCGGGAACACCTCAAACGAAAGGGTGCGTTTGCTTTTTATGATCTCGTCGATCCTCATGATTTCGCCTCGGTACGATGGAATATCAAAAATTATACAACATCGGCAGGGAAATGTCAAACCTTTGGGCGCGCCCGCGCGGATACGCGGGCGCGCCCGCACGCTATTCCTCAAAAAAATCTGCCCGTTCCAGCCCCGCGCGCAGTTTTTCAAGCGCGCGCTTCTCAATGCGGGAGACGTATGAACGGGAGATCTTCAGCCGCCTTGCCACCTCGCGCTGGGGCAGGGGCGCGCCGCCCGTCAGGGCATAGCGCAGCGAGACGATCTCCGTCTCCCGTTCGTTCAGCAGGCGGCGGATGGCGGCAAGAAATTTCTCCTGCATGAGCGCCTGCTCGACGCTCCCGAATACCTTATCCTCCTTTTCAAACAGAAGATCCATGAGCGTGAGTTCGTTGCCGTCCTTGTCGGTGCCGACGGGATCGGAGAGCGAGAGATTGGACTTGTGCTTTTTTCCCGCGCGGATGAACATCAGGATCTCGTTCTCGATGCAGCGCGCCGTGTAGGTGGCGAGCCGCGTCCCGCGCGAAGGCTCGTAGGTATTGATCGCCTTGATGAGCCCGATGCTCCCCACCGAGATCATGTCGTCCGTCTCCGCCGCGCCCGTATACTTCTTCACGACGTGCGCGACGAGCCGCATATTGTGCGCGATGAGCCTGTCGCGCGCCCTTTTGTCCCCCGCCCGCGCAAGGGCGAGGCACTCCGCTTCCTCCTTGGGCGAGAGCGGTCTCGGATAGGATCCCTCGTCCCGCACGCTCCCCGTAAAAAAGAAAAGACGGCATAAGATACCGCACAGCTGTTCCAGCATCCTTCACCTCCCGTATTGATATATGCCGCGGACGTTTTGTCCCATTCGCCCGAAAATCGGAGAAAACGGCGCACTCTACCGTGAGTAGAGTGCATTTTTCGCAGCGTGGAGTCCATTTTTGCATGATAGAAGCGGCAGCGGGAAAGAGAGAGCGAAAAAGCGCAACAATAGGGTGTATTTTCCTCGCCGCCGTGGTAAGATAAGGAAAAAGCAACCGCGGCGCAAGATCGCGCGGCGGAAAAAGGCGGGAGAAAGACATGAAAAACTTTTCGCTCTATGTCGACTCGGCGGCAAACATTCCCGAGGACATCTTACATTCGCGCGACATCCGCGTCATCCCCTATCACTGCACCGTCAACGGGGAGGACCGTCTCTGCTACGACGAGAACGTCTCTTTCGAGGAGACCGCCCTCGCGCAATATGAACTGCTGCGGCAGGGCGTCGACATCAAGACCTCGCTCATCTCGAGCGCGGCGTTTTTCGATGCGCTCGAGCCCGAACTCAAGGCGGGCAACGACGTGCTGCTCGTCATCATCTCCTCGGGCGTGAGCGGCACCTTTAAGCAAGCTGCGGACGCCGCCCAAATGCTGATGGAGGCATACCCCGGGCGCAAGGTCTGCGTCTGTGACAGCGCCAACGCCTCGATGGGCGAAGGGCTGGTCGCGCTCCGCCTCGCCGATCTGAGAGACCTCGGCGAGGACGTGGAAACGTGCGCCAAATGGGGCAACGAGAACGCCTTCCAGGTCAACAGCTTCTTTACGGTGGACGACCTCAAATATCTGAGCCGCAGCGGGCGCATCTCCAAGACGACCGCCATTGCAGGCACCATCCTGGGCGTGAAACCCGTACTGCAGGCAGACGGCAGCAAAAACGCCAAGATCACCGCCTACTCCAAAGTGCGCGGCAGGAAGAAGGCGCTTGCCGCCATCGCCGACCTGTTTGCCGAGCGCGCCGTCCACCCCGAGAGCAGGACGGTCGCCATCACGCACGCGGACTGTCTTGCGGACGCCATGACGCTCGCCGAAATGATCCGCGCACGCGGTGCGAAGGATATCATCATCGAATATTACGATCTTTGCACCGTCTCGCACGTCGGACCGGGAACGCTCGCCCTCTTCTTCTGGGGCAAGGACCGCCGCACCGCCGCGCCCGAAGCAGAGACGCAGCCCGTGAGAAAGACGGCTTCGGAAAAAGCATAAAATCACTTGCCATCGGGCGGCGGCTTTGGTATACTTTTTAGGAGATGCCGCCGTGGCGAAATTGGCAGACGCGCCGGACTTAGGATCCGGTGCCGAAAGGCATAGCGGTTCGAGGCCGCTCGGCGGTACCCCTGAGGGGGTCCCCTCGGTTGGGCTTCGGACTTCGTCCTCGCGCGGCGGTACCACGTCGGGACGCGGCACCCGTTGCAAAGGGATGAGCACTCGCTCATCCCTTCCGCTTTTTTGCCGGTCCCTCCTTCTTCCCAAAAAATCTTTGCTCCGCAAATCTTTTTCGGGAACCCTATATAAACCCCCATTTCAATGGGGGCGCCCTGGTACCTTCTCGCTTCCGCTCACCACTCTTCGATCGGACAAAGCGCGGCGCGCGACGGAAAAATTCCGCCGCGCGCCGCGCTTTGTTCTTATCCCCTTTTCAGCACACCTTATACCCAGAGGCGAGCCCGCCCTCGCTCGTTTCTCGATAACGTTCGTTGAGGTCGCGTCCCGTTTCATACATTGTTTTGACGACAAGATCGAAGGAGATCTTGCGCGTACCCGAGAGAACACCCGCAAGATCGGCGCTGTCCAATGCGCGCATCGCCGCAACGGCGTTGCGCTCGATGCAGGGGATCTGCACATAGCCGCCGACGGGATCGCAGGTAAGCCCGAGCTGATGCTCCAGAGCGATCTCCGCCGCATATTCGACGATCTCTAAGGACTGCTCCGAGAGCGCGCTCACGGCAGCCGCAGCCATCGCCGTCGCCGTGCCGATCTCCGCCTGGCAGCCCGCTTCCGCCCCGCTCACCGAAGCGTTGGTCTTGACGACGTTGCCGACAAGCCCGCCCGTGGCAAGCGCGCGCAGGATGCGCTCGTCCGAAAGACCGTCCCGCCGCTGCAGATAGAGCAGCACCGCAGGCAGGACGCCGCTCGCGCCGCAGGTGGGTGCGGTGACGACCGTCCCGCCGCTCGCGTTTTCCTCCGCCGTCGCATAGGCATAGCTGCAGACAAGCCTTGTGTGATCGTCGGGATCGGCAAGATAGGCGCGGTACAGCGTCGCCGCCTTGCGCTCGACGCGAAGCGCCCCGGGAAGCAGCCCTTCGCGCGTGAGCCCCCTTTGGATGGTCGCCTTCATACTCTCCCATACCGCGGCAAGATACTGATGGAACGCCGCATCCTCAAAGCGGAAGGCAACGTCCGCGAGCGCGGCCCCCTCCCGTTCACAGAAAGAACGCAGCTCGGAAAAGTCTGCAAAGGGATAGATCTCCTCCGCGGCGACGGGCGCCGCGCCCGCCTCGCGGACAGTCCCCCCTCCCACGGAGAGATAGGTGACGGAGAGGATCTCCGCTCCCGCAGCGTCGTATGCAGTCATCACAAGCGTGTTGGGGTGCAGGAGCGCCTTTGCCTCACAGTCAAAAACGACCTCCGTCCTGCCCTCCGGCAGGACGCCGAGCACCGCGCGGTCGGTGAGATGTCCCCTTCCCGTCCGCGCCAAAGAGCCCTGCAGCACGACGCGGTATCGCGCCGCGCCCTGCGTACGGGATAAAAAGTCTTTCGCCGCGCGTTCGGGTCCCATCGTATGCGAACTGGACGGACCCTTGCCGATCTTATAAAGTTCCCGCAAAGACTGCATCATACAACACCTTATGGCGCCCGTTGCGCCGTGCATATCATATCATACGGATCAATGATTGTCAAGTCCCTTTTTAACCCCTTTTTTTGAAACAAACATAGTACTATGTCTCGCATAGTACTACGAAAAATACTATTTCAAGCGTGATATTCCCCCTCTCCCCCTCCTCTCCGCTCTACGCAAAAGCGGGAACAGGGCAGACCCTTGCCCCGTTCCCGCTCTCTTTTTTCGCGCTCAGATCACTTCAGCGCCTCTTTTTTACGCGCCCTGTCCCGTTCAAAGATCTCTTTGACGACCGCGTAGCACAGCTTGGGACGGCGATATTCGTCGACGACCCCCTTGTTGTTCATCGTGCGCGGACGTCCGCCCCACCACTCTTCGCTGATGCGGATGTCGCAGTACTGCCAGATATACACGCCGACGCAATTCTCTAAGGCGAGCACCGCCTCGAGCTGCTCCCGGAGCGCCTGCGCCTGATATTCCTCGCTCCACTTGGTCACATAGGGCGTACGGTATCCGTAGATGCCGCCCGCGCCGATCTCCGTCACGAGAAAGGGCTTGCCCGCCCCTTCCGTCTCATTCTGCACCCAGTCATAGAGATCTTTCAGATACTCGCCCACGGGCGTGTCGTGATACCACTTTGGATAAATATTGTAAGAGACGACGTCGGGCAGACCAAAGCAGAGATCGGTCTTGAATTTGCAGCCTGCAAAGGAGCAGGGACGGCTCCCGTCGAGCGCGCGGATGACGGAAAACTGCGCATCATAGCACGATCTGCCGTATTCGCTGTCGCTCGCGCACTCATTGAGGATGCCCCAGATATAGATGCTCGGATGATTGTAGTGCTGCGCGACCATTTCGCGCGTCACCTCCTCCGCCCGGCGCTCGAAGTTGCGGTTGCGCATCTGCTCGAGACTGAGCCCGCGCGCATGATTTTCCTCCCAGACAAGGATGCCCGTCTCATCGCACAGATCGAGGAACACCTCGTCGTTGGGATAGTGCGAAGTACGCACAGAATTTGCGCCGAGATCGCGCAGAACGGCAAGATCGTATGCCATCGCGGAAAAGGGAAGAACACAGCCGTACTGCGGGTGATCTTCATGACGGCACAACCCTCGGATCCTGACGGGCTCCCCATTGAGAAGGATCCTGCCGCCCTCCGTCCTCACCTCGCGGAAGCCGAAGCGGTCGATGAGATCGTCAAACACCGCCCCGCCCCGCTCCAGCGTCGCGGTAACAAAGTACAGTTCGGGATGTTCGGGGGACCATTGCCGCGCGTCGGGAAGGGCAAGCGCGCCCTCCAGCACCGTCTCGCCGCGGGGAAATACCCGTTCGGGGAAGCAAAGTTCCCTGCCTGCGACCGCCACACGGACGCAGACGGGCGAAGCCTCCTCCAGATTTTCCACCCGCACCCGTATCTCCGCCGTCCAAACGCCGCCGCGGCGCACGGGCGTGACACGCACGTCTCCGATATAGCAGCTCCCGACGCGCTCCCGCACGACGGGGCGGGAGACGCCGCCGTATGACATATAATCGTTCGGGACGTGCAGCGCGCTCTCCTCGGAAAAGCGGTTGTCCGCAACGATCTCCAGCGTGTGTTCGCCCGCCGACAGCCCGCGCACGACGCAGGAGAAGGCGGTATAGGCGTTGTAGTGCGAGGCGACCTTCTCGCCGTCCACATAGACCGAAGCCGTATGGCTCACGCCCTTGCACTCGATGCGGACGTTTCCGTCGGCGCAAAACGACGTCGAATACCTTCCCTCGCCGCGGTACAGCCCGAATCCGGGATAGGTCTCCCAACAACTCGGCGTATGGACGCGAAGCGTCTCGCCGGCGCGCGCACCCTGCAAGGGAACAAACGTCCAGAGTTTGCCCGTCAGCTCCTGCTGCGGGCGGACGATATGCTGTGAAAATGTACGGATCATATCGCACCTCTGTTGAGATAGATCAAAATCGTCGTCACGGTGACGGCAACGAGCGCCGCGATGCTGCCGAAAAGTTTGCGCTTTCCGAGCCGCTCCTGCTGCGCAAGCGCGACAACGAAGAGAAGCAGGAGCTGCATGGGCTGGACCAACGAATAGAGAAGGAGGTTCTGCTGCGCGGCGTCCGCCTCCGTCCAAAGCCCCAACGCATTGGGAATGCGCGTCAAAGCACCCAAAACAAGCCCTTTTTTGCGGAAAAATGCAGTAAAATCAACGAAAGGGAGCTGCAGGAGCGCCACGGCGATCATCACGAGGAGCAGCACGGAGCAGGAGGACGTCCCCTCCGGCATCACGTTCATCTGCAAGCCGTAAAAGAGTTTGGAGGCAATATAGACAAGACTCAGGAGCATATATTTCACGCCCTTCCCGCGCCCGTCCGAAGCAACGAAAAAGATCCCGCCGATCAGTACGGCGGCGCACGGAAGAAAGGCGAAGAAGAACGCCTCCTCCCCGCGGATGAGATCGATGAGATAGGAAAAGGCGACGTTGAGCGTGAGCCACGCCTTGAGTTCGTACGCGGAGACCGTCTTCAGCAGCGCCACACTCGAATAAAATTCCGCGATCTTGAGCCCGACAAGGACGAGAAGCGCCGTGCCGCTCTCCCATGTGAAGGAAAATTCCCAGCCGAGAAAGGGCAGCATGAGCGCGAGAAAGACCGCCGTCGCAACCGAAACGAGGAAGGAAAACTCCTTCGGATCGCAGCGGAGGCGCGCCGATATGAACTTGTCCCCGAGCGACGACGCCGAATAAAACGCGACCGTCAGCAAGGAAAACAGCACGATACACCTCTTTTGGTACGCGGTATATTGTATCCGATTGACATCGGAAACGCAAGGGCGTATAATGATATAAAATTGATAAATCGTCAGACAGGAGGAAACAATGGAGATCCTGAAAATGGGAGAAGCGACGCACGGAAGCGACTTTCAGATCATGCGCAGAAACGGCTACCCCGTCTATTTATTGCTGCTCGTCAAGACGCCCGCCCTCTTTGAAACGGAGGACGGCTGGAAACAGACGCCCGCCGACACGGCGATCCTGTTCCACCCCGGACAAAGGCACAGTTACCGCGCGGCAGGTGAAAGCTACACCGACTGCTGGATGCACATACAAAGCGCTTCGCCCCTCTTGTTCGACGGATTTCCCTTCGGTCAGCCCATCCCGATGCGGCAGGCGAAAGAGCGATTTTATCCGCTGTTCGACATCATCCTGGGAGAATTTTTCTCGGCGCACCGCACAAAGGAGAGCGTCATCAGCTCCCTCACCGCGGGGCTCATCGAAATGTTTGCAGCCGAAGTGGAAACAAAAGGCCCCCTCTTTCCCGCCTTCCTGCGCCTGCGGGAACGCGTGTTCCGCGCCCCCGAACAGGACTGGAGAGCGGACGACGCGGCACACGAATTGGGCGTCAGCAAGGGATATTTTCACGTCCTGTACAGGCAGTACTTTTTGACGACCTTTGTCGCCGACGTCATCACCGCACGCATCCAGCAGGCGGAAGAACTGCTCGCCTCCACACCGGAGAGCGTAGAACGCATCGCCGAACGCTGCGGATACAACAACATCGAGCACTTTACGCGGCAGTTCCGCAGCACGACGGGGATCTCACCGGGACGCTATCGGAAGCAGGCTTCTAAAATTTGATCTATCATTCATCATATTGAAACTGCATCTCCCGACCGAAAGGTATGTCTGACATAATACAGGTGTATTTTTGCGGTTTTATGTAGTACTATGCGACGCATAATACTATGAAAGAATGCAGAAATGATGCCGCGCACGCACTCTTTTCCCTATTTTGCCATCCGAAACGACTGGAAGCAAAAATACGGCATCCCCGCCATGATTTGAAAAAAATATCATTGCGAAACGCCGTGCATTCACAAATTTGAATATTTCAGGCAAGATCATACCCTTTTTCCCTATCTGAAAACCCTGTTTTCTTGCCATCTTTTGCCGCTCAGATCGCCTGAGCGGCTCTTTTTAAAAACAATAACGGGCGCTGCCAAAGCATGGCAACGCCCGTTATTCACTTGTGAAGGGCGGCAAGTTTGTCACGAAGGAGGTGATACCCCCTCTCCGCGTCCTCCTCCGAAAGTACTGTCTGTTCCATCGGACACATCCCCGTTCCCTCGCGGTTGACGATGTATTCCGTGAGCGCCCCATACTCATAGGGAATGCCCGCCGCGTCCAGATAGCGCTGCGCGTGACGCGAGAGCGTCCCTGCATAGACCGCCGCGATCCTGCATTTCGCGAACAGCATGGCGGCTGCCTTGCCGACGACGACGTCCGCCGCGGCACAGCCCGCAAGATCAACGCCCTCTGCGATCAGCTCCATCATCGGCGCAATGCCCCGCCCGTCGCTCACACGGCATTCGCCCGCGCGGCACAGCGCCAGCGTGTGTCCCGCGAGCGCCGCCTTTGCACACGCCAGATCAGTCATGCCTGCTCCTTTCGAGAAGCGCCCTCAGCCCCATCACGAGGAAGGGAACGACGACAGCCTGCAGCACCATACCGAGCAGCCCTGCCCGGATCTGCGACCAGATGAGTTCGGGCGTGAAGGAAACGAACTGACGGAAGATGACAACGAGCAGTAAAAACGTACTTCTTCCCGCGACCTGGGCAAGCAGAACGGCAGGGAACGCCATCCACGCATTTGATGAAATCTTCTTTGCGAACGCGCCCGAGACCGCCGCAAACACAGCAAGTTCCGCCATCATGAAGGGCAGCCGCCCGACGGCGGGCATCGCCTCTCCCCATGCGGAGGTCAAAAGAAAACTTACGAGCGGGGAAAGCACCCCCACGGCCGATCCCCAATACATCCCCAAAAGACACCCCGCGAGCAATACGGGAAGGTACATGGGAAGCCATTGCACGCCGCCCGCCTGACCGAGCGCAAGATGCACGAGCTGCGGCAGCACCACCGCGAGCGCTGCAAGCCCCAAAGAAATCAGCCCCTTTACGGTCACTTTGACCTTCAACGAGCAGTTTCGTCTTGTTAAAGCCTGTTCTATCATCACTTACTCCTTTGCCGCCGCGCGGCGTTGTTCGACCTGCCCGTCAGTCCTGCGCCCCCGATTCAAACTCTGCCGCGACGGTCCTGAGGAGCTCGCGGATGGGCAGATGCTGCGGACACGCCCGTTCACATCTGCCGCAGCCGATGCAATCAGACGCCTTCCCCCTCTCTTTTGTGAATACTTCGCGGTAGAGCGCCCCCGCATTCCGGTCATTGTACCCGCGTCGGGAATTGAGACAGGAAAAGAGGTCGGGGATGAGGATGCGTTTGGGACATCCGTCCGTACAATAACGGCACGCCGTACAGGGGATGAGCGGCATACCGAGGAAGGCGTCGCGCACCTTCCAGACCGCAGCCATCTCCTCCCCGGAGAGCTGTCTGAAATCCTTCATATAGGAGAGGTTGTCCTCCATCTGCGCAAGGTCGCTCATACCGGAGAGCACCATAAAGATCCCCTCAAAGCCTGCGGCAAAGCGGATGGCATAGCTTGCGGGAGAGGCGCTCCCGAGCACTTCAAAGATGCCGCGCGCCGCTTCGGGCAGCTTGACGAGACTGCCGCCCTTGACGGGCTCCATGACGATGACGGGCTTATCGTGCTTCCTGCACACCTCATAACACCTGCGGGACTGTACCGTGGGATCCTCGTAATCGAGATAGTTGAACTGAAGCTGGACGGCTTCGATCTGCGGATAATCTGTAAGGATGCGCTCCAGCATCTCCGCCGAATCATGAAAGGAGATGCCGACATGGCGCACCCTGCCTTCCCGCTTGAGCTCAAACGCCTGTTCATAGGCGCGGCAGCGCTTGAAATGATCGTAATTGCCGCGCGACTGCGCGTGCATCAGGTAGAAGTCAAAGTACTCCACGCCGCACGCCCGAAGCTGGCTTTCAAAGAAGGGAACGATGTCCGCCTGCGTACGGAAATACGGCTCGGTGAGCTTGTCGGTGAGGATAAAACGTTCACGCGGATAGCGTGCGACGAGACACTCACGCAGCGCCGTCTCGCTCTTGCCCTGCAGGTACCCGTGCGCCGTGTCGAAATAATTGAAGCCGTTTTCAAGAAAGAGATCGATCATCCGCGAAAACTGCGCCTTATCGACCTCATCCCCGATCATCGGCAGACGCATACAGCCGAAGCCGAAATTTTTATGTACGTTTTGAAACATCATTTCCTCCCTGCCGCGCCCGCTGCGGCGCGGCGATCCGCCAAGGATAGTATAACAGAGAACGGACCCGATTGCAATGGGGTTTTATAAATTTTCTCACCCTCGCCCCGCGAAAAATTTGTGAAAGCATCCGAAGGCAAGATCCCCGCCCGCACCGCAGCCAAAGGGGCGCAGAACCGCCCGCAGGCGCCGCAGCCGAAAAGAATAGAAAAGGAGCGCGGCTCCCGCCGCGCTCTTGCACTTTGCCGAGTCAAAGGATGTTCCCGTCCGCGTCGATGAGGTAGGTCCCCGTCTCCCGCGTCTGATACACGCCGTCGTCATCGTAATAGTTCATTTCGGCGCGCCAGTACATCGTCGTCTCATGCGGCGCCCATGCGGTGATCTCATGTCCCATGTCGAGATCGGGCGCGACGGAGACGCACTTCATCTCCATCTCGTCCAGATCTTCCGTATACGTCTCGGACGCATACAGCGCCACGCGCGCGTGGACGACGGACGGCAGGAAGGTGAACTTATTTTTGACATAAGCGATGACATCCGTATCGTCCACTCTGATCCCGAATTCAAACTGCGTCCAAAGGCGCGCATCCTTTTCGCCCTCCGGCAGCTCCTGCACCGCAGCCTGCTCGCAGGGCAGCGCCTCCGCCGTCTGCGGCGCGACCGCAGGGAACGCCGCACACGCCGATGCAAGCATCAGCGAAGCCATCACTACAGAAACCATATGCTTTCCTCCCTATTTACACGGCGTGCTTTTGCCACCGCATTTTTACTCTGCGGATGAGGCAATGCGTCCCCATCGCAACGAGAACGATGACGAGAAAGATCGCCGTCATCGCACAGACGAGCCCGGGATAATCGACGACCGTGATCATGATGCGTTCACAGTACCGCATCCCTTCCGACATATCGACCGCCTGCATCAGGCTTGGCGCCACGAATCCGACGAGCACGGTAAAGAGCAGCGCATAGCCGACGAGCGTCACGATCGCCGTCACGATGCCCGTGCGGCACACGGGATGCAGCCCGCGCCATCTTCCCGCCTTTCGTCCCTCGCGGAACACGACGGTCGGGGTCTTTGCGCCGATCGTACCGCCTTCGTTCAAACCGACGCCCTCGTATATCATTTCAAATTGCGTACGGGCAACCTCTTCGCCGTTGTCCTGCGCGAGTTCTTCTTCCGCCGGTTCCCCGTAATACCGTTCGAGCAGCTCCCCGAAGTCCTCGCCGAGCGCCTGCGCAAGGCGGGAGAGCATCGTCTCCGACATCTCTGTCTTCCCTCTCTCCCAGACGGAGATCATCTGACGGGAGACGGCAAGCGTCTGCGCAAGCTCCTGCTGCGTCACCTGATGCCGTTTCCGCACAAGACGCAGGTATGCCCCGTTAAAATATCGTTCTGAATGCACCATAGCTTTATTGTATCATACACGATAAGATTTTTCAAGAGGAAAAATCAAAAATTTATCAAGATAAAACCAAATGCAAAGAAAGCCGTATCTTAGCAAAGATCCCAAAGCCGCGCCCCTGCCTGACGGCAGGGGCGCGGCTTTGGTACTCCCGGCGGGAATCGAACCCACAACGGCCCCTTAGGAGGGGGCTGTTATATCCATTTAACTACGGAAGCGTATATGATCTGTCTTTTATCGCAAACAGGCGCATTTGCCTGCTGCGGGAATGCGCCGACGCCCAAAAGCTTCGGCAGAACTTCGGTCGCCTTCACGCAGGTCCTCAACCGCCCGCAAGGCGCGGCCGCCCGATCTGTTTCTCGGCAAGAGTTTTCCGACATTGGTTATTTTACACCATTCATCCAAAAAAAGCAAGGAATTTTGCAGGCGACTTGCCTGCAAAATTCCCGCCATCCAAATTACGTCCCGTCGGTGAGGCGATACACAGACATCGACGCCGCACTATACAAGAAATTTCCGCCCTCCCCCACCACGCTGAACGTCGACGGCGTATTCGTCACCGTCACGGGGAAGGCGAAGGACATCGTCGCCGAATCGGTCGCGTTTTGGAACGTCTGCTGCACCACGGCTCCGGGGACGACCGTCCCATCCTGCTCCAACTCCAAAAGGATGTTGAGGGGAAGCGTATCCCCCGACGCAGGCGATACGTTACCGTGAAAAGAGACAAGATAAGTCCCCGGCTCGGAGACGGTAAAATCACCGCTGCCCGCCGTATGCGCGACCGCCGTTCCCGCCGATGCTCCGTTGACATCAAATGTGAGCGGCGCGCCCGCCGTTCCCGGCGCGCTCGGCGTAGAATATGCCGAAGCAAAATCGGAGATCCCCGCCGTCCCCGCCGCGCCCGTCGGTCCCGCCGCGCCCGTCGGTCCCGTGGCGCCCGCGGGTCCCGTTGCGCCCGTTGCACCCGTCGGACCTGCGGGACCCGTGGCTACGGTCACTTATGGGATTTGTTTGTTCGTCTGCCCGCGGACTTCCGCGGGAGCATTCGAGATAAATTTGTAGTAGATATGGATCTCGCGCGGTTTGTCGCCCTCCGTCTTTTCGCCCACGGTGATAAATTCGATGAGTTGCAAACACATTTCGCGCGTCAGCTCCTCGCACCTTGCGTACCGTTTCAGGCGGGCTATGTACTCCTCAACTTCCGCATCAGCGCTGTCCGCTTCGGCAAGCCGCGCTTCGATCTCCGCGGTCTTGCGTTCGGCAGCTTCCTTCTCCGTCTGATACTTTTCGCAAAGGCTTTTCAACACGCTCTCGGGCAAAGCTCCCAGCACCTTTTCTTCAAAGGCAGACTGAATGAGTTTATCAAGCTCCGCAAGCCTGTCTTGAAGCGACCGCAACAGCTTTTCGTCGGACAGTCTGTTACACTCGCCGCGCTTGGCGCGTTCCCGCAAAAAGCGCTCTTTCGCCGCCGTCTCATCCGTCTCCACCTCGCCCAGCATGGCGCGGATGTCGCTCAAAACGATTCCCTCGATCTGCCTGTCGCCGATGGCATGGGAGGTGCAGTACTTCTTGCCGACGTCGATGTAGCGGCGGCACAGATAGTAATTGCAGACGCCCCTGCGCTGCCCGCCCGACTTAAATTTGAGCTTGCAGCCACAGTCGGCGCAAAAGAGCAAGCCGGAAAGCGGATGCACCCTGTTTTCCTTGTCCGCCCTCCCGCGCGAAACGGACGTGCGCATCGCCTGCACTTTATCCCATGTGTCGCGGCCGACGATCGCCTCGTGAGCGTTCTCCTTGACGACGTGTTCGCTCTCGGGAACATGGAGCACCTTATGGTTCTTGTAGGAAAAGCG
>CALVUC010000006.1 GCA_944363395.1 uncultured Clostridia bacterium | reverse complement strand
TAATCCACGCCCTTGGTACAGGCAAAGATGCTGTCAACGGCATCCTTTGCAAGCGCAAAGGTGTTGTAATTGATCATAATAACGGAAACGTCCATCGTTCCCTCCTTCCGCGAAAAAGATCATTTCCTGCGGTGTTTGAGATAAATCTTGTAGTAAGGCGACTGCCTTACGATCCTTTTGTGACCGAGCCACGAGACAAGCCCCCGCGGCAGCAGCTTTTTCAAAAATCCCTTGCCGCCGCCCTCGGCGCCGTCCTTCCATGAGCCGGCGCAATGGCGCTCGGCATATCCGCCTCCGCTCTTTTTATCGATCTGATAGCGCTCAAACCAGTCCTTCGGATAGACTTCGATCCCGCAGGCGAGCGACTGCCGTTTTCCGTTCAGGCGGAAATCGGGGAAATGATCGAGGAAATATCTGGTGATCCAGTCGTTGCTGACGGTGAAATCTCCTTTCCGTTCAAAATCTTTTTCCAGAAGATCGCGCCACTCCATAAGCAGCGGGTTGCCCTTCTCCGAGCCGATGAGCGCCGTACCGAGCGCCGTGTCGAAGATAAACCCCATGAACATTTTGCAGCCGAGAAAGGCATCGAGCGGTTTGAAGAGCTCCACGTCCGTATCGATATAGACGCCGCCGAATGCGTGAAGTACGGTAAAACGGAAATAATCGCTCAGAAATCCGTACTTCCTGCGGGCGATCGCCTCCCGGACGAACGCGCTGTCATGAAGATAGGGCGCAAACATCTCATCCGTCCAAACGATCACTTCCCAATCGGGATGCAGCCGTTTCCAGCCTTCGACATATGCCTTCTGATCGGCGGGCATCTCGCCCTTTCCCAGCCAGCAGGCATGAATGATCTTGGGTATGCGTGTCATGGATTTATCCTCCTTTTGCAGACCGCTGCGATCGGCAGTGTATTCTTTGCGAACGGACAGCCCATGCGCGGGTACGGCGAAATGGTTTTGTGAAGCAAGCATCAGCCCTGCCGTCATCCAGAAGAACACAAGCACGCTGCGCGCGCCGTATGCCGAATTGATGAAGGAAAAGCAGAACATATACAGCGCCATGCCCAAAAAACCGTTGGCAAGCGTCGCCGTAAACGCATCCTTGCTCTTGTTCTTGCGATAGGCGATCGCACAGAGCCATCCGAAAAGAATGAGATACAAGAAAAAGACGGGGATCCCCCATTCGACGGCGTACGCCCAGAACACGCCGTCCGTGATGACCGCGGTACTGTTCCCCATGAGCGTGCCGACCAGCCAGTTGCGGCCGATCACGGAAAGAGCTTCGCGGATCATCCTTAAATGTTCCGCATCGCTCCCCTCGTTCCAGATGCCGTTCAGCCCCAACAGGCGCTGAACGATCGTGCTGTCCCAGAAAAACACGACGACGATGACGCCGAGCGCAACGACGGCGCAGAACGCCACCGCGAGATATTCCCAAAATTTTTTATGTGCCGCTCCGTAGAGAACAAACTGCACAAAGGCGATCATTGCCATTCCCGCCACCGAGGCGCGGGAAAACGTGAGCGCATTTGCAGCCGCAATGACGACGAGTTTGACGACGGAAGCAGGCGAGCGGAACCGCTCGTTGAGCGTCTGCGCCCAGACGAGCGCAAACAACACGATCGCAAACCCGCCGAAAATAATGGTGTTTCCCATCAGACCCGTCACGCGGATCAGATCGGTGCCGTGAAAGCCGAAAGGATCTTCCCCCTTGAGAACGAGCAGGCTGTCAGGCAGAACGTTGCGGAACGCAAACTGCGCGATCGCAAAGGCGCAGATCAGCGTCCCGCAATTGATGAAAAGGCGGTAGAGCGAAAGCGCGCCGCGGCGCTCCATCTGCAGCGCAATGACAAAAAAGAGAAGCGTGTAGACGTTGTTGTCCCGCAGTCCCAGAGCGGCGTCCCAAAGCGTCGTACCGCCGAGACCGATCTGCACCGCCGCCAGCAGGACGCAGAAAAACATCCAGAACAGATAAAAGCGCAGGACCAGACCGTAGCTGCTGCGGGAGACCTTCCCCGAGAGGAGCGCGAAAAAGCAGCAGGGCAGGAGCGCGGCAAAAAAAATATCGACAAAGGCTGTCCCGTTGCCGAGGAAATTATCGATGAACCCGCGGAAAATGACGAGCACGACCACGATGAACACGAGCAGGTCGCAAAGCTGCAGCTCCGAAATGCGGATATTCGGTTTTTGACGCTCCCCGGAAACGGTCACGCAGTCACCTCGTTGTTTTCTCCGAACGCAAACAATTTTTTAGTAAACAAAGAATAATCATACCGTTTTTCGATCTCTTCGCGGCAGGAAGGCAGGGCGGGATCGGCAGAGAGGATGGTCTCTGCGAGCGCCTGCGCGTTCTCGGCGGGGAAGAAGGCGACGGGAAGTTCCCCGTACACCTCGCGGAACACGGGAATGTCCGAAAGGATGGGTTTCGTCCCCAACCACAGCGCCTCGAGCGGCGGAAGCCCGAATCCCTCATAGAGCGAAGGCTGGATCAGAAACTTCGCCTGCGCGATCTCCCTGAGGAGCGCCTCGTCCCCGAGTTTTCCCGTGAAGACGACGCCGTCCGACATGAGCTCCGTTTCATCCATGCCCGTCAGGAAGCCCTCCTTCTCGCCGATGATCCTGAGTTCATACGCCCCGCGCGGCAGTTTCCCGTACGCCTCCACGAGCGTCTTTAATCCCTTGTGCGCCTTGACGTTGCCCACATAGACGATGGTATCCTTCTTTTCGGGCGCGGCTTCAAAGGAGAGCACCTCCTCCGAAAGCCCGATATGATCGGTAAAGCACTTCTCCGCCTTCTTCCCGAAATAGTATGTGCAGCGGGAGCGCGTAAAATCGGAGACGCAGGCGATCCGTACGCTCTTTTTCATGCAGCGGGCGAGCAGCGTCTTTTTGATGAGATAGTCCGCCTTGCCGCGCGTCGTGATCGAGGGAAGATCGAGGAAGATGAGATCGTGCATCACCGTGTACACCGGGATGCGGATACCGAACGGGATGATGAAGTTGGGGATCACGACGCAGTCGCACTCCTTATTGAGGAATGCGGGAAAGGTCAGCATCCCCTTTGCGGAGAAGGGATCGCTCCCGTCCTCGACGATATGCGCAAAAGAATAGGAAGAAAGCGCCTCGCGCTTTCCGATGAGATAATATTCATGTGTCCGGTCGAGGTGATCGACGATGCCCTTGCATACCCTGCCGATCCCCGATTTTCCGAAATACCTGCAATCGATCGCGATCTTCACGCCCTTTCCCCTTCCGTCACAGATTGACGATGAGCACGGAACAATGTCCCGAGATGCGCAGCGGCGCCTGCTGTTTCAGCAGCCACGTCGAGCCCGCGCGGATCGCCTGCCTCCCCTCGGGGAGCACCGCCTGTCCCTCGCCGTCCACGACGATGAACGCCTTGTACAGCGAATAGGGCGAACGCATGACCGAGATCTGCAGTTCGCCGTCCACATCGTACTTCGTGACGGTGAACCAGTTGGTGCGGGCGAGCATCTTGGAGGACGCCGTCCCGATATGATAGAGCCCGCTCTGCTCGTCCTGAGAGACGTGCAGACGGCGGTAATTGAGCACGTCCAGCGCCTTTTTCACCTGGAGCGGACGGGGTTTCCCGTCCTTGTCGAGCCTGCCGTAATCGTACAGGCGGTAAGTGACGTTGGAAGTCTGCTGGATCTCGCAGATAAAACAGCCCGCGCCGATCGCGTGCACCGTCCCTGCGGGGATGAAGAAAGAATCGCCCTTGCGGACGGGGATCTTGTTGAGGATCTCCTCGATGCTGTTGTCGCGGATGCGGCGCAGCACTTCGCGGCGGGAGGTATCGCGGTTGAACCCGACGTAGATGAACGCCCCCTCTTCGGCGCTCATGATATACCACATCTCGTTCTTGCCGTTGTCGTGCTCGTGGCGGTGCGCATAGCCGTCGGCGGGATGCACCTGGATGGAGAGGTTCTCGCAGGCGTCGATGAACTTGACCATGCAGGGAAGCTGCCTGCTCCTCTGCCCGAAGTACCCCGTCTTGTCCCAACCGACCGCGTCAAAGTATTTGCCCAGCGTCAAGCCGGCATACTCGCCCGACGCGATGACGCTCTGCCCGTCCGCGTGCGAAGAGAACTCCCAGCTCTCCGCAATGCGTTCGAGGGAGCCCGTGTCCTTGTGAAGGACGTCTCTGATCTTTGTTCCGCCCCAGATGTAGTCCTTAAAGACCGGCGAGAGGCGGATCATTTCGTTCTGTACCATATTTTGCCCCAAATTTACCCGTCCGTCCGCGTTCAGCCCGCAGACGTAAAGAGCGCGAGAAAGGCGCGGCGGATGCCGTCCAGCCCGAGCTGCGCTTCTTCCCGGTTTCTTCCCTTTGCCCCGAAATAAAACTTGATCTTCGGCTCCGTTCCCGACGGGCGCACGCAGCACCAGCCGTCCCCGAGCTCGAAATAGAGGACGTCGCTCTCCGGAAGCCTTGTAGGGCTTTCGGTGCCGTCCGCCGTCCGCCGCACCCCTGCGGCGTAATCGCGCACCGCGAGAACGGGAGAAGCGCCGACCACGGCGGGCGGATGCTCGCGGATGCAGCGCATCATTTCGCCGATGCGCGCCTTTCCGTCCGCGCCCTCCAGCGTCAGGCTCTCCAGCCCTTCCGCATAGAAGCCGTATTTTTGATACATCTCCTGCATGACGTCCCAAAGCGTCTTGCCCTGCCGCGCGTAGAACGCCGCCGCTTCGGCAAGCATGGCGACCGCCATGACGGCGTCCTTGTCCCTCGCGTGCGTCCCGATGAGACAGCCGTAGCTCTCCTCGAAGCCGAACTCATAGACATAGGCGCCCTTTTCCCCGTCGGGTACGCCGCCGTTCTGCGCCGTCGCTTTCTCGAACCGCCCGATCTGTTCGCCGATATACTTGAAGCCCGTGAGCGTCTCGATACAGGTCAGCCCGTACGCGTCCGCGACTGCCTTCGCCATATCCGAAGAGACGATGGTCGTGACGAGCGCGCCGTCCCGCCGCCGCTCCGGCAGCAGCCCGCGCGCCGCGCGGCGGGAGAGGATGTACTCCGCAAGGAGCAGCCCGCTCATGTTGCCCGTGAAAGGCAGATATTCGCCCGTCGCCTTGTCCTTTGCGTACACGCCGAGGCGGTCCGCATCGGGATCGGTCGCAAGGACGAGGTCTGCGTCCTTCTCCTTCGCGAGCGCGAGCGCCAACGAAAAGGCGCGCTTGTCCTCGGGATTGGGACTTGCGACGGTGGGAAAACTGCCGTCGGGCGCCGTCTGCGCCTCAACGGCGTAAACGTTCGTGAACCCCGTCTCCGCGAGCACGCGGCGCACGGGGACGTTGCCCGTCCCGTGCAGGGGCGTATAGACGATGGTGAGCGCGTCCTTTCCGCAAAGATCGCGTTCGAGAAGGTTGTCCTTCACCGCGTCGAGATAGCGGCGGTCGACCTCCTCGCCGATGATGACGAGCAGCCCGCGCGCCTTTGCCTCCTCGGGGGAGATGCGGCGCACGGCGCCGTACCCCGCCACGTTCCGGACGCAGGCGATGATCTCCTTATCGTAGGGCGGGACGATCTGTCCGCCGTCCCCCCAATAGACTTTGTAGCCGTTATATTTGGGCGGGTTGTGGCTCGCCGTGATGACGATGCCCGCGGTCGCCTTGAGATGGCGCACCGCAAAGGACAGTTCGGGCGTCGGGCGCAGGCTCTCGAAGAGATAGGCGCGGATGCCGTTCGCCGCCAGGATGCACGCCGTATCGAGCGCAAATTCGGGCGACATATGCCTGCTGTCATAGGCGATGACGGCGCTCCCCTCTTTTCGGGCGGCATGGATATAGTCCGCAAGACCCTGCGTCGCCTTTCCGACCGTGTAGACGTTCATGCGGGCGGTGCCGACGCCGAGAACGCCCCTGAGCCCGCCCGTCCCGAAGGCGAGCTCGCCCGCGAACGCCTCGCGCGCCTCCGCTTCGGAGAGCGCGGCGGCAGCCTTTCTCGTCCGTTCATCAAAGACAGGATCTTCCTGCCATCTCTTCCATTCGGTAAAAAATTGCGTCAAAGCAGTTCCTCCCGCCCCGCTTCCTTCAATCTGTCTACGATCTTCTTGACGTCCTGCGCCGCAGATCTGTGACAGACGAGCACGGCGTCGGGCGTCTCCACGACCACAAGATCGGAAACGCCCACGGCGGCGACCAGCCGCCCGCCCGCATAGAGGACGGTGTTTTCGGTATCGACGGCGATGGTATCGCCCACGGCAATGTTGCCGTTTTCATCGCAGGGGTGCAGCGCGCCCAGCATATCCCAGCTCCCGACGTCGTTCCAGCCGAATTCCCCGGGCACGACGAGGATGCCGTCCGTGCGCTCCAGGATGCCCTTGTCCACGGAGACGGAGGGCAGGGTCGGATACCCCTGTGCGGTGACGCGCGCCTCGTCCTCCCTTCCGAAGGAGGCGGCGATGGTCTGCAGCCCGCCGTAGAGTTCGGGCAGGAGCGCCTCGATCCGCTGCAGGATGACGGACGCCTTCCAGATGAACATCCCGCTGTTCCAGAAATATCTGCCCGAAGCGAGGTACTCTTCCGCCTTTTCGCGCGGCGGTTTTTCAATAAACTGCTCGACGGGGAGCGCGCCCTCCCCCTTCGCGCAGCGGATATAGCCGTAACCCGTCGCGGGGAAGGTGGGCGTGATGCCGACCGTGACGAGCGCGCCGCCTCGCGCGGCGTCGACCGCCCGTTCCAGCACCGCGGCAAACGCCTGCGTATCGCGGATATAGGCGTCGCTCGGCGTGACGACGAGGATGCCGTCGCCGCGATCGTGTACGATCTTCATCGCGGCATACCCGATGCAGGCAGCCGTGTTGCGCGCGGCAGGCTCGGAGAGGATATGATCCGCACGGATCCGCCCCGCCGTGACCCGCTTCATCTCCTCCGCCTGTTCACAGTTTGTGACGATATACAGATTGCGATACGCGGCGACCTGCGCGAGACGGTCCGCCGCCTCGTTGACCATGATATCCTTCCCGCTCAGATTGAGCAGCTGTTTGGGGGTGCGTCTGCGTGAGAGCGGCCAGAAGCGCGTCCCGCCGCCGCCCGCCATGATGACGCCGTAAATTTCAAGCATTGTCCGATAACTCCGAGATGAGACGGCGCACGTTGGCAGAGAACTGCGCCTGTGTAAACAATTCGCCGACGCGTTCGCGCGCAGCCGCGCCATAGCGCGCTCTGAGCGCATCGTCCGAAGCGAGCGCGCGGATCGCCGCCGCATACGCCTGCACGTCGCCGTTGGGACACTCGATCCCCGTCACGCCGTCCAAAGAGACGTAGTTGACGCCCGAACCGGGAATAGTGAAGGTGACGGCGGGCTTTGCAAAGCTCATCGCCTCGGCGAGCGCGATGCCGAACGCCTCGTTCTTGGTGACGGAAGGAAAACAGAAGATGTCGCAGGCGCACAAATACGCCCTTACGTCAAGATCGGAGAGCCTGCCCAAAAAATGCACCTTGCGATCGTCCGCCGCAAGCGCCTCCAGCTCCCCGGTCAGAGGACCGGAGCCGCCGATACATACGGCATACGCCTCTCCCAGCAGCTTGCTCGCGCGGACGAGATACTCCATGCCCTTATAGGGGACGTGCCGCCCGATCGCAAAGAGCAGCGTCTTGCCCGCATACCGCTCCCGCACTTCCCGCGCCCGCGACAGCACGTCCTCGCCCGCGGCGATGCGCTCGTCCCCCGCGCAGCAGGGGATGACCGTGCATTTATCGCGTACGGAGGAGAGATAGGGGCTGCCGTCGATATAGTTCGGGCTGGTCGCGACCACCTTTGCGGCGCGCGCAAGAAGGCGCTTGTTCTGACGGACAAACAATTTGCCCAGGATCTTTTGCTTGGTGATATCGAGATGCCACCAGAGCACAAGTTTGCAGGCGGGATGTTTTTTTAACAGTTTCAGCAAATAGTGCGCCGCGAAGGGGTTGGGGTAATGAAAGATGACGACGTCGGGCGCAAATTCCGCAAACGTCTTTTTCAGGAGCCTCCCGTAGGAGAGGGAGAGCGACTGCGAGGCGACCTTGCAAAAAGTCCCCGCGCGAACGACGGTCACGCCGTCTGCTTCGTCGCACCTGTCTCCCCTTTCGTGATGAAAGCAAAAGACGCGCTGCTCCACTCCCGCCGCGGCGAGCGCCGCGGCGCAGTCGTGCGCCACCTGTTCGATCCCACCGACGTGCGGCGGGTAATAGTTACTGATCTGCAGCAGTTTCATACGCCCCCCTATTTTGCGCCCGTTCGCTTAAAGACGCCCACGATGGTCTTGAACACGATCCTGATATCCAGCCCCACGGAGCAATGGTCGACGTAATAGAGTTCGAGTTTCTGCCGCTCGCCGCTCTCGTAAGTGCAGTTGCTCCTGCCGTTCGCCGCCCACCAGCCGATCATACCGGGCTTTACGGAGAGCAGCTTGCGCATATCCGCGCCGTACTTCTCCTCCGCCTCCTCCCGCATGAGCGGACGGGGTCCGATCACGGAGATGGCGCCCGTAAAGATGGACCAGACGTTGGGCAGTTCATCGAGCGAAGTCTTTCTCAAAAACGCGCCGAGTTTGGTGACGCGGGGATCGTTGTCGATCTTGTATTCGCGGCGGTATTGCTCGAGCTGCTCGGGCGTGAGCATCTCCTCCAGCCTGTCCGCGTTCTTTTTCATGCTGCGGAATTTGGGGATATAGATGGTCTTGCCGCCCTTCCCGACGCGGGGATGGCGGTAAAAGACGGGACCGCCGTCCGAACATTTGACAAGGATGGCGAGAATGAGATACAGCCACGAAAAGACGAGCAGGAACAGCCCCGACGAGAAAATATCGAACGCACGCTTGAAAAAGAGATAGCACTTGTACTTTGCCCCGCCGCGCGGGACAAACGCGCCCTCTTCTCCAACGAAAGACGCCTGCTTCTCATCCGAAGCAGGCTGCGCGGACGCACCGCTCGCGTGCGCCTTTGATTCGATCTCCTCTGAACGTTTCGCCCCTTCCGCAGATGCGCATCCTTGGCGATCGGTTTCTTGCATTTGTGACCCCTCCCCGGCGGGCAGACCCCGCAGGACGACGCGCGCGCACGCCCCTGCGCGGCAGCGCCGTTTTCTTTGCTTATGGGAACATAACAAATTATACCATGTCTACATTATATTGTCAAATTTTTTATGTCATATAAAAACATGATATTTTTTGTCGCCCGACGCCATCATACCGCGGCAATGTGGGCGCTTTTTCCCGTCTTTGTGAATATTTTGCGCGAAATCATGAAACTTTATACAAAAAGCGGGAAAGAGAGCGTTCGCCCCTCACAAAACGAGCGTCCCTTCCGCGCACCCGCCCTTTATGAAAGAGACGTAATTTCCCGGAAATCGTGACAAAAAATTTTTTATTTTATGAAAAGGCGGGCGCGCCGACGATCGGCGCGCCCGCCTTTTCACGGGACGGACCCGCAGTCTTTATGCCTTGACGAGGGTGAACGTCACCTTTTCACCGTTGACGTCCGCCTCGCGCGTGAAGCCCTCCGCAGCGCCCTCTTGTACCGATTTTGCAAGGACGTCCCCCGCAAATCGCGACAATACGAGCATCCTCTTCGCCCTTCCTTCGGGCGCGGAGAAGTACACGTCGATGCGGTCCGTGACCTCAAACCCCGCTTCCTTGCGCAGCGTCTGGATCTTGGAGACGAGCTCGCGCTCCGTCCCTTCGTCCAGAAGTTCCTCCGTAAGGCGGGTGTCGAGCGCGACGGTGATGCCGCCCGCCGCTGCCGCCTGATAACCCTCCGCCGACTCTGTGAAGATCTGCAGATCCTCTTCGAGCAGGACGACGGGCGGATCGAGGGGAACGGTATAGCTGCCGCCGTTTCTGACCGCGGCGACGACCTCCGCGCCGTCGCACGACGCGAGGAACTGACCGATCGCCTTGAGCTGCTTGCCGTACTTGGGCCCCAGCGTCCTGAGCTGCGGCTTTAAGACGTATCTCACAAGGGACGTCCCGTCCGAGACAAAGCGCATGGACTTGACGTTGAGTTCATCCAGCGCGACCGCCGCAAGTTCGCCTTCGATCGCGAGCGGACGGGCGGAAGCGACGAGCATCTCGGCAAGCGGCTGGCGGTTCTTGAGATTGCCCGCGTTGCGCGCCGCCCTGCCGAGGACGACGACGTCAAGGACGTCCTCCATGCCCGCTTCGAGCGCCGCGTCGATATAGCTCTCGTCCGCCGCGGGAAAGCTGCACAGATGCACCGATTCGGGCGCATCCTTATAGAAGGCGGGAACGAGGTTTTGATACATCATCTCCGCCATGAAGGGCGTGTAGGGCGCGAGCACCTTGGAAAGCGTCACGAGCACGGTGTACAGCGTCGTATACGCCGCCGCCTTGTCCTCCGTCATCTCCCCGCCCCAGTAGCGCTCGCGTCCGCGGCGCACATACCAGTTGGAGAGCACGTCGGAGAAGTCCTGGATCTCGCGCGCGCTGTCCGTAATGTTGTAGGCGGCGAGTTTTTCGTCCACGTCCCTGACGAGCGTGTTGAGTTTGGAAAGGATCCACTTATCCATCAGGGAGAGCCTGCACTGCTTCAAGTCAAACTTGGAGGGATCGTACTTGTCGATCTCGGCATACAGCGCGAAGAAGGCGTAGGTGTTCCAGAGCGTCCCCTGGAACTTGCGCTGCACCTCGCTCACTGCCTCGGCGCCGAAGCGGGACGGGATCCAGGGCGCGCTGCCCGTATAGAAGTACCAGCGCACCGCGTCGGCGCCCTGTTTGTCGAGCACGCTCCACGGATCGACGACGTTGCCCTTGTGCTTGCTCATCTTGACGCCGTCTTTGTCGTTGACGTGTCCCAAGACGATGCAGTTCTTGAAGGGCGCGCGGTCAAAGAGGATGGTCGAGATGGCGAGCAGCGTATAAAACCAGCCGCGCGTCTGATCGACGGCTTCGGAGATAAAGTCCGCAGGGAAGGTCTCCTCAAAGAGATCTTTGTTCTCAAAGGGATAGTGATACTGCGCAAAGGGCATGGAACCCGAATCGAACCAGCAGTCGATGACTTCGGGCGTGCGCTTCATTCTGCCGCCGCACTTGGGGCAGGTACAGCTGAGCCCGTCCAGATAGGGTCTGTGCAGCTCGATCTCGCCCGTTACGCCGCACTTTTCTTTGAGTTCCGCCTTGGAGCCGATGACTTCGATCTCCCCGCAGTCCTCGCACACCCAGACGGGGAGCGGCGTCCCCCAGTAACGGTCGCGCGAAAGCCCCCAGTCGATGACGTTTTCGAGGAAGTTGCCCATGCGCCCTTCCTTGATGGTCTCCGGCATCCAGTTGACGGAGCGGTTGGCGGCGATCAGCCTGTCCTTGACCTTGGTGACCTCGATGAACCACGAGGAGCGTGCGTAATACAGAAGGGGCGTGTCGCACCGCCAGCAGAAGGGATAGCTGTGCTCGAAGGGCAGTTTTTGGAACAGCAGCCCCTTCTCCTCCAGCATCTCCATGATGCGCTTGTCCGCCTTTTTGGCGAACAGCCCGTCGAGTTCGGGGCAGCGCCCGTCAAAGCAGCCCCGCTCGTTGACGAGCTGCACGACGGGAAGGCGGTACTTCCTGCCCACCTTGTAGTCGTCCTCGCCGAACGCGGGCGCGATATGGACGACGCCCGTGCCGTCCGTGAGCGTGACGTAACCGTCGCAGACGACGTAGTACGCCTTCTCGCGGAAGGAGCCCTGCGCCCACGAGAAGAGCGGCTCGTACTCCGTCCCCTCGTATTCTTTACCCGTCCTCTTTTCGATCACGGTGTAATTTTCAAAGAACTTGGAGACGAGCGCCTCCGCAAGGATATAGCGCGTCCCGTCCGCTTCGATCTCCACATACGTCTCGTCGGGATTCATGCAGAGCGCGACGTTGGAGGGCAACGTCCACGGCGTCGTCGTCCAGGCGAGGATGTAGGCACTCTCCCTGCCCTTTACCCGAAAGCGCGCGACAACGGAGGTCTCCTTGACGTCCTTATAGCCCTGCGCGACTTCGTGCGAGGAGAGCGCCGTGCCGCAACGCGGGCAGTAGGGAACGATCTTGTGCCCCTTGTAGAGCAGCCCCTTCTTGTGGATCTCCTTGAGCGCCCACCAGACCGATTCGATATAATCGTCGTGATAGGTGACGTAGGGATGCTCCATGTCCACCCAGTAGCCGACGCGGTCGCTCATCTTTTCCCACTCGCCCTGATACTTCCAGACGGACTCCTTGCACTTCTTGATGAAGGGCTCGATGCCGTATTTTTCGATGTCCTGCTTGCCGTCCATGCCGAGGGACTTCTCCACTTCGAGCTCGACGGGAAGCCCGTGCGTGTCCCAGCCCGCCTTGCGCAGGACGTGTTTGCCCTTCATCGTCTGATAGCGCGGGATGATATCCTTCATGACGCGCGTCAGGATATGACCGATATGGGGCTTGCCGTTTGCCGTGGGAGGACCGTCGAAGAAGGAGAACTCCTCTCCGCCCTCGTTCTTTTCGATGGACTTTTCAAAGATGTGGTTGGTCTTCCAGAAGTCGATGATCTCCTTCTCACGTCCCACAAAATTGAGGGACGTATCTACTTTTTTGTACATAAACGCCTCCTTGACGAGCTTTACAATGATTTTTTCAAACAAAAAAACCTCCGCGTTTCGGAATACGCGAAGGCATTTTTACCACCAAAACATACAGACATATGCCGCAGAGGATAACGGGCTGCGACCCCGTGCGGAGTTACTCGGAATTCTCCCCGCAGGCACGAGCGGTGATACCCGTATGCCGCCCGCCTCCCCCTCTCACCGAACGGGGGCTCTCTGGATGCGCAGCCACGCATACGGACGCGTCCTCTCTTGACGCCGTATTTTCTCTATTATAAAAAACCGCGCGGAAGAAGTCAAGCGTTTTTCGGGAACTGCCGCACTTTTTACCCGCGGTCCGATTTGCGGTTGGGGACGAAGGAGCGCTCCAGCTCGGACGTGGCGAGCGCCCTCTTCAGAAAGCGCACATAGCGGGCGCGGACGAAGAAGGTGACCGCGACGAACGCGAGCATGACGACGCCGACGATCAGAAACCCCACGCCGAAGCCCGGGCGCAGACAATACAGGACGATGAACAGCGTCCCCGCGCAGAGAAAGAGAAAGGCGATGACCGCGGCAAGGATATTCGCGCCGCGCACCTTTGCCTTCAAATAGCCCGTGTATTCGTCCTTCATAGCCCCCTCCTTGACCGTCTCTTATTCCTTCGGACGCCCGAACGCCGCCTTTTGTGACAAAATTTATTGTTTTTCCTGCGAAGTCTGCTCTTTTTTCCCGCGCAGCACCAGCTTCCACCTGCCGTCCGTCCGCACGATCCTCGTGTACAGCCACATCAGATACCCGAGTGCGACGAACACCGCAAGCAGGATGACGACCCATACGAGGACGCCGCCGTAACCCAGCGCGTTGACGTCGAGGAAGAAGTAGGGATAGGTGAACCCGGGGATGCACGCGCCGAGAAGGAAGATATAACCGACGTATACGAGCGGGATGATAACGCTGTAAAGAGGCGCAAAGACGCTCAGCGTGCCGTGTTCGTCAAAGAGGAAGAAGTCCAGAATGAACAGCACGGGCGCAAAGACGTGATAGGAAAGATTGCCGAGGTCGCGCCAGAACGCCGCCGAAAAGGGATCTCCGAGCAGGATGAGGTAGACGAGAAAGGTGACGAGGATCATGACCGTCGTCATGAATTTCAGCGTGCGGATGACGCGGTTATGGCCGCGCGTCTCCCCCGCCCGCACCCGCTTGACGGTATCTGCCAGCACGATGACCGAAACGACGAACACAAAATAGTTGGAGATATTTGTATAGTACTTCAAAAACTCCCAGCCCATTTCGTAGGCGCCCTTCCCCGCATAGAACACGCCGAAGGTGAGCAGCACCGCGAGCGCCGACACGCAGCACAGCACGACGCGGTAGATCGTCTGCGTCAGCAAATTATCGTTCATTTTATCTCCTTTTCCTTCCTCAGCCGAACAGCCCGCGCCAATCAGCCGAACAGCCCGCGCCAATCAGCCGAACAGCCCGCGCTAATCAGTCAAACAGCCCGCGCTAATCAGTCAAACAGCCCGCGCTAATCAGTCAAACAGCCCGCGCTAATCAGCCGAACAGCCCGCGCCAATCAGCCGAACAGCCCGCGCCAATCAGTCGAACAGCCCCCGGCGGTCGCGGACACATTTCACCGTGGACCCGGCGTCCTCGTCGCGGCAAACTCCGTCCCTCAGCCGTCCGCCTGCGGCAAACGGCTGCTCTTTGCGTTGCCGCTCCTCTTCCCAAAAAAACTTGCTTTCGCAATTTTTTCGGGAACCATTGCGTCACGGACGCCTCAGTCGAACAGCCCCCGGCGGTCGCGGACACATTTCACCGTGAACCCGGCGTCCGTGACGCAGGCGGCGAGCGCTTCGTCGGGGATCTCCGCTTCGACAAAAATGATGTTCTTTTTGAAGTTCGCCTTCGCGCCGCTCACGCCGTCCAGAAGAAGCAGCTTTTTTTCCGCGCGCTCGGCACACCGCTTGCAGCACAGGTCTTCGACTTCGATGACACGTTTCATGATACTCCGATTATAGCACGGTCTGTTCAGATTGTAAAGGATTTGCAAAAATTTTCCTCCGCGGCAGCAATAAAAAATACTGAAAATGCCGCCCGCCGTTTGACAAAACGCCCTGCGCCGCGTATAATATGGGGCATCTCAAACAAGGAAGGTCTCTATGCGCGTACTTGCCATCAACGATATTTCCTGCGTCGGAAAATGCTCCCTGACGGTCGCCCTGCCCGTTCTTTCGGCGTGCGGCGTGACCTGCGATATCCTGCCCACCGCCCTCTTGTCCACCCACACGGGCGGCTTTACGGGCTACACTTTTTTGGGTCTGGACGACGAAATGCAGAAGATCTGCGATCATTGGGAGACGCTCGGGCTCCGATACGACCTCATCTACAGCGGGTATCTGGGCAGCCGCGCGCAGATCGACTTTGTCAAGGACGTCAAACGCCGCTTCCTGAAAGAGAACGGCATCTTTGTCGTCGATCCCGTCCTCGGGGACAACTTCACCTTCTACAAGGGCTTTGACGAGGCGTTCGCGGAGCAGATGCGCTCGCTCTGCGCCGAGGCGGACTACATCGTCCCCAACGAGACGGAGAGCTATCTCCTGACGGGAACGCGCGACTTTTCCGAAGCACTCGAAAAACTCTCCGCCCTCTGTCCCCATCCCGTCATCACGGGCGCGGACACAAAGGACGGCTACTTCATCTATTATGCGGACGGCGGCGAACAAAAGCTGCCCATCCCCCGCTGCGACGGCTCCTACCACGGCGCGGGCGACGTGTTCGCTTCGGCGTTCAGCGGATGTCTCGTGCGCGGGCTGCCGCTCGGGCAGGCGCTCTCCCTCACGGCGGACTTCTGCTACCGCTCCATCGTGCGCACGCAAAAGGAAGTCCCCGACCGCAGGTACGGGCTCAACTATGAGCGCGAGATCCTCCCCTTCCTGGAACAGCTGGAAAAATATGCCCGCTGAGGAAGGGGCGGGAGATTTTATGAAATGCCGCCCGTACGGTTGCATTTTTTCTTCCCCTGTGCTATAATACAGGTGACACCTGCGGTGTACGGAGCGCAAATTAAGCGGAATCCACATTATACCAACGGGAACGCTCGTCGGGGCGGCTAGGCAAGGTCTGCATCTGCGGAAAGTCTGATGCCGCCGCGCCGCGTACCCACCTGCGAGAAGCGGGTTCACCATTCTTTGCGGTGCGGCACAGGCGGATGTCATATTTTTTGCAGAAAAAAAGGAGCTGTTGCATACAGCTCCTTTTTTTGCCGCGCGGGCGTTACGCGCCGAACCCCGCGATAAGATCTTCGATAAATGCGCGCGTCAGTTCAGAGACGGTGCAGCTGCGATAGGCAACGCCCGCGATCTCCATCGCACGGCGCTGCTTTTCCGTCACGGCGGTGTACGGATACACGCCGAACAGGAAGGGATAGAAGGCGTAGAGAAAGCGCTGCACCCTCTCCCCGGAAAGGGCGAAGTGCGCCGCGAGACAGCGCTCCACCGCCTGCATCGAAGCGCCGTACACCCGCTTGAAGGCGACGAGATTTTCCGTGCGGCTGCCCGCCTCCAGATCGTAGAGATTCATGGAAAGCAGCTTGAGCATACAGCCGCGCTCCTCCAAAAGCGCCGCGAACGCCGCGGGGAACGCCTCGCGCGCGACGGGATGCGCCGCAAGAGAAAGGACGTCTTTGGTCCACGCCGCGTACTCCCGCTCCAGAAGGGCGAGGAAGATCTCCTCCTTGGTGCAAAAATAGTTGTAAATGGACGTACGCGTGAAGGAAGTCTGCGCCCCGATCGCGCCCAGCGTGATCTTTCCGAAGGGCATCGTCTCATAGAGACGGGCGCAGGCATCGACGATCTCCTCCCTGCGCGCCTGCGTCAGCTGCTCCGAACCTGCCGGCATCGTTCCCTCCTCATGCCTTCACGGCTTGCAGCGCCCATGCGGCGGCGCCGCGGTTGACGAGTCCCCCCTTCTTCCACCGCGCCGCGGGACAGTGCGCCCGCAGGCTCTTCTCCGCGCCCGCGATCCCGCTCCCGCCCGACGTCGCGAACGGGATGAGCGTCTTGCCTGCAAGATCGTACTTTTCGAGAAAAGTATCGATGATGCGCGGCTCGACATACCACCAGACGGGGAAGCCGACAAAGACGATATCGTACGCCGCCATGTTCTCCATCCCGCCCGCAATGGCGGGACGGGCGGCGGGATCGTTCATCTCCCGCGAACTGCGGCTCGTCTTGTCGCGCCAGTCGAGGTCGGCGTCCGTATACCGCTCGGCAGGCGCGATCTCATAGAGATCTCCGCCGACCGCGCCCGCGATCTCCCTTGCCGCGCGCGCCGTCACGCCGCTCGCCGAAAAATATGCGACCAGGATCTTTGCCATACGCGCCTCCTTACAGACTCTCTTTGAGGATGGAGACGATCTCCTCCCTCGTCAGGACCTTGTAGCCGCCCTCCATCACGAGCGTACTGTCGGCGACCGCTTCGATCATGTCCTCCGTGACGCCCAGTTCGGAGATGTGCAGCACGAGCCCCAGCTCCTTCATCCACGCCTCCATCGCCTGCAAGCCCTCCTCGGCGACCGCTTCGTCCGTCTTGCCCGCACGATCGACGCCCCAGACGTTTTGCGCAAAACGGACAAACTTCTTGAGCCCGTAAGGCAGGATATGGCGATAGTACGGCAGGGAGACGGCGGCGAGCGTCATGCCGTGCGTCGCGTCGGTGTGCGCGCCGACCGCCTGCCCGAGCATATGCACCTCCCAGTCGGTGGACTTGCCGCAGGCGACGAGCGTGTTGAGCGCCCACGTCGCCGTCCACATGATGTTGCTGCGCGCCTCGTAATTCTGCATATCCTTGTTGGCGATGCGCGAAGAGACGAGCAGCGAACGCATCAGCCCTTCGGAGAGATAGTCGCTCGTATTGTCGTCCTCGCCCGAGAAATACTGCTCGCAGATATGGCTGAAAATGTCATAGATGCCCGCGACCATCTGATAGTGCGGCAGCGTGAGCGTATACTTCGGATCGAGCACGGAGAAGCGGGGCATGATGCTCTCGTCCTCAAAGACGTGTCCGATCTTGAGTTTGGTGTGCGTATTGGTGATGACTGCGCCCGCGTTCATCTCCGAGCCCGTGCCGACCATCGTGAGGACACAGCCGACGGGCAGCGTCCTGCAGGTAGGCTCCTCAAAGCGGAGATAATACTTCTCCCACGGATCCTCTTCGCAGTACACCGAGACGGAGAGCGCCTTAGTGTAATCGCACACCGAGCCGCCGCCCACTGCCAAAAGAAGGTCGGCGTTGTGCTCACGGGCGATCTTCATGCCCTCGTACAGCTTGTCGAGGGTGGGATTGGGCATGACACCCGCGATCTCCGCGACATTCTTGCCGCACTCCCTGAGGATGCCGACGACCTCGTCATAGATGCCGTTCCGCTTGATGGAGCCGCCGCCGTACACGAGCACGACGTTTTTGCCGTACTTGGCAAGCTCGCCCGCAAGAGAGCGGACGGCGCCTTCGCCGAAGTACAACTTGGTGGGATTGCAGTAACTGAAAGTTCCGAGCATACAGACCTCCGGATGTCTTGATCTTATTCTGACACAATGTCAGTATCTGCATTATACCACCATTCTGACATTGTGTCAATCATTTTTGCAAAATTTCCGCAAATAAAAAGCGGAGCCCGCGGGCTCCGCCGTTTTATGCTTCAAATTCGCGGCTTCCCGCCGCCTGCTGCAAGAATTTTTCCTGCGCGTTGAGGGCGTCCCCCTCGGCGGGGACGGGATAATAGACGCCGTCCGCGTGCAGTTCGCGCGCCTTGACGTTGTCGGCGAGCATGGTTCGGACGAAGTCCTCGATCTTATCGGCGATCTTGCGGTCGAGCACGGGCGCGGCGATCTCGACGCGCTTATCGGTGTTGCGCGTCATGAGGTCGGCGCTCGAAATATACATGACGCGGTCGTCGGTCCCGAAACAGTACACACGCGAATGCTCCAGGAAGCGCCCGACGATGCTGACGACGCGGATGTTGTCCGTCCTGCCCTCGATGCCGGGCACCAGACAGCAGATGCCGCGGATGACGAGTTCGATCCTGACGCCCGCCTCGCTCGCCTTTGCGAAACGGTCGATGATCTCCTTATCGGTCAGCGAGTTCATCTTGGCGAGGATCCTGCCCTCTTTGCCCGCCTTTGCCTTTTCGATCTCACGGTCGATGCAGGAAAGAAGCCCGCTCTTGAGCGTCTCTGGCGCGACGAGGAGCCGCTGATAGGCAAAGTCGGTGTTGCAGATGGCAACGTTGCGGAAGAAGGCGACCGCGTCCTCGCCGATCTTCCTGTCCGAAGTGAGGATGTTGAGGTCGGTGTACTGGCGGGAGGTCGATTCGTTGTAGTTGCCCGTCCCGAGATGGGTGATATAGCGGAGATCGCCGCCCTCCTTGAACAATACGGAGATGATCTTGGAATGGACTTTATAATTTTCCATCCCGTAGATGATGGTACAGCCCGCCTCCTGCAGCTTGTTGGCGAAGTAGAGGTTGTTCTCCTCATCAAAGCGGGCGCACAGTTCGATGACGACGGTGACCTGCTTGCCGTTCTCGCTGGCGCGGCACAAGAGCTCCGCGATGCGCGAATGGTGCGCAAGGCGGTAGATGGTGATCATGATGGCGCTGACGCGGTCGTCGCGCGAGCACTCCTCCAGAAGATCGACGACGGGCGCCATGCTGTCATAGGGATAGGACAAAAAGACGTCGCGCGAAAAAACAAGGTCGATGAGCGAGGGCGCGCCCGCGACGCAGGAAGGGATCGCCCCCTTGAAGGGCTCGTACTTCATGAGCGCCGCTTTTTCGGCAGGCAGGAAGCCGCCGAGCGAGAACAGGAACTTGTAGTCGAAATAACTCTCGTCCTCAAAACTGAACTTGGGATCGAGCCCGAGGATCCTCAGCACGAAATCTTTGAGCTTGCTCCCCTTGTTATCCACTTCCAGCCGCACGACGCCCATGCGCGCGCGGGACTCCACCTTGCGCTTCATGACCTCGGTGAAGTCGCGCTCCAGATCGTTGTCGTCGAGCGCCGTATCGAAGTCGGCGTTGCGGGTGACGCGCATCATCATACGGTCGCTCACCGTATATCCCGTAAAGGCATATTTCGCGCAGAGGCGCACGAGTTCCTCAAGGACGATGAGCCGCACCTTCTTGCCCTCTCCGATGCGGTAGAGCTTATCGAGCGCGGGATTGACGGAGATGACGCCGATCATGCGCCGCCCCTCCTTTTCCAGCTGGCAGACGACATAGCTGCGCTTGTTTTCAAACTGCATGAGCGGGTGCTTCGCGTCCAGCACCATGAGGGAGAGAAGGGGCAGGACGTGCCGCATGAAGATATCGCGGCATTCCAACTCCTGACGGGGCGTGATCTCCTCCTCGCGCAGCAGTTTCAGCCCGTTTGCGGAGAGCTCCTTCCGAAGGGAGGCATAGCACTCCGAACGCACCTTATAGAGGCGCTTGACGACCTCGGCGATGCCGTCGAGCTGCTGCGCCGCCGTGAGACGGGTCTTGTTCTCCCGCTCGTCGGGCTCGGCGATGCTCTCGTTGACGAGGCTCCCCACGCGCACCATGAAAAACTCGTCCAGATTGGAAGTAAAAATGGACAGGAACTTGCAGCGTTCCAGCAGCGGATTGGTGGGATCGGACGCCTGATCGAGCACGCGCTTGTTGAAGAGCAGCCAGCTGTACTCACGGTTCATGTAGATATCCCGCATGAACTTCCGGGCGACCTTCTGTGGAACGGAAAACGGTTTACTCATATTGTCCTCTCGCTGTGATCTCTTGGCGGGTCATTCGGTGGTCTTTTTGGGTCTGCCGCGCCGCTTTGCCTGCCCCTGCCGCGCGGGCGCGGGGTCCTCTTTGTCCGCGGCGGCGGGAGACGGCTGTACGGCGGGCTTTTTGTTCGCGCTCCCCGCAGGACGTCCCCGCTTTTTGGGCGCGGGCTTCTCCTGTTCGGACGGCTGTCCGGCAGCCTCCTTCTTCGGGCGTCCCCTGCGCGCGGGCGCGGACTTCTCTTTGTCCGCGACGGCGGGAGACGGCTGTACGGCGGGCTTTTTGTTTGCGCTCCCCGCAGGACGTCCCCGCTTTTTGGACGCGGGCTTTTCTTGTTCGGCTTCCGATGCCGGCACCGCGGAGACGTCCACGGGGACTTCGACGGGCTCTTCTGCGGAGCCTGCCCCGCTCTCCTCCGACGGTGCGGGGGGCGTGAGCGCAAGATATTCGCCCTTCTCCCTTCCCTCCAGCACGAGGCGCAGATAGCCTTCCTTGACGCCGCTGTCGCTGACGATGACGGTGCGGATGCCGAAACGTTTGAAGAGCACTTTGAGCGTGACCGCCGCCGCGCAGATGAGATACATCTTCTCGGGCGCATTCTTGAGGATGAGGCGGGAGCGGTCCGCGCCCTCCAGAAGGCGCTTGACGAGCTTTTTGTATTTCTTGACGTCGACGGTCTTTTCCTCCGCGCCCGACACTTTGGCAAAATCGGCATAGATGTCGTAGAGGGCGGTGGACGCCGCGCCGACGAGGACCGCCGTTTCAAACGTCCCCTTTTCGGGAAGCCCCGCCCCGTCGAACTTCTTTTTCAGGAATTTGCGGATGGCTTTGACTTCCTCTTCATCGGGATAAATATTGGAGACGAACTTGCGCGTGAGGTCGGTGAGCCCGAACTCCATGCCGAACATCTCCGCCTTCTCCGTCTTGGCAAGGTCGCATACTTCGATGCTCTTGCCGCCCAGGTCGATGAGGACGGGGCGCTCGCAGGTGCGGTAGGAGAGATTGGCGATATAGTCGCAGTAGGCTTCGGTCGGCTCGTCGATGAAGTTGATCGCAAGCCCCGTCGTCTCGCGCACGAAAGCGGCGATCTCGCCGCTGTTGGCAACGTGACGCAGCGCCGCGGTGGAGATGACGTAACAGCGTTCCGCGCCCTGCGCGGCGGCGAGCGCCTTCATATGATTGAGCAGCGCCGCGAGTTTAACGATGCCGCGGCGGGAGAGACTGTCCCCCTCGAGATAATGGATGAGGCTGAGCGACGCGCGCTCGCGGCTGACGACCTCGTTCACGCCGCCGTTTTCGGCGACGATCATGGAAATGCTGCTCGAACTGACGTCGATGACGGAATATTTCATGACTTGTCCCCCCTTACCTTCTGTCCCCGAAGGAGATGCCGATGCCGCGCGCACAGGCGACTTCGCCGCCCATGGGATCGACGAACTTGTACTTGCCCGCGATGTCGGGCAGGGCGTTGAAGGTGATCTCGTTGCCGACGACCGCCGCCGTCACGCCGAACCTGCCTTCGACGGCGAGCTTTGCCGCATACCCGCCCAGACGGGTGCAGAGGAGCCTGTCGTAGGCGCAGGGCGTGCCGCCGCGCTGCAGATAGCCGAGCACGGAATAGCGGGTCTCCTGCCCCGTGCGCTCGCCGATGACCTCGGCAAGATGGCGGGTGACGGTCGTCTCGCCGAACGCGGGACGGGCAAACGCGCGCTCCTCCTTTTTGAAACGCGCCTCGGCGTCGAGCACCGCGCCCTCGGCGACGGCGATCATCGTGTACGTCTCCCCCGCCGCGATGCGCGCGTTGAGCGTATCGCACACGACGTCGAGATTGAAGGGGATCTCGGGAATGAGGATCATCTGCACGCCCGCGGCAATGCCGGAATGCAGCGTGAGCCAGCCCGCCTTGTTGCCCATGACCTCGACGAGCATGATGCGGGAATGGCTGCGCGTCGTCGTTTCGATGCGGTCAAAGGCGTCCGTGACGACCTCCACCGCCGTGCGGAACCCGAACGTGACGTCGGTACCGAAGATGTCGTTGTCGATGGTCTTGGGAACGCCGATGACGTTGCAGCCCTCCATCGAGAGTAGCGCCGCCGTCTTGTGCGTCCCCGCGCCGCCCAGCGTGAACAGGCAGTCCAGCCCCATCTTTTTATAGTTCGCGACCATCCTGGAAAGACGGGTGCCGCCTTCCTCCAATACGGTCATGCGCTTGAAGGGGGTGCGGCGGGTCTTCAGAATGGTGCCGCCGACGGGGAGGAGCCCTTCAAGATCCGCCTTCGTGAGCGGATAACTCTCGCCGCGGATGAGCCCCGCGTACCCCTCGGGGATGCCGACGATCTCGGCATTCTTCACATTGTTCGCAAGATACAGTCCGATGGCGCGGATGACCGCGTTGAGCCCCGCGCAGTCGCCGCCGCTCGTCAGGATCCCGAATTTCATAACATTCCTCCCGTATTTGCCATTTCTTCCATATTCTATTGTACTATGTCCGCGCGGCGTTGTCAAGACGTCCCGCCGAACTCCGCCGCCCGAAATTGTAATAAAATTGTAAAAAAACGGAAGGATCGTGCGATCCTCCCGCCAATGATGTTATTTGAGATATGCCGCGAGCGCCGCCGCCCTGTCGATGCGCTCCCAGGAGAAGCCCTCCCTGCCGAAATGCCCGTACGCCGCCGTCTCCTTAAAACAGGGCGAGCGGAGACCGAGCGTCTCGATAATCGCCGCGGGGCGCAGGTCGAACTCCTTTTGCACAATGTCTGCGATGACGTCGTCGGGGAGTTTTCCCGTGCCGAACGTCTCGACGAACACGGAGACGGGACGCGCCACGCCGATGGCGTAGGCGAGCTGCAGTTCCGCTTCGTCCGCAATGCCCGCCGCCACAAGGTTCTTGCAGATATAGCGCGCAAGATAGGCGGCGCTGCGGTCCACTTTGGTCGCATCCTTGCCCGAAAAGGCGCCGCCGCCGTGCGGGCAGCGTCCGCCGTAGGTATCGACGACGATCTTCCTGCCCGTCAGACCCGAGTCGCCCTCCGGTCCGCCGATGACGAACTTGCCCGTGGGATTGACGAGGATACGCGTCTTTTCGTCCGTCCACGCCCCCGCGACGGGCGCGATGACGTACTCCTTCATGTCCCGCGCGATGCGCTCCTGCGTCACGTCCTCGGCGTGCTGGGTGGAGAGCACGATCGTATCCACGCGGACGGGCGTCCTGCCGTCGTACTCGACGGTGACCTGCGTCTTTCCGTCGGGGCGCAGATAAGAAAGCGTCCCCTCCCGCCGCACCTCGGTGAGACGGTACGCAAGTTTGTGCGCGAGCATGACGGGCAGCGGCATGAGTTCCTCCGTCTCGCGGCAGGCGTAGCCGAACATCATGCCCTGATCGCCCGCGCCGATAGCGTCGTATCCCGCGCCGCCCGCCTTCATTTCGGCGGAGGCGTCCACGCCCAGCGCGATATCGGGCGACTGCCCGTGGATGAGCGTGATGATGCGGCACTTGTCAAAGGCGAAATCGCCCTCGGTATAGCCGATCTCGCGGATGACGCGGCGGGCGACGGCTTCATAGTCCACCTTGGCGCGGGAAGTCACTTCGCCCGTGAGAAAGAGGGTGTTGTACGCCGCGCAGCACTCCACCGCGGCGCGGGAGCAGGGATCGGCGGCGAGCAGTTCGTCGAGGATCGCGTCGGAAATATTGTCGCAGACTTTGTCGGGGTGACCTTCGGTCACGCTCTCACTCGTAAAAAATCGTTTCATAGCCTGCACATTATACTATGCGCGCGGCAAAAAGTCAACGAAAAGCGGCGCGCGGCAGGTTGCTTTTTCACGGCGGACATGATATACTTTTTTCATGCAATGTACCCTCTGTCCCCTCGCCTGCGGCGCGGACCGCTCTCAGCAGGCGGGCGCGTGCGGCGTAAAGGGGCTCACCGTCGCCAAATACTATCTGCACCCCTTTGAAGAGCCGCCCGTCTCCTTCCGCAACGGGAGCGGGACGGTGTTCTTCGGCGGCTGCTCGCTGCGATGCGTCTTTTGCCAGAATTACGAAGTCTCCCGCGCACGGCGCGGGAAGAGCGTCACGCCGAAGGAGCTGGCTGACATCTTCCTCGAACTCGAGGAGATGGGCGCGGACAACCTCAATCTCGTCACGCCCGACCACGTCTCCCCGCTCATATGCGAGGCGCTCGCCCTGCGCAAGCCGCGCATCCCCGTCGTCTACAATTCGGGCGGATACTGCCGCGTCCGCGCGCTCGAAGAGATCGCGCCCTACGTCGACATCTGGCTGCCCGACTGCAAATTCGTCTCGCCCGAGCTCTCGGCGCGCTACACGGGGCGGCGGGACTACTTTGAATACGCCGCGCCCGCCATCGCGTTCATGGCGAAAAAGCCCCTCGTATGGAGCGGCGAGGGAAAGCTGCTCTCCGGCGTCATCGTGCGCCATCTCATTCTGCCGGGATGCACCTCGGACAGCCTGCGCGTGCTCGGCTTCTTAAAAGAGACGCTGCCCGAAGACGTCCCCGTCTCGCTCATGCGGCAGTATACGCCGACGGGCGGCATCGCGGGCTTCCCCGAACTCAACAGGACGCTGACGGCGCGCGAATACCGCCGCGTCCTCGGCTATGCGGAGCAACTCGGCTTTCCCCTCTTCACGCAGGAAAAGGCGAGCGCGGACACAAAGTTCATCCCGGACTGGGACTACTGAGCGAGTTTCTGCATCAGCGCGACCAGCTTTTTCGTAAACTTTCCGCTCTGTACGGGCGGCGAGGACAGGAGCGCCGCGCGCAGGCGCTCCGCCTCCGACCACGATCTGTTCATACCGCAAGTCTTTGCGGCGGGATAAAAATTATGCTCTTTACCTTTGAACACGTTACATTCGGCTATCTCGGCGTTCCCACCGTGGAGGACGTCTGTTTTTCCGTACACGAAAGGGAGCGCGTGGGGCTGCTCGGCGGCAACGGCGAGGGAAAGACCACCCTTTTACGGCTGCTCACGGGCGAACTTGCGCCCGACGCGGGCGCCGTCGTCAGAAAGAACGGGCTCACGATCGGCTATCTGGAACAGAGCGGCGGCTTCACCTCCGACGCGACCGTCTACGGCGCGATGGAGGAGGTGTTCGCCGAGGACAGGCAGCTCATCGAAAAGCTGCGCGAGACCGAACGGCAGATGGCTTCCGCGGGCGAGGAACAGATGCGCGTCCTCTCCGCGCGGGCGGAGAGCCTGACCAAGCGCATCGCTGCGCGCGACTCCTATCACTGCGACGTGCGCATCAAAACGGTGCTCGGCGGCATGGGATTCGGGGAGACGTATACCCAAAAAGTGAACACGATGTCGGGCGGGGAGCGCACGAAACTCAAACTCTGCCGCCTGCTTTTAGAGGAGCCCGAACTGCTCGTCCTGGACGAGCCGACCAACCATCTGGACGTGTCCACGATGTTCTGGCTGGAGGACTACCTCGCCTCCTACAAGGGCGCGCTGCTCATCGTCTCGCACGACCGCTATTTTTTGGACAGGCTCACCTCGCGCACGCTGGAATTGGAGCGCGGCAAAGTCACCTCCTACAAGGGCAGCTATTCGCAGTACCGCGTCCTGCGCGAGGAAAGGCGCAAGGAGGAGGAACGGCTGTACGAAAAGCAGTGCGAGGAGATCGCAAAGCTGCAGGACTTCGTCGACCGCCACATCGTGCGCGCGACGTCCGCTTCTGCGGCGCAGAGCCGCGTCAAACAGCTTGAAAAGATGGAACGGCTTGAAAGACCCGTACCGCCCAAAAAGCCGCCCCTCTTCCGCTTTTGCTTTGACGAGCAGCCCTATGAATGCGTGCTGCGCGCCGAGCATTTCGACCTTAAGGCGGAGGACAAGCTGCTGCTCAAAGACGCCTCGTTCACGCTGATGCGCGGGCAGAAGTGCGCGCTTCTGGGCGACAACGGCACGGGCAAGAGCACGCTTTTGAAATATCTGCTCTCCGGGAAAGGCAGCATTTCGGTGGGACGGTATGTAAGGATCGCATACTACGACCAGGAGAACGCACGGCTCGACCCCGCCGAACGGGTGCTGGACGCCTTTTGGGGGACGCACCGCGCGCTCTCGCAGACGGAGGCGCGCGCCCTGCTCGCACAGGCGGGGCTGGACGCCGACGACATCGACAAAAAAGTCAAAGAACTTTCGGGCGGGCTCAGGGCAAAGCTCGCCATCGCCATGCTCGAAGCGGAGCGCGGCAACGTGCTCGTTCTGGACGAACCGACCAACCACCTCGACCTGCCCGCGCGCGAATCGCTCGAAGCGGCGCTCAAAGCCTTTGAAGGGACGGTGCTCTTCGTATCGCATGACAGGCGTTTCATCGAGGCGGTCGCCACGAGCGTCGTCCTCATCGAAGAGGGCGCCCTCCACCCCTTTGCGGGCGGATACGCGGACTTCCTCAATTGGAAAAAGGCGCAAAAAACGGAGAACGTACCCCGCGAAAACGCGCCAAAGCCGACGAACGAGGGGTACCGCTCCAAGGAGGAGCGCGCTCGCGAAGCGCAGCGCCGCACCCGCGTGAAAGCCATCGAACAGGAACTTGCCGCCCTCGAAGAGGAGGACGCGGCGCTCCTCAAAGAACTTTCGGACTGCGGCAGGGACTATGTGCGCGCACAGGCGATCGCCGCCCGCCGCACCGAGATCGCCGAGCGCAGCGAAGCGCTCTACGAGGAATACGGCGCGCTCATCTGAAAACCCGAAAGGGATCCCCTTTCGCGGGGATCCCTTCGGAGAAAATTATGCAGGTGTCATTCGTCCGGAGCGCCGCAAAAGACGCCCTGCGCCGTCATTCGATGGCGATGGACTTTGCAGCGATCTTCTTGGGCTCTTCCTTGGGCACCACGAGCTGCAGCATCCCGTTTTCGTACTTCGCCTTGACGCTGTCCTCTTCGACCTGATCGCCGACGTAGTAGCTTCTCTGGCAGGAAACGCGGCACTCTCTGCGAAGATACTTTTCGTCCTTGCCGCCCTCCTCTTCCTTCTCCTGCTTCTCGGCGCTGACGGTCAGATAGCCGTTCTCGAGCGAGACCTTGATCTCATCCTTCTTGAAACCGGGCATCTCGATGGAGAGCCGGTAGTCCTTGTCCGTTTCCTTGATATCGGTGCGCATACTGTCGAGCTGTTCATCGTAGAACATGGGCTTAAAGAAGTCCTCGAGCACATCAAATACATCTCCGCTGTTTCTCTTCTGAAGATACGTTTTCATGATCAAAACTCCTTTGTTGCCTCCCCTTCGGAGGTCATATATATTATACCGCGCCGCAGCGGCAGTTAAACAACAAACAAACGAATTTTCGGAGGTTTTTTATGGCACAAAAACGCATCGCCATCGTGACGGGCGCATCGTCGGGCATCGGAAAACGCATCGCCATCGTGACGGGCGCATCGTCGGGCATCGGAAAACGCATCGCGGAGGGCATCCCCGCGCGGTACGACCCCGACGAACTCTGGGTCATCGCCCGCAGCGGCGACAAGCTCCGCGCGCTCAAAGAGGAGCTTCCCGTCCCCGTGCGCGCGCTCCCCTATGACCTTACAAAGCAGGAGAGCCTCTCTGCGATCGCGGCGCTCCTCGCGGAAGAACAGCCCGACGTGCGCATCCTCGTCAATGCGGGCGGCTACGGAAAATTCGAGCGATTCGAAGCCATCGCCGAAGAGGATACCGCGGGGATGCTCGACCTCAACTGCCGCGCCCTGACCCTTCTCATGCGCGCCGTTCTCCCCTATTGCTCGGCGGGGAGCATCATCGTGAACATCGCGAGCGTCGCAGCCTTCCAGCCCGTACCCTACGGCGCGGAATACGCCGCGACCAAGGCATACGTTCTGGCGCTCTCGCGCGCGGTCGGCAGGGAACTGCGCTCCAAAAAGGTGCGCGTCCTGGCAGTCTGCCCCTACTGGACCAAAACGGACTTTTTCGGACGCGCCAACAAGGAGGGCGTCATCACGCACTTCGACTGTATGTACGACCCCGCTTTCATCGCCCGTAAGACGTTCGCCGCCATGAAAAAAAAGAGGGACTACGTCGTCCCCGGCTTTGTCGCCAAGGCGACGCACGCCCTCACAAAGCTCCTGCCCCACTCCTTTGTCATGCGGGTGTTCCTCGCACAGCAAAAACTTAAATGACTCGGGGCGCCCGAATGCCCTATCGCGACGTGCGGCGGCGGACATAATGTCCGCCGCCGCACTGCGTTTTTTCCGTCATCGGATGACGTTGGTCTTTGCCGCCGTCTCCTGCGCGGGGGCTTCGATCCCCGCCGCCCTGCCCGCGGCAATGCACTTGATGAGATACGCCATGTTCCTTCCGAGGTTGCGCATGGTCTGCATCCCTTCGGCGTCGCGGCGCACCTCGTCGGGCGTGTTGCCGTACACCATGTTCCAATAGGTCGAAGATACGACGGGCATGGACGAGATGCCGAAGTACTTGTTGAGCACGTCGTACGAAGCCGCCGTACCGCCCCTGCGCGCCGAGACAACGCCCGCCCCGAGCTTTCCCGCAAAGGCGGCTTTGCCCGCATAGAACGCCCTGTCGAGCGCGGAGAGCACCCGTCCCGATGGATGCGCATAGTAGACGGGCGAACCGAACACAAAGCCGTCCGCCTCCTTCGCCCGCCCGATGAGTTCGTTGACAACGTCGTCAAAGACGCATTTGCCGAGTTCCCTGCACTTCCCGCAGGCGATGCAGTCCTCCACGGGCTTGTTGCCCAGCCAGATCATCTCCGTGTCGACGCCCTCTGCGCGCAGCGCCTCGCCGACTTCGGAGAGCGCCGTATAAGTACAGCCCGCCTCGTGCGGGCTCCCGTTGACAAGTAATACTTTCATACTCTATCCTCCGTGAACGTCTCGCCGCTATCTTACGCCGCGGACGCCCTTCTGTCAAGCAGTTTTGCCTGCTTTTTCCGAAACGGCATCCGGGAACGGCGCGGCGGACGTTATTTTTTCCGCTTTGCCTTTTCCCGCGCGCGCATCTCCGTAAAGAAAGAGGTGAGCACCGCCGCGCACTCCTCCTGCAGGACGCCGCCCGTCACTTCCACCCTGTGATTGAGCAGATTGGCGTTCGCGAGCTCCGCAGTGAGGCTCCTGCCCTTTTGCTCGTACGCGCCGAAATAGATGCGGGCGATGCGCGCGTTGAGCGCCGCGCCCATGCACATGGGACACGGTTCCAGCGTGACGTACAGTTCGGCGTCGGGAAGCCGCCACGAATGCAGTTTTTTGCACGCCCTGTCGATGGCGCGCATCTCGGCGTGCGCCGTCGCCATCTGCGAGCGGGTGCGGGTATTGTACCCCCTGCCGACGATCCTGCCGTCCGCGACGACGACCGCGCCGATGGGGACCTCCCCCTTCTTTTTCGCCCGCTCCGCGAGGCGCAGCGCCTCGCGCATGAAGCGCTCTTCCATATCAGAACTCCCTTGTCAACGCGGCGAGCGCGTCGAGATTTTTTTTGAGGATATCGGGCAGCGCCGAAAACCCGAGCGGATGCGCGAACATCTCCCGCCCCGCCTCCACTGTGAACGCGGGGATCCCGAGCGTCTGCACGCACCAGTCTTTATAACCGCCTGCCGAACCCTTTGCCTCCGCGAGCGGATAGCCCGTGACGCGCGAAAGGACGCGGGCGAGCCTTTTGTCCCGCCGCGCGCGCAGCGGAGGTTGGTGAAAGCGCCAGTAGACGACCTCGCCCTTCGTATGATAGGCGAGGGCGAACGCGGGAGAAACTTCCAGCGTAAAATCGCGCACCGCCCGCGTCTCGGGCTCGGAAAACGGCGCTTCCCCGACATAGCTTTCCGGAGCGGGATGGTACACATTCTGCACCCCCGTTCCCCATTTTGCGTCCCAATTGACGTTGAGATCGACGGCTGCGGCGTTGGCTTTCCACAGCGAAAAATCATTGCCGCCGTTCACGCGCAGCAAAAAGCCGCGGCGCGGCGCGGCGACGGACGAGATGCCCCTTTGCACGAGCAGCGCGCCGTCCGGATCGGCGAGCGGCACGATCCACACGCCGCCCGACGCGGTCCCGCGGCGGACGTGCTCCAGCGCGAGATACGCCGTGATCCACTCGCGCGCGTGCATCGCGTACACGGCAATGCCACAGGGCGGCGCGTGCGTCCCCGCGCGGAGGGCAAAGATCGCCCTGCCTTCGCGGCTTTTGCCGATGACGCGCTTTTGCCCGCGGTATCCCGCATAAAATGCCTTTACATCCGAATAGACGTCCACCGTCCATCCTATGCCGCAGCGTCTACTTGTGGTACTCCGCGCCCGCGTTGATCATAAAGGCGCGGTAGATCTGCTCGCATAAGATGACGCGCATCATCTGATGGGGAAAGGTCATGGGCGAGAAGGAGAGCTTTTCCTCCGCCCGCGCCTTGACGCGCGGCGAGAGCCCGCACGACGAGCCGATGACAAAGGTCAGTTCCCTGCCCGCGTCCACAAGCGAGGCGATCTTTTTCGCAAGCTGTTCGGAGGAGCACATCGCACCTTCGACGGCGAGCGCGAAGGTGTAGCCGCGGCACTCTTTGAGGATGGCGTCCGCCTCCTCTTCGGGCGAGCGGCGCTCGGGAAGTTCGCGCACCTCCGCCCTGCAAAAGCGGGAGAGGCGCTTGCAGTATTCCGCGACGGCGTCCCGCCAGTACTGTTCCTTTAATTTTCCGACACAGACGATATGGAGCTTAACCACCCGAGAACCCCGTCACAAGATTGGCGATCCACAGCACCGCGCACACCGCAATGCCTGTCCCCGCCCCATAAAAGAAATATTTTCCGTCCTTCGCGCCGCCCTTTTGCACATTGTTCTTGTCAAAGAAGATGAGATAGACGAGCGTCCCCGCAAGAGCGAGCGCCGCGAGCACGATGAGCGCGATGCGCCACGCCTGCCCGAGCAGGGTGAGATCGCCGTAGCCCGTCGCCGTCAGAACGAGGATGACGGCGTTGTTGCACAGATGCGAAAGGGCGGTGGGCAGAACGCTCCCCGCGCGCAGGGCGAGCAGCGCGTAGCAGCAGCCGCACAAAAACTGATAGACCGTCTGCAGAGGGCTGCCGTGATAGAGCGCGAACAGCGCGCCCGAAATGAGCACGACGGCGGCGTTCCCCCAGCCCGCGGCGTGCATCCGCCCCACGAGGATGCCGCGGAAAATGGTCTCTTCAAAGAGAGCGGGCAGCACCGCGATGATGAGCAGAGCGGGCAGGAGATACCAGCCTTCGAGGGGCGGGAGCGTATTCTCCGGCATGGAAAAGCCGAGGGAGACGAGCCAATCGGAGAAGAGCGTGTTGAGCTCGGACAGCGAAAAAAGCAGCCCGAAGGGCAGCAGCAGCGCGAAGAGAAAGTACTTCGGCTTACAGCCGCGGTACACGGCGCGCGCGGCAAGCCCGCTGCGGCGGAAAAAGACGAGCGCCGCAGCGGCAAAACAGACCTGCGGCAAAAGATAGGCGAGCCAGCGGTAAACGGCGCTCGAAGCGTACCCCTCCCCCATGCTCAGTACGCAGGCGACGGAGAGGACGAGCGATGCGATGACATACAGGACGATGCCCGCAGAATAGGTAATGCCCGCCTCGGCGAGACCGCGGCGGCTCTGCAACTCTTCCATGCTTACATTATACTAAAAATTCGTGAAAAGTAAAAGAAAAAACTTTGCAATCGGCGAAAAAAGTTCTATAATAGCGGTATGAGAACTTTGGATACTTCCCTCATTTCCCAATGCGTGTACCGCCTTGCAAGAAAGGCGGGGACAACGCTCACCCCCGCCTGCCACGCGCTGCTCGAAAAGGCGCGGAGCACGGAGACGGGCGCGGCGCGGTTCGCGCTCGACACCCTCCTGGAAAACGAACGCATCGCCGCCGCGGAGCAGATGCCCGTCTGTCAGGACACGGGCATGGCGGTCGTCCTTCTCGAACTCGGGCAGGACGTACACCTCACGGGCGCGCCCCTTGCCGCCGCCGTGGACGACGGCGTGCGCCGCGCCTATGCGGACGGCTGTTTCCGCAAGAGCATCTGCGATCCGCTCACGCGCGTCAACACGGGCGACAACACTCCCGCGCACCTGCACGTCGAAATGACTGCGGGCGAACAGGTGCGGATCACCTTTCTTCCCAAGGGATTCGGCAGCGAGAATATGTCGCGGCTGTATATGCTCACCCCCGCCGAGGGGCGCGCGGGCATCGTAAACTCCATCGTGGAGACGGTGCGCATCGCCGGCTCCCGCCCCTGCCCGCCCGTGTATGTGGGCGTGGGCATCGGCGGCGCGTTCGACTCCTGCGCCCTGCTTGCGAAAAAAGCCCTGACGCGCGAGGCGGGGTCCTCCCACCCGCGCGAGGACGTCGCCGCCATCGAACGGGAGGCGCTGGAAAAGATCAACGCGCTCCGTATCGGCGCGCAGGGCTTCGGCGGCGAGGTGACGGCGCTGGGCGTCGCCTGCGAGATCGCCCCGACGCACATAGCGGGGCTGCCCGTCGCCGTCAACGTCCAATGCCATTGCATCCGCTGCGAAAAGGAGACGTTATGAGAACACTCACCCTTCCCCTCTCCGAAGAGGACATCCTCTCCCTGCACGCGGGAGAGGGCGTGCTGCTCTCGGGGACCATCTTCACGGCGCGCGACTGCGCGCACAAACGGCTCTTTGCGCTCCTGGACGCGGGCGAGCCGCTGCCCGTCGATCTTGAAACGACGTACATCTATTACGCCGGTCCCTGTCCCGCGCCCGCGGGCAAGGCGTGCGGGAGCTGCGGCCCGACGACCGCGGCGCGCATGAACGCGTTTGCGCCCCGCCTGCTCGATCTGGGGCTCGCCGGCATGATCGGAAAGGGCGGCATGAGCCGCGAAACGCGCGAGGCGCTCGTCCGCAACAAAAAGGTGTACTTCGCCGCCGTCGGCGGCGCGGGCGCACTGTGCGGGAACGCCGTGAAAAAGCTGGAGCTCGTCGCCTTCGGCGACCTTCTGAGCGAGGCGATCTACAAAATGGAAGTGGAGAACTTCCCCGCCGTCGTCGCGCACGACGCCTTCGGCGCGAGCGTGTACAAGGAATGACCGATACGCGAAAGCGCCGCCCGGAGACATCCGGGCGGCGCTTTCGCATTGTTTACTTTGCAAGTTTTTCCATCATGTCGACGATGTCCTGCACCGTCTTGATGTTCTCCACGTCGCCCTCGGGCAGCGTGATGCCGTACTCGTCCTCGAGATCCATCATCAGTTCGACGACGTCCAGCGAATCTGCGCCCAGATCCTTAACGACTTCGGACTGCGGCGTGATGGTGTCTGCGGAAATGTCCAACTGCTTGGCGAGCATTTCACAAACTTTTTCGTACATGACTATTCTCCTCGTCGGGGTCTGCCCGCGGACCCTCCCCGGGCGCGATCCCTCGTAATGATATGATATATTCTACCTCTTTTTGTTCGCTTTGTCAATCCTTTTTTGAAAATCCTGCGAAAAAAGTCACCCTTCCGAATGACATCCCCGCCCGAGCCCGCGCAGCAGCGCCTTTTGTCGTGCGGAAAGCCGCCTGCTCTCGCACGCCTTGCGGATGGCGCGGCGGTGCGTCTCCCGGTCGAGCGCGCCGCTTTGAAAAAAGGCGACCCCCTCGGCGAAAGATCTGACGGCGACCTCCGCCGCAAGCCATGCCGCCGCCGTCGAAACATAGTACTCCTTCGCGTCCACCCGCGCGAGCCGCTCGAGCACGGCGGGCAGATATGTTTCGTCCACATAGAAATGCAGCATCGTCGTGAGGGCGAACCTGCGCGCGAACACCCGCCCGTCCGCAAGGTATTTGTCCACAAAAACGAGGAACGTATCCCTGTTTTTTGCGATACACGCGGGCGCGAAGCTGTCGCACGTCGCCCAATTGTCGAGCAATGAAACGAGCTCGTCAAGGCAAGCGCACAGCGCCTCATAGGGCAGAAAACAGGCGCAGGCGCACTTGATAAACGTGACTTCGTAGTACGCATCGGGAAAGGCGAGGAGGTCCTGAAAATTGTCCTTCTCTCTCTTGGCGATGGCGCGCAGGACGGGCGTCCGCACGCCGATCGTTTGGATCGCGTCGTTTTTCAAAAGCGACTTATGAAAGGCGCGGAACTTCTCGTCCGCATGGGAAAAAAGTTCTTCCAGCAGCTGTTCGTATGTAAGCATCGATCAGTATTTCTCCCCGAATACCTGTGCGAGCGCCGCATTCCAGACGTTCACGTCAAACCGCGGGTTGGCGGGCGAAGTGGACGGCAGGCACAAAACGGGAACGGCGAGCGGCGCGGCGCGCTCCGTGAGCAGCCTGTACGCGAGTTTCCCGTTGCAAAAGACCGCGCCGATCGCGCTGCCGCAGATAAGCCCCGCGACGTCGGCGACGCGCTCTTTGCGGATGGAGGCGTCCGACGAGCCCGCGATCTCGCACGAGAGAACGACGTCCCAGAGCGCAATGTGCCGCCGCCGCAGAAAATCGCGCTTGGCGGGAACGTCTTTCGCCGTCTCCTCGCCGAAAAATCCGCACACCGTCTTCCAGAAGCGGTTATGCGGATTCCCGTAATAAAACCCCTCGGCGCGGCTCTTGACGGAAGGGAAGCTGCCCAGGATGAGCAGCCTGCTCCCCTCGTCCGCGCACGGCGCGAAGCCCTCGGCGCGCGTGCTCACAGCGTAAGCCCCGCTTTCAGGTTGCCGACGGACGCCACCGCAGCGCGGGAGAGATCGAAGTTCGCGCGGATCGCCTCGGTCACGTCGCCGCGGGTGAGCGCGGACAGCTCCGCCATGCGGCGCTCGAAATCATAGACCGCATTGTTGTAGAGCATCTCCTTGCCGTAGAGCAGCATCTGCGACGAGGTGTTCTCCTGCGAGAAGATGCTGCCCGACTTCACCTGCTCCCTGCCGCGCGAGAATTCCTCCTCCGTGACGCCCTCGCGGCAGAACGCTTCGATGACGTCGCGCACCGCGCCGAAAGCGTCCTCCGCCTTGGCGGGATTGACGCCCGCATACACGGTGAGCAGCCCCGCCTCCGCATAGTGCGTGCAGTAGGAATAGACGGAGTAAGCAAGCCCCAGCTCCTCCCTGACCTTTTTGAAGAGGCGGGAACTCATGCCGCCGCCCAGAACGGTGTTCATGACCTGCACCGCGGGACGAAGCCTGTCCTCCCGCGCGACGGTGGGAAACCCGATCGCAAAATGCGCCTGTTCGATGGGCTTTTTGCGGAAGAGACAGCCCGCACCCTGACGAACCTCCTTCTTTCTGTCCGAAAAGCGGGTGCGCGCCATGCCGCCGAAATAGCGCTCGGCAAGCCCGACCGCCTCGGCGGGCGCAATGTTGCCCGCAAAGGAGAGGACGATGTTCTCGGGACAGTACCGCTCCCTGCGGTAGGCAAAGAGATCCTCGCGCGTGAAACGTTCGACGTTTGCCGCGGGTCCCAGAATATTCCTGCCGTAGTTGCCGCTGCCGAAGGAGGCGCGGGCGAGCAGGTCGAGGCAGAGATCTTCGGGCGTGTCCTCATCCATATGGATCTCCTCGAGGACGACCCCCTTCTCGCGCGCCATCTCCTCTTCGGGGAAGGACGCGTTCAAAAAGAGGTCTGCGAGCAGCGCGAACGCCTCTGCGGCGTGATCGCTCGTCGCCTTGGAATAATAGCAGGTGAGGTCCTTGCCCGTAAAGGCGTTGACCTGCGCGCCGAGCGCGTCGAACGCGTCCGAAAGTTCAAACGCGGTATGAGTGGGCGTCCCCTTGAAGAGCATATGCTCGATAAAATGGGAGATGCCGTCCTCCGCATCCGTCTCGAAGGCGGCGCCCGTCCCGACCAGCACGCCCATGGAGACGGAATACAGCCCCTCCATGCGCTTGACGATGACGCGCACGCCGTTGGAAAGCGTCTTTGTTTCGATCATATCTTCACTCCTATGTAAATTCCTGTATCTGCCGCCTATGTACCGCGCAGGTTCTCGCTCACCGTGACGGCGCGCAGCCCGTGTTCCCCGCAGTATTCGAGGATGCGCGGCAGCGCCGCAAGCGTATGCGCCATCGGGTGCATGAGGATGAGTTCGCCCGCCTGCAGCTGCTTTGTCGCGCGCACATAGCACGTCTGTTCGTCCTTGTCCCGCCAGTCGATGGTATCGCGCGACCACATCACCGTCCGCAGCCCGAGACTCTCCGCCGCCGTCACGGTGTCCTCGTCATACGCGCCCGAGGGCGGCGCAAAGAGGGTGACGGGAACGTCTGCGGCAAGCTGCAGGAAGCGGACGCTGCGGGAGATCTCCTCCACGTTCCCCTCGTAGCCGAGCACCGTGTGATCGCGGTGAAAATACCCGTGCGAGCCCACCTCATGTCCCGCCGCAGCGATCGCGCGCACGCAAGCAGTGTTGTCGTCCGCCCAGCTTCCGCCCAAAAAAAAGGTCGCCTTGGCGCCGTACGCCTCCAGAACGGAGAGGATGCCCTCCACTTCCTCCGTCCCCCAATAGACATTGAACATGAGAGAGACGCCGTCCTTGCTCGCGCCGCGGTAGCAGACGCGTTCCTCCAGCCCCGAGACGTTTGCCGCGGACGGAAGAAAACAGACGACGCCCACGACGACAAGGATGAGCGCAAGGACGCCGTTGGTCAGGGCGGCGACGGCGCGGGAGGAAAGTTTTTTCACGGAGCACCTCTCGGATGACAGTCTCACCCACATTGTATGAGTTCTTCCGCAAAACTATGCCTCGCCCGCCCTTTTGCGCCTCATCCGCGCGGGAGTTCCCCACCGCCCGAAACGCGACGGGGCTATTTCAGCGTGACCACCGTCACCCCGTTCTCGCCCTCGCCGTACTTGCCGAGGCGGAAACTTTCGACGCGCGGATGGCGGCGCAGCATCTCGTGGACGGCGGCGCGCAGTTTTCCCGTGCCGACGCCGTGGACGATGCGCACCTCGTGCAGGTTTGCAACGACGGCGCCGTCCAAAAACCCCTCCGCTTCCTCGACGCCCTCGCCCGTCGTCATGCCGATGAGGTTGATCTCCCGCTTTACGACGGGGCGGTCGACGAGCTGCCGCGTGACCTGCACGCGCTCTCCTTCCTTCCCCGCAGGACGGGCGCGGTAGAGATCGGACAATTTCACGCTCGCTTTGAGCACGCCCGTCTGCACTTCGCAGACGCCCTTCTCCCTGCGGACGGAGAGTACGACGCCCTCCGTTCCGAGCGAGCCGACCATCACCCGGTCGCCCGCTTTGAGCGTCTTTGCGTCCACGGGGACGGCGCGCACGGGCTCCTCTTCCGTCGGCGCGTTCTCCAATTTGTTTTTGAGCGTACGGGCGCGGATGAGATCCGCCTCGGAATAGTGCTCTTTTTCAAAGATCTTTTCCATTTCGGCGAGCAGCGCCTCGGCGTCCGCCGTACGCTCCGCGACGATGCGCCGCGCCTCCGCCTTGGAAGAGGTGAGGAAGCGCTCCCGTTCGCGGCGGAATTTTTCCTCCTCCTTTCCGAGTTCGGCAAGCCGCGTCTCCCACTCGCGCTGCATCGCTTTGGCAGACTGCATCGCCGCTTCCGTCTGCACGCGGCTCTCCTCGGCGGCGCGAAGGGTGTGCTCGAAGGAGCGCGCCCCCTCCGAAAGGTAGCTGCGCGCCTCGGCGACCGTGCGTTCGGGAAGCCCCAGCCGCGTACAGATGAGCAGCGCGTTGGACGAGCCGGGCGCGCCGATCTTCAGCCGGTAGAGCGGGCGGAAGTCGGCGGCGTCAAACTCCATGCAGCCGTTCTCGATGCCGTCCGCGGAATAGGCAAATTCCTTCAATGCGGAATAGTGCGTCGTGACGATACCGCGGCAGCCGCGGCGCAGCAGTTCGGAGAGCACCGCCTGCGCGAGCGCCGCGCCCTCCTCGGGATCGGTGCCGCCGCCCGGCTCGTCGATGAGCACGAGCGAGCGTTCCGTCGCGCTTTCCAGGATCTCTTTGAGATGCGCGACGTGCGAGGAAAACGTGGAAAGGTTCTCTTCGATGGACTGACTGTCGCCCACGTCGCAGCGGACGCTGTCGAACACCGAGAGGCGGGTGCCTTCGGCGGCGGGGACGAACAGCCCGCACGCCGCCATCAGGCAGAACAGCCCGCACATCTTGAGTGTGACCGTCTTGCCGCCCGTATTCGCGCCGCTGATGAGCAGGAAGCGGTACTTCTCCCCCACCGAGAGGGTGACGGGGACCGCCTTGCCCGCCTCCAGGAGCGGATGACGCCCCTTGACGATCTCGACCGCGCCGTTCGTCGTGAGCACGGGCTTCACGCCCTTGATCGCATAGCCGTATTCGGCGCGCGCATAGTAGCTGTCCGCCTCGGCGAGGATGCCGGTATCGGCGCGCAGCGCACCGCTCATGCGCCCCACGGCGCGGGAGAGTTCGGCGAGGATGCGCTCCGTCTCCTCGCGCTCGTCGAGCATCAGCGAGCGCAGTTCGTTGTTCATCTCCAGCACTTCCTCCGGCTCGATGAACACCGTGGCGCCGCTCTGCGAGCGGTCGTGTACAAAGCCGCGGATGCTGCGCTTGTATTCCGCTTTGACGGGTACGACATAGCGGTCGCCGCGCACCGTGACGATGCCCTCCTGCAGATACTTGCGTTCCTCGCCCGCGAGATAGCCTTGCAGACGGCTGCGGATGCGCTCGCCCAGAAGGCGGATCTGCGAGCGGAGCGAAAAGAGTTTTTCGCTCGCATGGTCGGAGAGTTCGTTTTCGCTGACGATCTTGCGCCCGATGTCCTCTTCCAGGTTCCTGTCGAACATGAGATGCTCGGTCAGCGTACGCATTTTTACGATACGTTCATCGGAAAACGCGCGCACCGCGTGATATAATACGCGCGCGGAACGCAGCAGGCGTGCAATGCCGAGGAGCTCCGCCATCGAGAGGACGGACCCCTTTTCGGCGCGTTCCAGCGGCTGTGTGCAGTCGGGAAATTCCTCTACCTTTCCCGTGCCCAACATAAAGAGCAGGATGCCCGCTTCCTCGGTGAGATCGAGCCGCTCGCGCGCGGAGAGGATGTCTGCGGCGGGCTCGGCGGCGAGCACCCGCTCCCTGCCCTCCTGCAGGACGGCGTGCGCCGCGCACGCCGATAAAATTTTATCCAGTTCCAATCGTTTTGCGTGTTCGTTCATGCAAGGCTCCTTGACGCATGACCGCGCGTCGCCTCTTGGAGGACGGCGGACGGTTCGCGCACGTTGCGAAGGATGGTGAGATCGCCCAGCGAGCAGTCGGCAAGCGCGTTGGGCTTCCCGACGCCCGCCGCGAGCGGCAGGCAGTTGTACACTTCAAAGCGGCAGCCGTCCGATGCGGCATAGCGGCGCAGCGGAAAGGCGCGCCCCTCCTCGTCGGTCAGCGTATAGACGGCGCGCGCATCGCACGTCTTGCACGTCTTTTGGAAGGGACAATAGCAAAGATCCATCACCTTGCAGTCCCCGCCCGAGAGGACGAACGTCCCCTTTGCCGCGAGCGCGTCCTGTTCGCGCACGGTCAGTTCTTTGGAGAGCGCCGCGTATCGCGCATACTCCGCCGCCCCCGCGACGGCGACGCGGTTGGTCAGATTCCACCCCGTCCCCGCAAAGAGCGGTTTTTGATATTTTTTGGCAAGAAAAACGCCGTACGTCCCCTCGCAGTACAGCCCTGCCGCGCTTCGGATGACGGGCGCGAGCAGCGCCTCGTCCGCAGCCGTCAGCAGGGGCGGCAGATACAGCCACGCGCCCTCCGAGAGCGCCGCGCCGCGATAGGAAGAAAGTTTTTCGATGACGATGTCCGCCGCGGCGGGCGTTCCCGCCGGCACGATGACCGCCGTCATGCGCCCGTCGTCCGTGTGCAGCGCGGGCAAGCGCGGCGTACGTTCGGCAAGGGGCGCGCGGCTTGGCGCAAGTTTGTCCGCGAGCGCCGCAAAAAAGGCGCGTCGCAAGGCGTTGAGCGCGGACTTGGGGACAAAGACGCCGTCCGTGCGCACGCTCACGCGGGGCGCGAACGGCAAGCCGTCCGTCTTTTGAAAGCAGACGGCAACGTCCGCCTCCGTGAGCGGCGCGCTCTTCGCCGTCTCGCATACGGCGCCCGTAACGAGGACGCCCTCTCCCTCGGCGCGCATCGCCTCTCCCGCGCGCAGCGTGACCGTGACGGAGACGTCCCGCGTGCGGCGCTTTTGCAGCGCGCGCTCTTCCGCGCGGGCGCACAGCGTGAGCCGCACTTCGTCGCCGATGCGCAGTTTTTCGGGGGACGTTATCAAAAATCCGTTGCGCGCGGACGCGGCAAAGCGCGCGCCGCCCGCCTCCTTCCCGCCGCGCAGGATCTTGAAGCCGTCCCCCTTCTGCGCCGCATAGCCGCTCTCGACGAAATACGCCTTCCCCTGCGCGCGGACGACCGTCCCCACGCGCTCGCCGATGTGTCCCTGCACGTCGCGCGAGAGAAGGCGCTCGTCCCCCAGCGTGATGCCGCGGGTATAACCGCCGCGGTTATAGGCGCGCTTCATGTCGCGGAACGCCTCGTCCGCGGGCGTCCCGTCCAGCAGCGCGCGGTAGTAGGAGACCGCCGAAAAGACATATGCCGCGGAACGCATCCTTCCTTCGATCTTCAGGGACGAAACGCCCGCGCGGATGAGTTTGCGAACGTCCTCCCCCGCCGAAAGATCGGCAAGAGAGAGCGCGTAGGCGGGCTCGGAAAAGCCCGCGCGGTCGACGGTATACCGCTTGCGGCAGGGCTGTTTGCACCTGCCGCGGTTGCCCGAATTGTTGCCCGCGAAGCTCGAAAGGTAGCACTGCCCCGAAAAGCAGGTGCAGAGCGCCCCCTGCACGAACGCCTCCGTCTCCACGATCTGCGAGACGGCTTCAAGGTCCGCAAGCGGCGTTTCGCGCGCCAGCACGACGCGGGAGAAGCCGCACTCCCTTGCAAGCTGCGCGCCGTAGACGTTGCAGCAGCCCGCCTGCGTCGAGAGGTGGAGCACGATCTCGGGGTACGTCTCCTTCAGCGCGCGCCCGAGAAAGAGATCCTGCAGCAAAATAGCGTCCGCGCCCGCGTTCCACGCTTCACGCGCCGCCGCAAAAAAGGCGGGAAGTTCCTCGTCCTTGACGAGGGTATTGAGCGCGACATACACCTTGGCGCCCAGAAGGTGCGCCGTACGCGTGAGCGCTTCGAGCGCGGAAACGCAAAAATTTTCCGCGCCCTCGCGCGCGGAAAATCGCGTCAGTCCCAGATATACGGCATCCGCGCCCGCATGGAGCGCGGCATACGCACATTGTTCATTCCCCGCAGGGGCAAGGATCTCCGTCATTTATCTTCCTATCGTGCGGGCGATGAGTTCGCTCGCCGCGTCGTATCCCATGTTCTTGAGGCGCTGGTCGCGCGCGGCGACCTCGATGAGGATGGCAAGGTTGCGCCCCGCGCTGACGGGAACGGTGAGTTTGGGGACGTTGAGCCCCAGAATGTTCTCGACGTTCTCCTCCCCGCCGATGCGGTCGTACTCCTTGTCCTTTCGCCACGGCTCCAGTTCGATGACGAGCTCGATCGCCTTTTCCGAGAGGACGGCGCCCGAACCGTACATATTCTTGACGTTGATGATGCCGATGCCGCGCAGTTCCATAAAGTAACGGATGCGCTCGGGCGCGGTGCCGACGAGTTCGTTTTCGATGCGGCGGATGAGCACGGAGTCGTCCGCGACGAGGCGGTGTCCGCGCTTGATGAGTTCCATTGCCGTCTCGCTCTTGCCGACGCCGCTGCCGCCCGTGAGCATGATGCCCGCGCCGAACACGTCCATCAGAACGCCGTGTACCGTCGTCATGGGCGCGAGAAGCCTGCTCAGATAGATACTGAGGTCGACGATGAGCGACGACGTCATTTTGCTCGTGCGGAAAATGGGCGTCCCCGTGGCGCGTGCGCACTCCATGAATTCGTTGAGCACGGGCAGGTCGCGCGCAAAGATGACGCAGGGGATCTCTCCGCAGTCAAACAGACGCTTGATCTTCTCCTTTCGGCGGTCGGAGGGGAAGGAATGGAGATATTCGTGCTCGGTGAGCCCGATGACGACGATGCGCTGGGTATCGAAATAGCTGAAAAATCCCGCAAGCCGCAGACCGGGACGGTCGACGCTGATGCTCGTGAGCGTGATGATGCCCCTGCCCGCATACAGCATCTCCAATCCGAGATCGGAGGCGAACTTGTCGAGCATGACGGTTTCCTTGGGTAAATAATTGTCGTTCATCCTGTTCTCCTTCCCGCAGCCCTGGCGGTTTGGTCACGATTTTCGGGATACGTCCCCTTCTTATTCGTCCTGCATGGCGATGGCGAGCGCTTCGGCGACGCCATCCTCTTCAAAGTGCTTCACGACGTGCGCCGCGTCCTTCAAGGGCTGCACGGCATTTGCGACGGCAAATCTTCCGCCCGCGCGCTCGATCATGGGCAGATCGTTCATCTGATCGCCGATCGCCGCGATCTTCTCCCGCGGGATATGATAGTACTGCGACAAAAAGTCGACCGCGGAAGCCTTGTTCTGTCCCGCGGGCATGACCTCGACGAGGACGTCCGCCGAACAGGTCACATAGAAGGTCTCGCCCAACGCCGCCTGCAGCGATCGCGTGAGCGGGGCGCGCTCCTCCTTTCTGACCATGGCGAGCGCCTTGACGACGCGCAGCCCGCGGCGCTCTGCAAAGCACGAGAGCGGCTCCTGCGGGACGATCTCCGCCTTCACGCCGCAGACGCGCTCATAGAAGGCGAGCGCCTCGTCGCGGCGGTTGGCATACAGCTTGTCCACCGTGTAGACGTGGACGTGCCGCCCCTCCTCTTCGAGCAGGCGGATGGCGGTGAGCGCCTCTTCCGCGGAAAAGCCGTCGTCCTTGAGCAGCCTGCCCGTCGCGACGTCGGCAATGGTCGAGCCCTGATAGGCGACGACCAGTCCTTCCTCGATGCCCAGCTCCTTCAGGCGGGGCAGGATGGAAGAGAGCATCCGCCCCGTACAGACGGCAAAGATGCCGCCCGCCCTGCGGTACGCCGCAATGGCGCGCTTGTTGCCCTCGGAGACGGTGCCGTCCGAGCGCACCAGCGTGCCGTCAAAATCAGATAAAAAGAGCGGATATTTCATAATTCCTCGAAATAGCTGCGGATGCGCGCCGCGAGGGAAGGTCCGATCCCCTCCACGGCGGCGAGTTCCTCTTCGGATGCGTGCATGATCTTGTCGATATCGCCGAACGCCTGCATGAGCGCCGTGCGCTTGCGCTTGCCGACGCCTTCGATGCCGTCCAGAACGGAAGCGAGATTGCGCTTGCTGTGCAGGCTGCGGAAATAGGTGACGGCAAAGCGGTGCGCCTCGTCGCGGATGCGCTGCAGCAGCCTGAGGGAATAGTCGCGGCGGTCGATCTTCACGGGCTCGTCCTGCCAGAGCACAAAGACTTCCTCCTCCCGCTTGGCAAGGGATATGAGGTCGATGTCCGCGACCCCCATCTCGTCAAAGATCTCCTTGACGGAGGAGAGCTGCCCCCTGCCGCCGTCGATGACGACGAGCTGCGGACGGGGAAAGCGTTCCTCTTCATCGGTGCCGAGTTTTTGCAGGCGGCGGCGGAGCGTCTCCCGGAGCGAGGCAAAGTCGTCTGCGCCCTCCACCGTTTTGATGCGGAAGCGGCGGTACTGCACTTTGTCCGCCTCGCCGTCGGTAAAGACGACCATGCTCGCGACCTTGTCGACGCCCGAGATATTGGAGATATCGTAGCACTCCATGCGCTTGGGATAGCGCAAGAGCCGCAGCAGCGACCGGAGCCGTTCGCAGGCGCGGACGGTCATGTCGCTGCGGTGTTCGACGGCGGAGACGGACTTTTCCAGATATTCTTTGGCGTTGCCCTGCGCCATCGACAACAACTCGCGGCGGATGCCGAACTTGGGGCGGGTGATCGCGATCTTCCTTCCTGCGCGCGCCCTGATGTAGTCGGTGAACAGCGCCTCGTCGAAGGGTTCGTCGGCAACGATCTCGTGCGGAGGCTCGTGGGAGGCATAGTACTGCGTGAGAAAGGAGAGAAAACTCTCCGCGCGCTCGCCCGCGCCCTCCGAAAGGGAGAAATTCCTGCCCCCCTGCATGATCCCGCCGCGCGTCACGACGACGCTCGCCGCCGCATACAGTCCGTTGCTCTCGAACGCCCAGATATCGGCGTCCACATCGCGCGGCATGGCGGTGATCCTGCGCTCGCCCAGACGGGAGAGCATCTCGATCTTGTTGCGGTAGTCGAGCGCCAGCTCAAATTCCTCGTTCGCGGCAAAGGATGCCATTTTTTCCGCAAGGACCGCCTGCGCCTCCTCGTAATCGCCCGAAAGGAAGGCGGCGGCTTTCTCCGCTCCGGCAAGATAGTCCTCCCTCGAAATGAGGTGCGCGCAGGGAGCGCCGCACCTGCCGAGGTGGTATTCAAGACAGGGTTTTTTGGGCTTTTCGGTGACGGCGACCGCGCAGGTGCGCACATGGCAGACGCGCGCGGCGATCTCGATGACGTCCTTGGCGGCTATGCCCGCCATAAACGGTCCGAAGTACCTGCCGTCCCCCTTCTTCACCTTGCGCGTGATGACGAGGCGGGGATAGTCCTCTTTGGTCAATTTGATATAGGGATAGGTCTTATCGTCCTTTAAGAGGATATTGTACTTGGGCTTGTACTTCTTGATGTATGTATTTTCCAGCGCGAGGGCGTCTACCTCGCTCGGCGTGACGATATAGGAAAAATCGGCGATGCAGTCCACCATCGCCTGCACCTTGACGGGCTTTGCCGAGGAATGGAAGTACTGCCGCACGCGGTTTTTGAGCACGCGCGCCTTGCCGACGTAGATGACCGTCCCGTCCCCGTCCAGCATGATATACACGCCGGGGCGGTCGGGCAGCAGCTTGAGTTTTTCACGAACAACGTCGGTCATATCTTCATTATACACGCTTTGCAAAAAATTTTCAAGTCATTCGCAAAAATAATCGCAAAAAGCGGAGGGCGGGCGCATTTCTGCGCCCGCCCCGCGGTGAAACTTCTTTCAATACCCCAAAAATTCCACCCCTTTGAGCATGACTTCGTTGACGAGACCGCTCGCAAGGGAGTAAAAGATGACTTTGCCGTGGCGCTCCGTCCCGACCATCCCCATATCCTTCAGAAAGCGAAGCTGATGGCTGACCGTCGTCTGATTGATGCGGAGCACGCGCGAGAGATCCGTGACGCAGAGCTCGGAGATGGCGAGCGCCGAAAGGATGCGGATGCGCGTCGGATCCGCAAAGATGGAATAAAAGCGGACGAGCCCCGCGAGCGCCTCCCCGTCCGGCACCGCCCCTTCGATGGTATCCTGTGTACGCCTGTCCAATAAGAGCGTCTGCATACGGCGCCTCCTTTTTTGTGACAGTATACCATCTGCACGCGTGCGCATTTGCGCAAGTTCTGACAGAAAAACAGGAATTTTGCAAACCGCCGCCCGAAAAACGGGCGGCGGTCGCTTGTGCAAGTTACATGATCTGCGTCACTTCGTACCCCGCTTCCCTGACGGCGGCGGCGAGCGCCTCGTTCGTCACCTCCGCGCCGCATTCGACGAGCGCGCCCTTCTTTTTGAGGTTGACGTCCACGCTCACCACGCCGGGGACGCCCGACAGCGCGTCGCGGACGTGCTTGACGCAATGTTCGCACATCATGCCTTCCACTTTGAGTAACTTTTTCATGGTCCGATCTCCTTTTTGTTCTCCCTGCGGGAGTTGATTTTTGGTTTTCCCGCGCATGAACACCGTCAGGCGCAGCGCGTTGCATACGACGAAGAGCGAGGAAAGGCTCATCGCCGCCGCCGCGATCATGGGATTGAGCGAGACGCCGAGCGCCGCAAAGCACCCTGCCGCAAGCGGGATACAGATACAATTGTAGAAAAATGCCCAGAAGAGATTTTGTTTGATGATGCGCATCGTGCGCCTTGCCAGCGCGATCGCCTTCGGCGCGGCGCGCAGATCGCCGCTCACGAGCACGACGTCCGCGCTCTCGATCGCGACGTCCGTCCCGTTGCCCATCGCAAAACCGACGTCCGCCTCCTTCAGCGCGGGGGAATCGTTGATCCCGTCGCCGATCATCGCGACGCCCGTATGCTTCCCGCCCTTATGTTCCTTGACCGCGCGCAGCTTCCCTTCGGGCAGGACTTCCGCATAGACGCAGTCCGCCCGGATGCCCGCCTGCGCCGCGATGCGGCGGGCGCAGGCGGTGTTGTCGCCCGTGAGCATATAGGGCGTGACGCCGAGCGCCGTAAGCGAACGCACCGCCTCGACGCTGCCCTCTTTCAGGGTATCCGCAAGCGCAAAGAGCGCCAGGACTTCCTCCCCTTCCATGAGGAACAGCACCGTCTTTCCCTCGGCGGAAATGTCTGCCGCGCGCTGCCGCATGGTATCGAATTTCGCACCACGTCCCTCAAAAATGCGTTCATTCCCGAGCAGACAGACCCTCCCTTCGACAATGCCGCGCGCGCCCTTTCCCACGACGTATTCTACGTCCCGCGCCTGCACGCCGCCCTCGCCGCAGAACGCCGCGATGCACTGCGCGAGCGGGTGATTGAGTTTGCTTTCGAGCGCGTAGGCGATCGCCCTGACGCGCGCTTCGTCCGCGTACGGCTCAAAATCGACGACCTTCGGCTTGCCCTCGGTGAGCGTCGCCGTCTTATCGAGCAGCGCCGCGGAGAGCCCTGCCGAGCGCTGCAGCGCCTCCGCATTCTTGAAGAGGACGCCCATCGACGCGCCGCGTCCCGTCGCCGCCATGACCGCCACGGGCGTGGCGAGCCCCAGCGCGCACGGGCAGGAGATGACGATGACACTCACGCCGTAGTTGAACGCCGCCTGCACGTCCCACGTCGTAAACAGCCAGACAAGGAAGGTGACGACGGCAACGGAAAAGACGGCGGGGACAAAGACGGCGGAAATTTTATCGGCGAGCTTCTGGATGGGCGCCTTGCTCGCGCCCGCTTCGCGCACCATGCGGATGATGGAAGCGAGCATCGTGTCCTCTCCCACCTTCTCGGCACGGATCTTGACGTAGCCGTCCGTGACGAGGGAGGCGCTCACGACGCGCATCCCCTCCGTGCGTTCGACGGGCAGGCTCTCGCCCGTCACGGCAGACTGGTCGAAAAAGGCGTGCCCTTCGGCAATGACGCCGTCCACGGCGACGGATTCGCCCTGCCGCACGACGATGAGGTCTCCGATCTTCACTTCGGAAACGGGGATGCGCTCCTGTCTGCCGTTGCGCTCGACGGTGACGTCGTCGGGCGCGAGGGAGCGCAGCTTTTCCACCTCCCTGCCCGTACGGCGCTTGCTCTTGTCCTCCAACCACTTGCCGAGCGTCACGAGCGTGACGATCATCGCCGCCGATTCAAAGAACAGGGTGGGCGTCTCCGGACGGACGATCGCCATGACGAGGCTGTATAGAAAAGAGACCGCCGCGCCCATCGTGACGAGGGTATCCATGTTCGGCACGAGCCTGACGAGCGCGCGCACGCCGCTCACGAAGAAGGCATAGTTGATGAGCAGCGTACACAGCGTCAGCCCGATCTGAAACCCGTAATTAAGCCAGCCGTGCGGGACGGGCGCGCCCCACATATGCCCCATCGCCAGATACATTTCCGGCAGCAGCAGGATGAGCGACAGGATAAAACGCAGACCGAGCGTGAGCGTCTTTTTGCTTTTTACCGGCACCTGCCCGAAGTCGTAGGCGCCGTATCCGAGCGCCGTGACCGCGCGCCTGATGCGCGCATCGGAGAGCTTTTGTTCGTCGAACTCGACCTCCATACTCTCCCCCATCAGCGAGACGGCGCACGAACGCACCCCGTCCAGCTTTCCGACCGTGCGCTCGATGCCCGCAGAGCACGCCGCGCACGTCATTCCCGTGACCGAATATTTTTTCTTCATTGCACGCCCCCGCCGTTCAATTGAGTTTTTTGATGAGCTCCACCGTCTCGGAGACGATGCTTTCGTCCCCCGCCCTGATCTTATCGCTGACGCAGGTCGCCAGATGCTCCTCTAAAATGAGATAGCCGAAGGCGCGCATGGCGCTCTCGGCGGCGGAGACCTGCACCAGCACCTCGCCGCAGTAGCGGTTGTCCTCGATCATCTTTTTGATGCCGCCGATCTGCCCCGCGATGCGGTTGAGACGGCTCACGAGCGATTTGATCTCCTGCTCGCTGCGCGGACGCGCCTTGAAGCGCTCCTTGCACCCCTCGCACCTTTCCATATGCCTTCCTCCCGTAAAAATACCCCTGATAGGTATATCAATTATACCCCATAAGGGTATGTTTGTCAAGAAAAACGGCGCAAAAAAACGGCGTTCCCGCCGTTTTTTTGATCACCGCTTTTCAAACTGCGATTTGGGCGCGCCGCATACGGGGCAGACCCAATCTGCGGGGAGCGAGCCGAAGGGCGTTTCCCCCGCGTAGACGTACCCGCAGATCTTGCAGACGTATTTCCCGTCCGTTTCCTCCTGCTGATAGGTGGGCGCCTTGGGCGACGTCCTGCCCTTGAGCTCCTTGTGATAGTAGGCGTACGTCATGGGCGTCCCCTTGTTCAGCACGCCCGCGTCGATGACCTCGCCCAAAAAGACGGTGTGCGTCGACGTCTCCATGCTGCTCACGACCTTGCAGGAGATCCACGAAAGGCACCCGTCCACGACGGGGAGCTTGCCGCGCACGGCATAGGGAACGTCCGCGAACTTGTCCTTATCCTTGGAGGAATAAAACCCGAACTTGCCGATGAGGAGCGGGTCTGCGTCCTCGCCGAGGATGGCGACGGCAAAATATCCCGTGTCTTTGACGCATTGATTGGTATAGTTGTCATGATTGAGGGAGACGGCGACGGTCGCGGGATCGGACGTGATCTGCACGGCGCTGTTTGCGACGCACCCGACGGGACGCCCCTTGTCCCAGCTCGAACAGAGATATACCCCATATGAGAGATCGTAAAAAGCCTTTTTATCCATAGAAAACCTCCTGTTTTGATGTTACTGCCGAAAGTCGGGCGCGGGCAGGGCGTGCAGCTCTCTGTCCAGCCCGTTGGCGCGGCGGTAGACGAACCACTCCGCATTGACGTTGACGACGAGCAGCGCGATCGTCATGACCGAAGTTCCCAAGGCGATCGTGACGACGGCGTTGGTGACGAGCAGGATGAGCAGAACGAGAAAGGCGGACATCAGATAGATGCAGACCTGCGAGACAAAGAGCATGAGACAGTTTTTGAGCGTCATCACGCTGCGCAAAGCAATTTTTCCCCTGCCGTACAGAAGATATGCCTCGAACAGCGCGACAAAGCCGGACAGCAGGATACCGACCGCCGAGGAGATGAGCACGCCGGGATCCCAGACGGCGAGCAGCCAGAGCGTGAAGGCGACGATGGTCGCCGAGATCGCCGCGTCGGCAACGGTATACAGCCAGAAGCGGCGGAACCCCCGCCGCACCGTGACCCTTCGCACGAAATAATTGGTCACAAGGTAGCCGAGCATGACGCCGAACGCGACGAAGAGTGCAAAGAGGACGACCGCCGCCGTGAGCGCCGCGGAGACCTCCTGCAGCGTTTCGCCGAGCCGCGCGGAGAGCTCCGCCGAAGCCGTCTCCGAAAGGCGGAAGAACTCCGCGAGCAGATCGGAGAGCCAGTCGGTCGAAAGGATGGTATCGACGGCGTTGCTCCAATCGAGTTTTCTGACCGCGGACAGGAGCGCGACGAGCAGTTCGTCCACCTGCGTCTGCGCATCGGGTACGAGTTCGCCGATCTCCCCCGACAGCAGCGCCGCCTGCGCGGAGAGTGTCTCCCAAAGGACGGACAGCCCGAACAGCGCGCCGAGCATGATGCAGCCGAGCGCGACAAAGACATATACGAGGCACTTGAAGTAATTGCCGACCGCGCCCCTGAGCATCCGCACCGTTCTCCCCCCTTCCGCCGCCGGCGCACGAGAATAAAAAAGAGCGGACGAAACCTGTCCGCTCTCTTTATGTTACTTTGCTTCTTCCTGCGCAACGACTTCCTTGCCGTCGTAGTAGCCGCAATTCTTGCAGACGCGATGCGCAACCTTCAGCTCATGGCAATGAGGACACTCAACGAGCGTCGCCGCCGTCGCCTTGTAGTTGGCAAAACGCTTGTTCGTTCTGCTCTTGGACTGCTTTGTCTTGGGGACTGCCATTATCTCACCTCTCCGTTATTCATTTTCCCATTGCTCGCACGCCTCGCAAAGCAGCCGCGGCGGTAGACCGAACATCACGCGATCGCGCAGGAACTCCGTAAGATCGACCTTGCCGTTCGCGTATCCGTATGTCTCGCCGTCACCCTTGCCCCGCTCGAACAGACCCTCCGCCTCGGAAACGATCTCCGACGATGTCTCTGACAGACACCGGGAGCACTCGCCCTCCAGACGAAAGCGCAGACTGCCGCCGATCTCGACGGAAAGATCGTCCAAGATCCGGTAGAACAGCTCCGCCCGCACGGGACCCGCAAACTTCACGAAGGGGATATCGAGGAGGGAGTCATCCGCTTCAAACTCGAAGTTGAGCGCGCCCTCCGTCATTTTTTTCGCGATACAGCCGCGGACGTCTATTTCGGGAATCATTGTCTTATAAAAGTATAGGCAATTTCACCGCCTTTGTCAATCTTTTTTGTGCGGTGAATTGCAACATTTTATAATTTTCGGAAGCTCAGAGCAGCGCCGCCGTCTCGCGGGCGATCACGAGCTCTTCGTTGGTGGGAATGACGAGCACCTTAACGCGAGAGCTGTCCTTGGAGATCTCGTGGATGGCGCCGTCGTTCTTGAAGTTGTTCTTTTCGTCGTCCACCTCGATGCCGAACGCCTCCAGTCCGGAGAGCACGTCGTGACGGATGAAGGGCGTGTTCTCACCGACGCCCGCCGTAAAGACGACGACGTCCAGTCCGCCCAGCGCCGCCATATAGGCGCCGACATACTTCTTGCAGGCATAGCAGAACATATTGAGGGCGAGCTGCGCGCGGTAGTTTCCTTCCTTCGCCGCCGCCGTGAGGTCGCGGTAGTCGGAAGAGACGCCCGAGATGCCCAGCATCCCGCACTTCTTATTGAGATAGGTGAGCCCTTCGTGGATGTTCATGCCCTTCTTGGCGCACAAAAATTCCAGCGCCGCCGCGTCGATATCGCCGCTGCGCGTCCCCATCGGGACGCCCGCAAGAGGGGTAAAGCCCATGGACGTATCGATGCACTTGCCGCCGTCCACCGCGGAGATGGAAGAACCGTTGCCGAGATGGCAGGTGACGATCTTGAGTTCTTCGGGCTTTTTGCCGAGGTATTCCGCCGCCGCCTGCGAGACGAACTTGTGCGACGTGCCGTGCGCGCCGTAACGCCGCACCTGATAGGTCTTGTAGTCGTCGTAGTCGATCGCGTACATATACGCGTAATCGGGCATGGTCGCATGGAAGGAGGTATCGAACACGAGCGCCATCTTCTTGTCGGGCATGACCGCGCGGCAGGCGTTGACGCCCTTGATGGCGGCAGGATTGTGAAGGGGCGCAAGCTCGGCGATCTCATCCATCGTCTTCATGACCTCGTCCGTGACGAGCGTCGTCTTCTTGAACGCTTCGCCCGAAGCGACGACGCGATGCCCGACGGCGCCGATCTCGTCCATCGACTTGATGACGCCCGCTTCGCCGTCGATGAGCTCGTTGAGAACGAGCTGGATGGCTTCGGTGTGGTCGGCGATCTCCTTCTCGATGACAAAGGTCTTGCCGAGCGCCTTGTGGGTGAGGCAGCCGCCCTTGATGCCGATGCGCTCGACATTGCCCTTGGCGACGACCTCTTCCGTCTCAATGTTGATGAGCTGATATTTCAGCGAGGAACTGCCTGCGTTGATCACAAGAATTTTCATATTTCTGTCGTACTCCTACGATTATTTTTCGTCGCGCACCTGAAGCGCCGTGATGGCGACGGCAAGGACGATATCGGACGCCTTGCAGCCGCGGGAGAGATCGTTGAGGGGCTTTGCAAAGCCCTGGCAGATGGGACCGACCGCCTGGAAACCGCCGAGGCGCTCTGCGATCTTGTAGCCGATGTTGCCCGCCTGCAGATCGGGGAAGATAAACACGTTCGCATGACCCGCGACCTTGGAATCGGGCGCTTTGAGCGCGGCGACCTCGGGAACGATCGCGGCGTCAAACTGCAGCTCGCCGTCTAGAGCGAGATCGGGCGCCATCTCCTTGGCGATGCGCGTCGCCTCCTGCACAAGCGTGACGTTGTCGTGCTTGGCGCTGCCCATGGTCGAGAAGGAGAGCATGGCGACTTTGGGATCGAGTCCCGCGATCTCCTTTGCGCTCTGCGCCGTGGCAATGGCGCACTCGGCAAGACCTTCCGCCGTGTAAGTGGGATTGAGCCCGCAGTCCGCGAAGAAAATGACATCGCCGTCCATATACTTGTTGCCGCCCGCGGGCGCGATCATCATATTAAAGCTGGAGACCGACTTGACGCCGGGCGCCGTCTTGATGATCTGGAGCCCGGGGCGCAGCGTGTTCGCCGTAGAATGGCAGGCGCCCGAGACGAGACCGTCCACATCGCCCGCCTTGAGCATGAGCGCGCCGAAGAAGGTGGCGTCCTTCGCCTGCTGCTTCGCAGTCTCCTCCGTCATGCCCTTCGCCTTGCGCAGTTCGTACAAAAGGTTTGCATATTCATCGAGCTTGGGCGACGATGCGGGATCGACGATCTCGATGCCCGAAAAGTCCTCGTCGGGATGCGCCGCCTTGATCACCGTCGCATTTCCGAGCAGGACGATCTTTGCGACGCCCTCCTCCGTACAGCGCAGCGCCGCCTCGACGACGCGGCCGTCCTCGCCTTCGCACAGGACGATGGTGCGGTTCTTTTCCGCCGCACGCTTTTTGAGATCGTCCACGATGGAACCCGATTCCACGATCTTTCTTCCGAGCTGTTTTAACTGCCTTACGAAATTCGCCATGTTTTTTTCCTCCGACCTCTTTATCTTTTCCGAGAAATCGTGTATAATACCGATGGACGGCACGGTGTTCCCGCGCCGCAGGATATTTTCACGACATTTGCTGTTTTATTATACACCTTTTTGCAAACGTTGTAAAGGTCACAAGGGAAAAAATTATGAATTTTTGTGCGGTGATTTGCGAATACAACCCCTTCCACAACGGACACAGGTATCAATTGGAGCGCGCGCGGGAGCTCTCGGGCTGCGAAGGCATCCTCTGCATCATGAGCGGGAACTTCACCCAGCGCGGCGAACCCGCCGTCTTTCACAAATACGAACGCGCGCGCCACGCTGTCCTCGGAGGCGCTGACGCCGTGCTCGAACTGCCCGCGGCGTTCGCCGTCGCCCCCGCCGAACTGTTCGCGCGGGGCGCGCTGCACATCCTCGCCTCCATCCCCTCCGTCAAAGCACTCGCCTTCGGCTGCGAGAGCGGCGACAGGGAGGCGTTTTTAAAGACCGCCCGCGCCACGCTCGAAGAGACGCGCGCCTTTCGTGCGGCGCTCAAGGAGAACCTGAAGGACGGCACGAGCTATATCCGCGCGCGCAACGCGGCGCTGCTCGCTTCGGGCGCGGACGTGGACGAGGCGCTGCTCAATTCGCCCAACAATATTTTGGGAACGGAGTACTGCCGCGCCATCCTCGCGGAGGAGGCGGACATCGAACCCATCCCCATCCCCCGCATCGGCAGCGGCTACGCGGACGACGTCCTGCGCCCGTCCTTTTCTTCGGCGACCGCCCTGCGCGCAGCGTTTTCCGACCGCTCGCGCAAGGTCAGAAAAATGCTGCGGAGCAATCTCCCCGCCTATGCCATGCAAACGGCGGAGACATACGCACCCCTGCCCTATCCGACGGCAGCCCTCTGCGCGCTGCTCGCCGCGGACGAGAGAGACGTCGCCGCCTGCGCCGATTGCTCCGAGGGGCTGGAGCGTCGCATCCTCGCGATGGCGCGCGCCAACCCGGACTACGAGGAGATGCTCAAAAAGACGGTCTCCAAGCGCTATACGCTCTCCCGCATCCGCCGCATCCTCGCACAGAATTTTCTGCGGCTGCGGGGCGACGACGTGCGCGGATACCTCACGGCGTCCCTCTACTGCCGCACGCTCGCCGTCAAAAAGACGTCGCAGGCGGAGGCGCTCTCCGCGCTCGGGCAGGGAAGGTTCCCGCTCATCGCGCGCAAGAGCGACGCGCTCGCCCTGAAAAAGGAAGCGCTCGCCTGCTTCGGCGCGGACATCCGCGCCAACGACCTGTACAACGTCCTCTCCGGCACCCGCTCCGGCAGCTACGAAACACTGTTCGTGTAAAAAAGCGGACGCCGCGCTTTTATGCGCGGCGTCCGCTTTTTGAAACAACGCCTTCTATTGCGGCTCCCGCGGATCGCGCACGCGGTGCTGCCTTCTTTTCTTCACATACAGCCAACACAGCAGGGCGGCAGCGGCGATCCCCGCCGCGACCGCGCAATAGCGCGCCACAGAATTGCGGTACAGCACAAGCCCCGCCAGATCGAGCCCCACCGTCACGACGCTGAGCAGGAGAATGCTCCAATTTCCATAGATCTTCTCTCCTTTCCTGCGCTGCACAATGAGGGCGAACAGCGCCTGCAGCGCCGCAAGCAGAACGTAGGCGACGAGCGTCGTGTATGCCGCCGCCATATAGCCGTAACGAGGGATAAAAATATAGTTCAAAACAACATTGCTCACGGCGGCGATCACCGCGGGGATCATGACCAGCACCGTCTTTTTATAATAAACGGCAATATTGGAATACATATTTGTGACAGCCATCAGGAAGACGCCCGCCGCAATAGGCGGCATGATATAGATCCCCTCGTAGTATTCCTCCGTCGCAAGGATGCGCACGATCTCGGGCGCGAGATAGGTGATGAGGACGGCGATCACGGCATAAACGGCAAGCATCAGCGAAGAAATTCGCTTGATCTTATTTTCCTCCTTCCCGATATTCTCAAACAGATAGGGAAGAAAGGAGGCGTTGAGCGCGCTCCAGAACAATGTGCAGATCGTACCGACAGAATAGAGCGTCCCGTAGATCCCGACCGCATCATTGCCGACCATGCTGCCGATCATTGTGCGGTCCGAGACGCTCAGCACCTGTGCGGCGATGGAGTAGCCGATGAGCGGAAGGCTCAGCCGCAGCGATTTTCCCCAGAATTCATGGTCGAAGAAGGTCTTTCCGCGGACGAGCAGCACGATCCAGATCGCAAACGCCACCCCGTACAGCACGGCATAATTGGCAAACAAACGCCCTTCCGCGGCATATCCCGTACCGCGCAGATGCAAAACGATGAGCACGGACAGCGCCGTCGCGACGATCGCCTGCCCGAATGAAAGGATCCCCGCCAGCTTATAGCGGTATTCATACCGCTGCTGCGCAAGCCAGAAGTCGCGCGCGGGCGCCGTCAGAAACCCGGCGAGCATAAGAAGCATCAACTCTGTCGGAAGCCCCGTGATCTCATTCCAGAAGGAGGGCGCGAAAGCATAGACGACTGCCAACAGCAGCGCCATGACGGACGTCAGCGTCGTGACCGACGAGAGATACTGCCGCCGCCTGTCCGGATATTCCTTCATCATGACCTGAAAGCCGCCCGACGTCAGAGACAGCGTTGCCACGACGCTGATCATGGCATACCAGGAATTGTACAAATTCACCAGCCCGATCTCTTCGGTCGTCATGATGCGCGTAAAAACGGGCACGGTAACGATCGCCAGCCCCCGCGTAAAGAGGGTCGCCAGCGTATACACCACGCTCGACTTCACGCCGGGCGGGATCCGTTCCGTTTTCTCCTTAAAGCTCTTCATCTGCGCGTATCCATTGCTTCTTCCCGTGGTCGTACCGCTTGACGATCTTCGCGGGGTTTCCCGCAACGATCGTATACGGAGGAACAGACCGGGTCACGACGCTGCCCCCCTCCGACAATGCTCTTCTCTCCTATCCTGACCCCACCGAGGATCAGACAATTTTCACCGATCCATACGCCGTTCCCAATCTCGATCCCATCCGATACAGACAAGGGCGTGTCCAGATAATTTTTTTCCGTTGGATCGATCCCGTGATCATAATCAATCAACGTAACATTGCTTGCGATCGGTACATCATTTCCGATAACGACATGATTGGCACATTGAACAGACAGACCGCGCGTCGCATGAAACCGCTTCCCGACCACGATCCGAGGCACAAAACCCGTCGGCTTTCCCATATAACTGTCCCCACACATTAGACGGCAACCGCTGCCGAGAACGGCGTCTTCTGCAATATGACAATACTGCGGAAGCCGTAGTACGATGTCGCACGGAACATGAAGTCCGTTCTCTTTTCTCAATCTCCTTCGCGCCATGCGGCTAAGCAGCCAATTCCTGATCCTTCCCATCATACAAAACGCTCCGCCCATGCCCCGATCGAATAATATGTTCTGACTTCCTCCGCGTAAGGGACAAAGGGCGCATCGAAGAACGCCGCGATCTCCCGACCCGTCGTTTTCCCCTCTTCATAGACAAGAATGTCGGCGGGAGAATAGAACGCATAACTTTTGACGGCGCGGTTTGTCGTGATAAGTTTTTTGTTGAAGAAGATCGCCTCCATCACGCGAAGAGAGAGCCCGTCCTGCCCCTGCTGCGCGATATCGAGGATCGCACGGCTGCGGCTCAGCATGGCGAGGTACTCGGGATATGCAACGCGGCGGCGTCTGTATTCAAATGCCGCTTCCCCTCCGCCGCCCGTGACGAGGACATATTTTCCCCTGAGCCCCGCGCCTGAAAGACAGGCATGGAATGCCTTCAGAGCGGGTTCGCGGTCCTTGGAAAAGCCGAGGAAAAAGCAGTCATACAAGGGCGGGAGATCGGGAAGCGCGATATGTTCATCGTACATGATCGAATTGAACTGCAAGCCGTAGCGCGCGCAGTCGCCCCTGTCATAGTGAAAGACCGCGGCGCCGCACGCCTCGGCGAGCTGTTTTTCCCGAAGGAACGCCGCCTCGTCTTTGACCATGTTCCAATAGTACAGGAAGATCTTTGCGTGCGGCGCCTTCCTGTGAAGATAGCTTAAAAGGCTTTTGTCCGCCTTATAAGCGACGTCAAATACGACGATCTTGGAGAACTGTCCGAGCGCGGAGACCCAAGAACGCCTGTAAAACAGCCGTTTGAGTGAGGGAAACCATCTGTTGACCGCCTTAAAGACCGGGCTCGTTTCGATCAGACGGTCGCGGAACACCCCGTCCGCGACGATGCGCTCATCGCGGACTGCGGGGAAAAAATAGCTGTTTTTTTCAAGCAGAAGAACTAATACGGGCTTCGGTGCTTGCATGGCGCTCCTCCCCTGACAAATTTTCCGCGCGGACGGGTCGCTTCCAGATAAACGGGGACCATCATGAGCGCGGGATACAAAAGATCGGTCTGTGCCAGCGTCGTATTCAAAAACAGAAGCATAAAGAGCAGCGCGACCGTCCTGCTCTCATTGCGGATCACGGGGACAAAGACCATTGCCAGCATCACGATCCACGGAATGACGCCGTAGACCGCCGCAAACGACATCACGCTCGCAGCCACAAACCCCGTCTCGGCGCGGTTCGTGAGCCCGATAAAGCGGTCGTATCCCACCCCGAGCGGATGTTCGATCACCGACCTCACGGAGAGAAGGATGGTCCCGACCCTGTATTGTCCGCTCCCCTCCATCAGCGAAACGCCGTCCGTCCCCGCAAAGAGCTTTTCCACGATCTGCTTGTTGAGGATGCTCTCCGCTCCGTTCACCTGATATTCGAGGAGCAGTACGATGACCGCGAGGCACAGCAGCATGGCAAGGGCGCGTTTCGCCTTTGCGGCGTACCTCCCCTTGCTCCTGACACGGCGGGAAAACATGAAAAAGACGACGATGAGCAAAAATCCGATATATCCCGCCGTGGACTGACAGCTCAGCACCGTAAAGACGAGAACGGCGAGACGCCAAAAATATTTCCCGCCTGTAAGCCCGGTCAGCTTATGTCCCCAGAACAGCATGACGAACAGCGCGCTGTTCAGGACGATCTGATGTACGCCGGGCTCCGTATAGATGCCGCAGTTGCGCGTGGGATGGATCTCCAGATAGCTGTAGAGAAACAGCCCCTTTCCGTAGTAATCCTTCGCCCATGCGGGATCGCTCCCGATCGACTGCGTGAAGTAAGTCTGCGCGGGATATATGTCGGCAAGCTGCGGAAACACAAGAAAGAGCAGCCAGAAAACGAGGCTGATGACCGAGAACACGCAGACGAGTTTGACAAAGCGCGTCAAAAACATCCTGCGGTTGCAGCAGACGGCAAAATGCACGGAAGCGAGGCAGACCGCAAACTGCATCCATGCCGAGAGCCCCGCGCCGCCGTCGGTGATCAGGCGGGTCACGACGACAAAGACGAGAAGGAGAAGCGCAAAAACGGGCGCATATCCTTCCCTGTACTTTTTCCCGCTCACGAAAAGCGCCGCATAAAACACGAGGAGCACATAATACTTCCAATCGCCGAGGAAATATTTGGCAAACAGGCAGCTGCCGGGAATGAGGAGCATGAGATAGATGAGAAAGTACTGAAAAACGGACGATACATTGATCTGCACATCCAGAAAACTTGTGACCGTATTCCGTTCTTTATAGATCGCACGATTCAACACGCAGGTCTTTCCCCTTCCCGTTTTCAGAGCAGTTTTTCCCACTCCGCGCAGATCCTGTCCCGATCCAGACGCTCGCGCACGCCCACGGCGTTCTGCGAAAGCGTGCGGCACAGCGCCGCATCGTCCGCCAGAAGGCACATCGCTTCGCAGAGCGCGCTCTCGTCCCCGCACGGAACGAGGAGCCCGTTCTCCATCGGACGGATATACGCCCGCGCGCCGCCCGGCGGGCAATCGGTGCAAATACAAGGCAGACCGATCGCCAACGCCTCCAGCATCGCATTGGACAGCCCCTCATAGTCGGACGAAAGAACAAACGCGAACGACTGCGCCATGATCTCATGGATGCGGCTGCTCCGCCCCATCAGTCTGATATATTCCGAAGCGCCGTATCCGTCGATCATCGCCTGCAGACGCTCCCTCAGTTCTCCTTCCCCGTAGATCTCCAGCCGAAACGCGGGAAAACGCGCGCGGAAGGCGCAAAAGGCGCCGATCATCATGGGAAGATTTTTTTGTTCGTTCAACCTGCACGCCGTGACAAAGGTATGGTTATGCGCACGATCCCGCCAAAACGGAAGCGACGCCGTCTCCAGCGGGTTGGGAATGACGACCCCCTTTTGCCCGATCTTCCCGCCGAAATACGCCCGCGCGCCCTCCGTCTGAAAGACGACTGCCTTTGCGCGCCGATACACGGCGTTCCTGACCCGCCTCTCCCAAAATCCGTTGCCCGACCGCTGCGGATCGTTGCGGAGCGAGAATATGACGGGCAATCCCGCAAAAACGGAGCGCGCCGTCTCGTTATGGAGAAAGGAGATCGTCACATCGGGAGAAAACGCCTTCAGCGCCCGATACACACCGTTGTTCCGGTCGAGCAGACGCCGCAGCGGCGTACGTCCTTCGGTGCGGACATCAAAGACCCCGATCCCCCCGCGCAGCGCGTAATCTCTCCGGTCGTTGTAGACGGCGACAAAAAGAACGCGGTATCCCCGCTCACAGAAATGATTCGCCAAGATCGACGCAACGCGCTCCGCTCCGCCGCCCGACAATCCCTGCGCCACGATCGCAATTCTTTTTTGAATGGTCTGTTTCGTCATATCGATCAAAGAGCGTTATCTTTCCCGAAAGCCCCCCGCGTGAGAACGACCTTGCCGACGTTCGTCCCGAGCGCGGCAAGCGAGTGACGGGATACATACGTTTCAAGCCCGTTTTTTGCAAGCGCGCCGTACAGCGCACCGTCCGCGGCGAGCCTGCGCGCCGCAGCAAGAAAGGCTTGCTTTTGCTTGGGCGGAACAAGCGCGTTCCACCCGTCTTGCAGATAGCTTTCCGCCGAGCGGGACTGCGTCACGACGAGAGGTTTCTCAAATTGCATCGCCTGCAGCATGACGAGCTGCCCTGCGGAAATATCGGGGTCATCCAGGGGGATGAGCACGGCGAAGCAGGCAGCCAACACCTTGCGATACTCTTCCCCGCCGACATTTGCAAGCAAGATCAGATTTTCGGGGACCGCATCCGGTCTCCAGCTGTCCGAAAGGACAACGACGGGAAGCGGCAGCTCCGACGCGAGCGCGGCTAAAAAATCGTAGTCGCGGTTGCTTCTTCCGACGGACAGGAAAAATTTCTCGGGGAGCGGCAGCGCCGTACGTTCCTTCGGAACTTCGCTGTGCGTCCCGAGCGGCAGATAGAAGAACTTTTCCTTCCCGACGCCCAGCTTCTCTGCATAGTATTCCTCTTCATGGCGGGAAAAGACGATCAGCGCGTCGACATAGTCCGAACAGACCGCCGTGCGCACGAACTTTCGGTAGAGCTTGCCTGCAAGCCCCTTTTTCTCCTTGTAGATGAAGGTCATCACGATGAGCGACGTGCGCTTTTTCACACGGAAGATCTGCGAGAAAAAGGCAAAGAACAGCCCGTAGAACTGCTGCCAGGCGACGATGCGCCGATACTTCCCGCGATGCACGAACAGCCCGAACGCATGAGCGACGTACCCGGACAGTCTTCCGATCTTTGACGCCCTGCCCTTGCGCAGCCCCGAATTGTTATAGCCGACCGCGCGCCACGGCATCCCCGTACACGCTTCGAGCGCCCTCAGAAACTCCCATCCCTCTTTCGGGACGAAGTCCGTACAAACGATATTCTCCATCCTTCTCGCCCGCAGCGGCGCTCACGCATCCCGCTTGGAAAAATTTCCGCCGTCGTCCGCCAAAGACGCGCGGCTCGCTTCGCTCAGACCGTCGTTTGCCGCCGCGCACAGATCGCAGGTGGAGAGCCTGTC
>CALVUC010000005.1 GCA_944363395.1 uncultured Clostridia bacterium | reverse complement strand
ATCTCCTTCGGCGGGCAGATGCACGGACTGGTCGCGCTCGATAAAGACGACAACGTCATCCGCCCCGCCATTTTGTGGAACGACGGCAGGACGGAGGCGGAGACCAAATACTTAAACGAAGTTGTCGGCAAAGAAAAGCTGTCCGCATACACGGGTAACATCGCCTTTGCGGGGTTTACCGCGCCAAAACTCCTTTGGATGAAGAAGCATGAACCCGAAAACTTTGCCCGCATCGCTAAGATCATGCTGCCCAAGGACTACCTTTGCTACCGCCTTTCGGGTGCGTTCTGCACCGATGTTTCGGACGCGAGCGGGATGCTATTGCTGGACGTCAGAAACCGCAGGTGGAGCAAGGAGATGTGCAAGATCTGCGGGATCTCGGAACAACAGCTTCCGAAACTGTACGAGAGTTACGAAGTCGTGGGAACGCTAAAAAGGGAGATCGCAAAAGAACTCGGGCTCGCCGAAGTCAAAGTCATTGCGGGCACGGGGGACAACGCCGCGGCTGCGGTGGGTACGGGCGTCGTGGGCGAGGGCGGCTGCAATATCTCTTTGGGTACGAGCGGCACGCTGTTTGTGTCGTCTGCGGAATATAAAGAGGACAAAGTCAACGCCCTGCACGCCTTCTGCCATGCGGACGGCGGCTGGCATCTGATGGGGTGTATCCTGTCCGCGGCGTCCTGTAACGCGTGGTGGTCGGATAAAATATTACAGTCGGACGACTATAAAAAAGAGCAGGCGGGGCTGGAGGAGAAGATGGGCAAGAACGACGTCTTTTTCCTGCCCTATCTGATGGGCGAGCGCAGTCCGCACAACGACGTGACGGCGCGCGGCGCGTTCATCGGGATGCGCCCGGATACGACGCGGGGCGAGATGACGCTCGCGATGCTCGAAGGCGTTGTGTTCGCGCTCAAAGACTGTCTGGAAGCGGCAAAAAAGAACGGCGCCAAAATCCCGCGCACCAAGCTGTGCGGCGGGGGCGCGAAGAGCAAACTCTGGCGGCAGATCGTCGCCAACGTCATGGATATGCCCGTGGACATACCGCAGACGGAGCAGGGGCCTTCCTACGGCGCGGCGATGCTCGCGATGGTCGGCTGCGGGGAGTATGCGAGCGTGCAGGAGGCGGCAAAGGCAATCGTGCGGGTAAAGGAAACGGTGTTGCCCGTTCCCTCGGTCGCCGCGGCATACGAGCAAAAGTACCGCCGTTTCACCAAATTCTATCCCGCTTTGAAGGGGTTGTTCTCGTAAGGAGGAGCTATGTTCGGTTGGGCGTTTCTCGGATGCGGCAATATCGCAAGGCAGGTCGCGGACGAACTGAGCGGAACGGGGACGCGTATCGTCTCCTGCTGGAACCGTACGCCGCAGCGCGCGCGGGAGTTTGCCGAGCGCTACGGCTGTGAGGCGTATCCTTCGCCCGAGCAGGCGCTCTCGGCGCCCGGTGTGGACGGCGCCTATATTGCCGTGACGGCAGACAGTCACTTTGCCTATATGCAAAAGGCGCTTTCGTGCGGGACGCCCGTCCTCTGCGAAAAGCCGTTTGCCGTCAACGTCGGCGAGGCGGAGCGGGCGTTCTCGCTCGCCCGCAGCCGCGGGCTGTACCTCGCCGAAGCGATGTGGACATGGTTCAATTCCCCTGCGCAGACGGTGCGCCGCTGGATCGGGGAGGGGAAGATCGGCAAAGTGGTGCGCGTTGCCGCGCGGTATGCCGAGCGTTACATCGATATCCCGCGCTTTTCTTCGCCCGCGCTTCTTGGCGGGGCGCTCGTCGATATCGGCGTCTATCCCATCCGCTACTGCTATGAACTCTTCGGGATGCCGCGCTCCGTTGTCTGCCGCGGCTCGCTCGTCGGCGGCGTCGACCATTCGGAAAGGGTGACGTTCGGCTACGATGGCTTTTCGGCGGAGCTCGATATCTCCGTCGAGGAGTCCCGCGGCGAAGAGATGACGATCACGGGTACGGAGGGCGAGATCGTTATTCCCGCCTTTCATTGCGCGCGCGAGGCGTTGCTTTCGGGAAGGGAGAGCGCGCACTATACGGACGACGCGCCTAAGTACGGCGTACAGATGCGGCGCGCGGCGGAGGAGATCGCCGCGGGGAGGCGGGAGAGCGCCTTCAGCACGCCGCAGGCGACGCTGGATACGATGCGCCTTCTGGACGAATGCCGCAGGCAGCTCGGTCTCGTATACCCGTGTGAACGAAAATGAGGCGCGTCTTTTGGCTGCGTCGCGAAATAGGGAAAAGATCCGCATCTACGGGATGCGGATCTTTTTCTCAAACCGGTCAAAGGGGATGTACGCTTTCGTAACGGTAGGCGATCCCGAGCGCGGAGAGCTGCCGCAAAAAGGCGTGCAGCAGGTGCGAAGAGGCGGAGCGCCGGCAGCAGGTAAAGGTGATCGTCTGCCCCGCTGCCGCCATACCGACGGAGAGGGGCGCTTCGTCGGGAATGCACAGGCGCGCGCTCTCGATCTTGGCGCCGTCCCTTGTGAGAAGAGTCCCGAAGAAGTTGAGGGAAAAGGTGTCGTTGCACGGCGCGTCCCCTTCCTGCGGGCTGCGCGCCCGTTCGGCGGCGAGTGACCGGACGCAGCGCGCATCGTACAGGATGGCGAGGTCGGAGCGCAAGAGCGCGGCGGCGTCCGGAAGCGGTTTGCGATGCATGGCGGCGTCATAGCAGAGGGGGAGAGAGAGCGTGCAGGGAAGGGCGGAGCCGCGGCAGTCAAGCTGCGTGCGGACGTCCGTCATCAGTCCGATGCGGACTGCCTTTTTGTACAGGACGGCGCGCTCTGCGACCGCCCTGCTCCATAAGAGCGCGGCGAACAGGACGGGCGTCGCGCCGTTCTGCCTGACCGCATAGCGGAATTCCGCTCCGTCGACCTGTACGTCGAAGCGGCAGAGCGTTCCTTCCGAGGGAAGGCGGAGTGGCTCTTTCGGGAAGGGGAGGAGCGCGCCCGCGGGGCGGAGCGTTTCAAAGGGATCCTTTCGCTCCTCGGGCGGGATGCGCTCGATGCCGAAGGAGGGACGGGTGGGGAGCGGGTCAAAATAGCGGGCGAGCAGCAGTTCCGCAAAGGGCTTGACTGCGCGCGCGTCGTGCAGGGCGCGCAGAAAGCGGATGCGGATGCGCTTTTTTTCATAGCTGACTTCGACGGCGGCGCGGGGATCTGCGGCGCGGGCGGGGCGGACGGCGGGCGTTGCGGCGCGCAGTAAGACCCCGTCCTCCCCTTCCGAAAGGACGGCGTTCAGATAGGGATAGCGCGAGAATGCCGCTTCGGCGGCGCGCTGCAGCGCGGCGGCGCAGATGCGGCGGGAGAGGTCGATCTCGATCGCGGCGGGCGAAGCGCCTGCCGCGGCAAAGAGGCAGCGCTGTGCGGCGGAAAAGGGCAGAAAGCGCGCGTCGTCCTGCGGCGCGTCGGGCTCTCGGGTCGGGTGCAATAGGGGCATGGCGTACCTCCGTTCGGTCTAAGGCTATTATAACAGACTTCGGAAAAAAAACAAACCGTATGCCGTCCGCGTGTAAAAAAATCTTTTTGCGGAGAGAAAATTTCCGCGCGGGTTGACAAATGGCGCGCGGCGGGATATACTGTCAGTGGCGCGGCGTCCTGCCGCGGCGGAAGGGAGGAAGATATGGCGCATATTGCAGCATCGGTCGAGGAACTTATCGGACATACGCCCCTGTTGGAGCTCGGGCGGCTCGCCGCGGAGACGGCGACGGGGGCGCGCCTTCTCGCCAAGGCGGAATGCTTCAACCCCGCGGGATCGGTCAAGGACCGCGTCGCGCTCTCCATGCTCGAGGACGCCGAGCGTTCGGGCAGGCTGCGCGCGGGCGGTACGGTCATCGAGCCGACGAGCGGCAATACGGGCATCGGACTTGCGATGCTTGCGGCGGTGCGCGGCTACCGCGCCGTCATCGTCATGCCCGATACGATGTCGCCCGAGCGGCGCGCGCTCATGACGGCATACGGCGCGGAACTCGTTCTGACGGACGGGGCGCGCGGCATGGCGGGAGCCATCGCGCGTGCGCGCGAACTGGCGGCCGCCATCCCGGGGAGCATCATCGCGGGGCAGTTTGAAAATCCCGCCAACCCTGCGGCGCACTATGCCTCGACAGGCCCCGAGATCTATGAGGATACGGACGGCGCGGTCGATATCTTTGTCGCGGGCGTCGGGACGGGGGGCACGCTGACGGGCGCAGGGCGGTACTTAAAGGAGAAAAAGCCCTCTGTGCGCATCGTTGCCGTCGAGCCCGCTTCGTCCGCGGTGCTCTCGGGAGGAAGGGCGGGGGCGCACGGGCTGCAGGGCATCGGCGCGGGATTTGTGCCTGAGGTGCTCGATTGCGAACTCATCGACGAAATCATCCCCGTTTCGGATGAGGACGCCTATGAGGCGGGAAGGCTGCTGGCGAGACGGGAGGGGCTGCTTTCCGGTATCTCGTCGGGCGCGGCGCTTTGGGCGGCGCTTCTCGTCGCCCGCCGTGCCGAGAGCGCGGGAAAGACCGTCGTCGTGCTGCTGCCCGACACGGGAACGCGCTATCTGTCCACGCCCATGTTTCTTGCATAAGCGGCGTCCAAGGGACGACCGAACGGTCTCGGCTCCGCGCAAACAGGCGCGAAGCCGTTTTGTTTTATAACATATATTGAAATAAAAACTTGTCGTATTTTGTCGCTTCCCGAATTTTGAACAAAAATCGACGAATTTTGTACAAAATTCATTGTATTTTGTACAAAAATGACTTTACAAATCTGAATTTGTGTTTTATAATGCGTGTATTCCTATTGTGGTACGGAGGAAATCATGAAAAAAGTAGTCATTTTGGAGAGTAATGAAGCGTTTGCACGCGAACTGTCTCAGCACTTCGAGCAAGAGGGATATCACGTCTGCGGCGTGACGGGCGACGGCGCCGAGGGGCTTTCCCTGTTGGAACGCAATCAGCCGTGCGCTGTCGTTACAAGTCTTTTGCTCACTTCATTGGACGGCTTTACCGTAATGGAGCGTGCAAAGAAGGCAGGACTGAAAGCGGACTTCGTCGTGCTCGGGAACTTTGCGGACGACAAGATCGTCAGCCGCGTCATCGCGCTCGGCGCGCGGTACTATCTCATGAAGCCCGTTTCGGCGGAGGTCGTCGAAGAGCGCGTCGCCGAGCTCTCGCAGGAGGACGCGCCCGCGCCCGTCCGCGAGAAGATCGAACGCCGCCGCGCGGGCTCTCTGGACGAGCGCATCAGCAACATTTTCGTCTCCATCGGCATCCCGCCCAACATTAAGGGCTACAACTATCTGCGGGAGGGCATCAAGATGGCGGTCGCCGATCCGCGCGTCATCAACAACGTGACGAAGGGACTGTATCCCGTCATCGGGGAGAAGTACGAGACGACGGCAAGCAAGGTGGAACGCGCCATCCGTCACGCCATCGAGGTCGCGTGGAACCGCGGCAGGGTGGACGCCGTCAACGCCATCTTCGGCGCGCGGGTGTACATCGGCACGGAGAAACCCACCAACAGCGAATTTATCGCGCTCGTCGCCGACAAGCTCATCCTTGAAAATATGGTCTGAACGGCTCAGTCTCCCAAACGGGCAAACCGCGCGCGGTCTGCCCGTTTTTGCTTGCGGGCGGGCTCTCGCGAAAATTTGCAAAAATGACCTTAATATTGTTGAAAAATTGGCGCGGGGATGGTATAATATGACCATCCTATTCTCATGATGTGGAACTATACCCTTTTTGAAACGGGGGCTGTTGCTGACACCACGGCTGCTTCGGCAGCGTGACGGAGGTTATTTTGAACGGAGTCGGACGCGGAGAAAACAAACAGAATAAGAGTATGGGCGCGCTCCTCACGCGGGAGACGATCGGCATGACGCTGCTTCTTTTCAGCGCCGTCATGCTCTTTATCTGTGCGACGGGCGGCATCGTATTCGGCGAGATCGGCATCGCGATCACGGCGTTCTTTGTCGGGTTCGCGGGCTTTTTCGTCTACCCGCTGCTCGCCCTGCTGCTGTACGTCTCCGTCGTCCTCGTGTTCGGCAAAAAGCCCATCCCCGCGCGCTGGGTCGCCCGTGTGTACTTTCTGCTCGCCGCAGTCTTCCTCATCGTGCAGGCGGCGACCGCGGAGAGGTTTTTCTCCCTCGGCTTCGGCGGGTATATGAACGCTTGCTGGACGGCGGCGGGGGAGAGCGCCGCGTCGGGTACGGGCGGCGGCGTGCTGCTCGGGCTCATCGCCTATCCCGTCCGCGCCGTGCTTTCCGCGGCGGGGTCGTATATCCTCTATGCGCTGCTCGTGCTGCTCGCGCTCTATCTCATTGCGCTGGACACGCCGCTCCGCATCTATCTTCGTCCCTCCACGCGGATGCGTCCCGAGCGCAGGGCTGCGGACAAGAGCGTCGCGTTCGACGATCTGCCCGAGCCGGAGCGCGCCGCCCCGCATGAAGAGGCGCCCGCCGCGCCCGTTTACGGCGCCGGCTATGAGGGGCAGCCCGCCTATCCCGAGGACGCGCCCGTCTATCCCGCCGCGCCCGCCTATCCCGGGGCGCCCGTCTACGGCTATCCCGCGGACGACGGGAACGGCTATCCCGCGCCCTCCTACCGCGCGCAGACGTCGGGCGTCGGCGCGGACTACAAGCGGGAAAACTATGTGCAGCCGCCGCTCTCGGCGCAGGACGCCTATGAGCGCAGCCGCGAGATCTTGTTCCGCAACGATCCCGCAAAGGACTATCAGGAAAATCTCATCTTTGACAGCGATTCCCGCTTCAATACCTATCCGCGCCGTTCGAGCGTAGGTCCCGTTGGCAAGGCTGCGGACGCGGACAAGACCGCGCAGGGCAGCTATACGCGCAGCTACGCCGTGCAGGCGGAGGAGACGCCCGCGCCCATGCCGCGCGCCGTCGAGCGCGAGCGAGGGGACGACCTCAACTATCCGCCCTCCTACCGCGCGCCCGACGTGCCGCTCTATCCCAACCGCGACGTCTATTCCAAGGACGTTCCCTTTGACGCGTCGCACGGGACCGATCTTCCCGACGTTGCGGGCGGAACTTCCGTCCGCGGCGCGTCCCGTCCCGTCTATCCCGTCCGCGACGTCGCGCCCGCGCCGCCGCCCGAGGAGCGCACGCCCGTTCCCGAGAGGGAGCCCGCCGCGCCCGTCGTGCCGCCGAAGCCTTCCTATCCCGAAGAGAGCGCCGCGCGCACGCCCTATGCGGTGCGCGGGACGAACGAAGAGCCGCTGCTCGATCCCGTCAAATCGGGCGCGATGGACGGCGTCGTGTCCGAAGAAGTCATGCCGTCCGCCTCGGACGAGCCTGCCGCGCCCGAAGCGCCGCAGCCCGCCATCCCCGTGCGTCCCGCCTCGCGCCAGAGCAAGGAGTCTGCGGCGCGCGAGCAGGATCTGCGCAATCTGTTTTCCCGTCCCGTCGAGGAACGCACGCATATCGACGAGAATGTTCCCGACCGCTTTGACAGAAACAAGCTGGCTGCCCGCCGCACCGCGGCGCAGGAGAGCGGGCGGGAGGATGCCGCTCCCGCAGGCGAGGACATCGTGCGCGCGGAGGGGAGCCGCGTCTACGGCGGCGAAACAGGGTCCGCCGCCGATCTCTTCGGAACGGAGGAGAACGACGCCGACTACCGCGAGGAGACGCAGCTTCCCGTCCCCGCCCGCGGGAGAGGGGAGCGCTCGCGCGGCGAACGCGCGCTGGACGCTTCCCGCGCGGCGGCGGTGACGCCCGCGGAGGAGCCGCCCGCGCCGCAGCCGCAGAAGCATAAATATAAGGCGTACGTCCGCCCCAATCTTGCCGATCTTTCCGACTATAACGACAGTGTCGGCATCACGCAGGAGGAGATCGCCGACAATTCCGAGACCATCATGGAGACGCTGCGCGGCTTCCGCGTCGAAGCGGAGGTGGTCGGCGTCACGACGGGCGCGACCGTCACCCGCTACGACATCGATATCCCCCGCAACGTCGGCGTCACGCAGGTCATCAAGAGGGATGCCGAGGTCGCGATGCGCCTGCACGCGCGCGACGGCGTGAACATCTATTCCAATTCCGAAAAGGGGACCATCTCCATCGAAGTCCCCAACTCCAGGCGCGCGACCGTCGGTCTGAAGTCGGTCATGCAGTCGGAGGAATACGTCAGGGCAAAGCCGGGCTCGCTGATGTTTGCGGTCGGACAGGACGTCGAAGGGCGCAACGTCTGCGGGAATATCGTCAAAATGACGCATATCCTCGTGGCGGGCTCCACCAACTCGGGTAAGTCGGTCTGCCTCGACGCCATGATCATCAGTCTGCTCTACAAGTATTCGCCCGAGGAACTTCGCCTCATCCTCATCGATCCCAAAAAGACGGAGTTCATCGTCTTTGACGGACTGCCGCACCTCATGATCAACGAGATCATCTCCGACGCGCAGAAGGCGGTCGCCGCCTTCAATTGGGCGATCAAGGAGATGGAACGCCGCTACGACCTGTTTGAAAAGAAGACGAGGGGAGGCATCAACGTTCGCAATATCGACGAGTACAACGTCAATATCACGCCCGACGAGGAAAAGCTGCCCAAGATCGTCATCGTCGTCGACGAGCTCGCCGACCTCATGTCCGTCGCCAAGAAGGACATCGAAGAGCGCATCCAGCGCCTGACGCAGAAGGCGCGCGCCGCGGGCATCCATCTCGTGCTCGCCACCCAGCGTCCGTCGGTGGACGTCATCACGGGCGTCATCAAGGGCAACCTTCCCACCCGTATGGCGCTGCGCGTCATTTCGGACGTCGACTCGCGCACCATCCTCGACGAGTCGGGCGCGCAGAAGCTGCTCGGAAACGGCGATATGCTCTTTCGCACGGGCGGGATGTTCGTCAGCAAGCGCGTGCAGGGCGCGTTCGTTTCCGCTGCCGATATGCAGCGCGTCGTGGAGGACGTCAAGGCGCACAACGAGGCGTATTTCGACGAATCGGTCGCCGAATATATCAACAAGACGGAGAGCGGCGCGGGCGGCGGCGGTGAGGACGGCGACGACGGCGCGGTCGATCCTCTGTACATCCGCGCGCTCAAGATCGTCGTCGATCTGGGGCAGGCGTCCATCTCGCTCATCCAGAGAAAGTGCTCGGTCGGGTATAATCACGCCGGCAAGATCATCGAATGGATGGATCTCATGGGCTATATCTCTCCCTTCGACGGCAAGGCAAAGGCGCGCAGCGTCCTGCTCACCAAGGAAGAATTCCAGGAAAAATACGGAGACATCGTATGAAGAAAGTCTTCGGCATGATCTCTCTCGGCTGTGACAAGAACCGCGTGGACGGGGAACGGCTGCTGGGGGAGGTCCGCCGCCACGGCTGTCCCATCACGGACGATATCGAACAAGCGCAGGTGCTCATCGTGAACACCTGCGCCTTCCTGAATGAAGCGAGGGAGGAAGCGATCTCGACGGTCATCGCAAGCGATTTTTACCGCTGCGGCAAGCTGGAAAAGATCGTCGTCACGGGATGCCTCCCCGAAAAATTTGCAGACGAACTCGTTCCCGCTCTCACGGAGGGGGACGTCTTTTTGGGCGTTTCCGACTGCTCCGAACTCTTTCCCGCCCTCGAGCGGGCGTACGCGGGCGAGCGCGTCAATGCCGTCCGCACGGGCAGGGAGGGGAGCGAGCGCGTTTTGACGACGCCGCCGCATATCAAGTTCCTGAAGATCGCGGACGGCTGCTCCAATCACTGTACATACTGCCTCATCCCGTCCATCCGCGGGAAGTACCGCTCCTATCCGGCGGAGGACCTCGTCCGGGAGGCGCGCTCTCTGGGGGAGACGCACGAACTCGTGCTCGTCGCGCAGGATACGACGCGCTACGGCTCGGACACGGGCGAAAATTTGTTGGTCCCGCTGCTGCAAAAACTTTCCGGACTTGACAATATCCGTCATATTCGTCTGCTATACTGTTATCCCGAGGTGGTCACGGACGAGCTCATCCGCGAAGTGCGCGACAACGATAAGATCGTAAAGTACCTCGACATTCCTCTGCAGCACAGCGAGGACGCCGTCTTAAAGCGCATGGGACGCAGGGGGACGCGGCAGAGTTATCTTGCACTCATCGCGCGGCTGCGGCGGGAGATCCCCGGGATCGCGCTGCGCTCCACCTTCATCGCGGGCTTCCCCGGCGAGACGGAGGAGGAGCACGAGGGGCTCAAAGCCTTCCTCCGGGAGGTGAAGCTGGAAAACTGCGGCTTCTTTGCCTACTCGCGGGAGGAGGGGACGCCCGCTTACAAGCTCCCCGGTCAGATCCCCGCGCGCGTCAAACAGCGCCGCGTCAAGGCGCTCTACAAGGTGCAGGAAGCGCTCGCCGACGACTTTCTCGCGGGCTTTGCGGGAAAGACCTTGCGCGTCGTGTGCGACGGCATCGACTATGAGCGGAGCTGCTTTGTCGGCAGGACGTATTTCCAGGCGTACGGCGTGGACGGCGTGACGTACTTCACCGCGCCGCACGCGGCGACGGGCGAAGTGTACGACGTCTGCGTGGAGCACACGGAAAACGGCGATCTCATCGGGGCATTCAAGGAGTGACTATGAACCTTCCCAATAAACTGACTTTGACGCGCATCTTCATGATCCCCGTCTTTGTCCTCTTCTTCTATCTGGACGTGATGAACGGCTGGAATTATTTCGCGGCGGCGGTCGTGTTCGTGCTCGCCGCGGCGACGGACGCGCTGGACGGGCATATCGCCCGTTCCCGCGGGCTCGTCACCAACCTCGGCAAATTCCTCGATCCCATTGCGGACAAAGTGCTCGTCTCCACGGCGCTCATCCTTCTGCTGACGCGCATGGAGGCGTTTTGGCAGCCGTTTGCGCTGTTCGGCGGGGACGCCGCGCGCGCCGCGTCCCTCATGACGGTCGTGGCGGGCGTGTGCGTTGCGCTCATTCTGGCGCGCGAACTCATCGTGAGCGGCTTCCGCATGGTCGCCGCCGAGCGCGATCTCGTCATTGCCGCAGACAAGCTCGGCAAGGTCAAGACCACCTTCCAGGACGCGTCGGTCGCCTTTCTTCTGGTCGGGCTGAGCTTTTCCGCTTCCGCGGCGGGGCAGGTCATCGGCTTTGCCGGCATCGTGCTGTTTGTCGCCTGCACCGTGCTCACGGTGATCTCGGGGATCAACTATATCGTCAGGAACAGGGGCGTCCTCACCGAGGCGAAGGAGGAGACGCAGGCGTGAAGTATGCGGGAATCGTGCTCCGCAACAACAAAAATCCCCTCTGTTCGGTGGACGCCGCGCCCGTCTTTGACGCGCTGCTTGCGGGCGGCGTATTTTTAGAGGAGATCGACGCGCTCGCCTACGATGTGCCGAGCAAACTCTCGGCGGCGCTTTTGCGGCTCTCGACGGAGTGCGGCGCCGTCGTATTGGTGTGCGCGCCCGCACTGCTCACCGCGGCGAGGGACGCCGTCATGAACGCCGCCAACGAACGCTTTTCGGAGGAGAGTTTTCTCGAAACGGAGGACTGTCTCTACGCCGTCCTCCCCGAAGGGGAGCGGGGCGCGGCGCTCGCAAAGACGGCGCTCGTGCCGCGCATCGACAGGCGCAGGAAGCGCTCCTTCGCGAGCGTCGTCATGCGCACCTGTTCCGCCCCGCGCGAAGCGGTCGCCGCCGCCGTCCGCAAGGCGGAGGACGCGGCGCAGGGAAAACTGTACATCCATACGTCGGAGGAATACGGCTGCGCGCGCATCGAAGCGGTCTACGATCAGGAGACGCCCAAGATGATCGCGGACGAGGTCGTCAGGATCGTCGCGACCGATCTCAAAGACTATCTCTACGCAATGGAGGATATGTCGCTCGCCGAGCGGCTCGTCTCGGCGCTCAGGCTGCACCGCCTGCGCGTCTCGACGGCGGAATCCTTCACGGCGGGCGGCGTGGGGCGCGCCATCGTCCGCGTCCCCGGGGCGAGCGCCGTCTTTTTTGAGGGCATCAACGCCTACGACAACAAGGCGAAGCGTGAGCGCCTCGGCGTGAGCGAACTGACGCTCATGAGCAAGGGCGCCGTTTCGGACGAGGTCGCCTATGAGATGGCGGCGGGGCTTCTGAAACAGGGCAACTGCGACGTCGCGATCGCAACGACGGGCATCGCGGGACCCGACGCGGACGGCTCCAACAAGCCCGTCGGGCTGTGTTATCTTGCGGCAGGCACCCGCGAACGGGTGCGCGTGTTCCGTTTCCGCCTTTCGGGAGACAGGGAGACGGTGACGCAAACGGCGATCAACCTTGCGCTCTTTCTGGCGTACAGGGAGATCTCATGACAGGAAATTCGGCAAGGAGTAAGGATATGAACGAAGAAAAACTCAAAGCGCTGGACGCCGTCCTCGCGCAGATCGAAAAGGCGTACGGCAAGGGCGCCATCATGAAGCTCGGCGAAAGCGCGGGCAATACCGATATCGAAGTCATCCCCACGGGCTGTCTTTCGCTCGATCTGGCGCTCGGCGTCGGCGGGCTGCCCCGCGGCAGGATGGTGGAGATCTACGGTCCCGAGTCCTCGGGCAAGACGACGGTCGCGCTGCACGCCATCGCGGAGGCGCAAAAACTCGGCGGCGTCGCCGCGTTCATCGATGCGGAGCACGCGCTCGATCCCGTCTACGCCAAAAAGCTGGGCGTCGACCTCGACGAGCTGTACGTCTCCCAGCCCGATACGGGCGAGCAGGCGCTCGACATCGTCGATGCGCTCGTGCGTTCCTCGGCGGTGGACATCATCGTCGTCGACTCCGTCGCCGCGCTGACGCCCAAGGCGGAGATCGAAGGGGACATGGGCGAATCGCACGTCGGCTTGCAGGCGCGGCTCATGTCGCAGGCGCTCAGAAAGCTCACGGCGATCGTCAACAAGAGCAAGACGTGCGTCGTCTTTATCAACCAGCTGCGCGAAAAGGTGGGCGTCATGTTCGGCAATCCCGAAGTCACGCCGGGCGGCAAGGCGCTCAAATTCTACGCCTCGGTGCGCATCGACGTCCGCAAGACGGATATCCTGAAGGACACCGAGGGCGCCGCGGGCAACCGCTGCCGCGCCAAGGTCGTCAAAAACAAGCTCGCGCCGCCCTTCCGTCAGGCGGAGTTCGATATCATGTACGGCGAGGGCGTCTCGCAGGAGGGGTGCCTCATCGATCTCGGCGTACAGTTCGACGTCATCAAAAAGAGCGGTGCGTGGTTCAGCTACAATGACCAGAAAGTCGCGAACGGGCGCGAGAAAATGCGCCAGTTCCTGAAGGATAACCCCGAACTTGCCGGAGAGATCGAACAAAAGATCCGCGCGGCGGCGAAGGGCGCGCCCGTCGAAGAAGTCGCGGGCGAAGCGTAACAGCGTATGAAATACGGATATTTGCGGGCGGCGGCGGTGAGCCCCGCCCTGCGCGTTGCCGATCCCGCCTACAACGCGGCGCGCATCTGCGAGGCGATCGGCGAGGCGGAAAACAGGGGAGTGGAGCTTCTGGTATTTCCCGAGCTCTCCCTCTCGGGCTATACCTGCGGCGACCTGTTTTTGCAGGACGCCCTGCTCGAGGGCTGTCTTTCGGCGCTCGGTACGGTCGCGCAGGCGACGGCGGGAAGAAAGATGCTCGTCTTTGTCGGACTGCCCCTCGCGGTCGGCGGAAAGCTGTATAACTGCGCGGCGGGCGTCGCGGACGGGAAGGTGCTGGGCTTTGTCCCCAAGAAGCACATCCCGAACTATGCAGAATTTTACGAAGCGCGCTATTTTGCGGCTTGCCCCGGGGAGCGCGCCTGCGTTTCCTTCGGCGGGGACGCCGTTCCCGTCGCGGGCGACCTTCTCTTCTGCGACGGGGAAGCCGCCGTCGCCTGCGAGATCTGCGAAGATCTCTGGGCGGCGGGCTCTCCTTCCGAAGCGCTCTGCCGCGCGGGGGCGACGGTCATCGTCAACCTCTCGGCGAGCGATGAGACGGTCGGCAAGCGGGAGTACCGCAAAACGCTCGTTTCCGCGCAGTCGGGGAAGAACGCGTGCGCCTATGTGTACTGCGACGCGGGTACGGGCGAGAGCACCGCGGACATGGTGTTCGCGGGCAACAACATGATCTATGAAAACGGCGTCTGCCTTGCCGAGTGCGCGCCCTTCGGGGCGGGCGTGTGCGAGGCGGACCTCGACATCGGCTTTTTGCAAAGCGAGCGCAGGCGCATGAACACCTTCCGCGCGGCGGAGGCGGGGGACGCGCGGCAGGGCGGCGCTGCGGTGTACGCCGGTTTCCTGACGGACGCCGAGCCCGCGCCCGCGGTGTCGGCGCATCCCTTCCTGCCCGCGCAGGAGGAGCGCCGTGAACGCGCGGAGCTCATCCTGAACATCCAGGCGCAGGCGCTCGCGCGCCGTCTCGCGCATACGCACGCCGCGACGGCGGTCGTCGGCGTCTCGGGCGGGCTGGATTCCACGCTCGCGCTGCTCGTCGCGGCGCGCGCCTTCGATCTTCTTCAAAAGGACAGGAAGGACATTCTCGCCTATACCATGCCGGGCTTCGGCACGACGGGCAAGACCAAAAACAATTCGCTTTTGCTGATGGAGGCGATGGGGGTGACGGCGCGCACGGTCCCCATTTCGGAGACCGTCCTCAGCCATTTTGCGGATATCGGACACGATCCCGGGGTGCTGAACGCCGCCTATGAGAACGCGCAGGCGCGCTACCGCACGATGATCCTGATGGACGTCGCCAACGAGACGGGCGGGCTCGTCGTCGGTACGGGCGACCTGTCCGAGCTCGCGCTCGGCTGGTGTACCTATAACGGCGATCATATGAGCAATTACGCCGTCAACTGTTCGGTGCCAAAGACGCTCGTGCGCTGTCTCGTTGGCGCCGAGGGCGAACGGCTGGGCGGCGCGGTGCAGCGCATCCTCGGGGACATCCTCGCGACGGAGATCTCTCCCGAACTGCTCCCGCCCGACAAAACGGGCAATATCGCGCAGAAAACGGAGGACCTCATCGGTCCCTACGAACTGCACGACTTCTACCTCTACCGCTTCCTGCGCCGCGGGGACCCGCCCGAAAAGACGTATTTCCTCGCCCGCCGCGCCTTTGCGGGCAAATACGACGGCGCGACGCTCAAAAAGTGGCTCGTCAGCTTCTACCGCCGCTTCTTCTCGCAGCAGTTCAAACGCAACTGCGTGCCGGACGGCGTGAAGATCGGTTCCGTCTCGCTCTCGCCCCGCGGCGACTGGAGGATGCCTTCGGACGCCTCCGCCGCGCTCTGGCTGGAACGGGCGGAAAAACTGTAAAACGCACGGGATGCGGGCGGCTTCTGCCGCCCGTTTTTTTGCGCCGCAGGAAAAAAGAAATGATTTTTTTCCGTCAAGAGATTGACAGCGCAGCCCAAGATATTGTATAATAGCTGTGACAATGTCATATCATGCCCCACTATGCGGTTGCGGGCAGTTATAGATAAAGTCAAATTTATAATAAAGGGAGGCTGTTATGCAATATTCCGGCAGCCTGCTCCTTGCTACGATGAACACCGGACTTGCGGTCGGACTCATGGTCCTGCTGCTCGTGGTCGGCGCCGGCGCGGCGTTCGGCGCAACGTGGTTCATCCTGAAACGTATTTCCAAAAAGAAAGCGGAACAGAAACTCGACGAAACGAGCAAGCGCGTGGAGGAGATGCTCGACGAAGCGCGCGCGGAAGGGAAGCGGATCAAGAAGGAAGCTATTTTAGAGGCAAGGGAACAGGAACTTAAAAGAAGAAACGAATTTGAACAGGAGATGAAGGAGAAGCGCGCCGAACAGCAGCGCATCGAATCCCGTCTCAACAAGCAGGAGGATGCCCTCGAACGCAAGGAAGCGGAACTCGCCAAGAAGAACGAGTCGCTCGACGCGCAAAAGGAAAACCTCAATAAGCGCCTTGAGGATGTCTCCAAAAAGCAGGAAGTGCTGTCCCATCAGCACGAGCTGATGGTGCAGGAACTGGAGCGCGTCTCCCAGCTCACCAAGGACGAGGCGAAAAAACTCCTCACCGAGGAGATCCTCGACGAGACCCGCCGCGACGTCGCCGTTCAGGTGAGGAACCTTGAACAGCAGGCGAAGGAGGAGGCGGATCTCAACGCCAAGAACATCATCACGCTCGCCATCCAGCGCTGCGCCGCCGATCACGCGTCCGAAGCGACCGTCTCCGTCGTCCCGCTGCCCAACGACGACATGAAGGCGCGCATCATCGGGCGCGAGGGCAGGAACATCCGCGCCATCGAAAACGCCACGGGCATCGAACTCATCATCGACGACACGCCCGAAGTCGTCATCCTTTCGGGCTTTGATCCCGTCCGCCGCGAGATCGCGCGCCTCACGCTCGAGCGCCTCATCGCAGACGGCAGGATCCACCCCGCCCGTATCGAGGAGACGGTGGAAAAAGTCACCAAGGAACTCGAGCAGCAGATCAAAGCCGCGGGCGAGAACGCCATGTTCGAAGTGGGCATCTTCGGGCTGCATCCCGAACTCATCAAACTCATCGGCAGGCTCAAATTCCGCACGAGCTACGGGCAGAACGTCTACAAGCACTCCATCGAAGTCGCCAACCTTGCGGGGCTGATGGCGCAGGAACTGGGGCTGGACGTCAACTTCGCCAAGCGCGCGGGGCTCCTGCACGACATCGGCAAGGCGGTCGATCACGAGCAGGAGGGGACGCATATCCAGATCGGCGCCGATCTTGCCAAGAAGTACAAGGAAAACGCGATGATCGTCAACGCCATCATGGCGCACCACGGCGACGTCGAACCCAAGACCATCGAAGCGGTGCTCGTGCAGGCGGCGGACGCCATCTCGGGCGCGCGCCCCGGCGCGAGAAGGGAGACGGGCTCCAATTACGTCAAACGTCTCGAAAAACTTGAGGAGATCGCCGCGGGCTTCCAGGGCGTGGACAAGAGTTACGCCATCCAGGCGGGCAGAGAGGTGCGCGTCATCGTCAAGCCCGATCAGGTGGACGACGCGAAGGCGCTCTTCCTTGCCAAGGACATCGCCAAGAAGATCGAAGCGGAACTGGAATATCCCGGTCAGATCAAGGTCAACGTCATCCGCGAATTCCGCAGCGTGGAATATGCAAAGTAAAAAAAGGTGAAAAAACGCAGGGAAGATCCCTGCGTTTTTTTCATATGCGGCGGCAGCGGCAGCAATAATAACAACCGTCGTTCCCACCGAGGGCGTACTGGCGGGCATAATAGGCTTCGGAGCAGAACGCGCCGTCCGCACATGAGCCGTAGCCCGTACGGGCGCAGTCCTGTCTTGCGCAGCCGCAGCCGTCCTGCGCCGTCTGCGCCGACCCGCCGCAGCCGCACGCGGCGCTGTAACGGGACGCGGAGAAGCAGTCTGTGGAAAAGAGGTTGGCGAGCGCCCTGCAAAGGCAGCAGGAGCACGTTTGGCAATGGCACATGATAGACCTCGTCTGTAAAAATTTGCGGGACAGACCCGCACTTCATCGTATGCGCGCGCCCGAAAAAAGGGTGACGGCGGGAATTTGAAGATTTTTACGGGAAACAGCTTGAAAGCGGAAAAGTTTTTTGCTATAATAGTCCCGCGGTCATCTGCCGCAGCGGAGAGGACATGAAAGTACACTTGACACAGCCGACGGCAAAACAGGTCAGACATTTTCTCATCTACTGTCTCATCGTCGTGGCGGGAAATTTCATCGCCTCGGCGGCGAGCGCCTATTTCATCGTGCCGCATGAATTCGTCATGGGCGGGACGACGGGCGTCGGTATCTTCGTCAGAAACCTTCTGCCCGAGGGCGAGAGCACGGAGTGGGCGGTCACGGTGACCGTCTATATCGCAAACATCGCGCTCTTTCTCGTCGGCGCCGTCTTTCTGGGCAAGCGGTTTGCCGCGGCAACGCTCGCGGGGACGCTCCTGTATCCCACGTTCATGGCGCTGCACACAAAGCTCAACGAACTGTACGTCGCGCGCGAGGGGCATATCATCGCGGAAGGGGATCCGCTGCTCGCCGTGCTGTTCGGCGCGCTGCTCTTCGGCTTCGGGATCGGCATGGTCGTGCGCGTCGGCGCTTCGACGGGCGGCACCGATATCCCGCCGCTCATCCTCAACAAACTCTTCGGCATCCCCATCGTCGTCACGATGTGGACGCTCGATATCACCATCGTGCTCATCCAGCTCTTTGCGGGCGTCACGCTCGAGACGGTGCTCTACGGCATCCTCATCACCCTCATCGCGGCGCTCATCGTGGACGTTGTCTCGCCCATCGGCTTGAAGCGGACGCAGGTCAAGATCATTTCCAAAAAATACCGCGAGATCCGCACGATGATCCTGAACGACCTCAACTGCGGCGTCACTATGCTCTACGGCAGGACGGGTTTTTTGCGCGAGAACTGCTATGTGCTCATGACCATCGTCGGCAACCGCGACGTCGTCCGCCTCAAAAATGCCATCTACAAGATCGACCCGGACGCCTTCCTCATGTTCAGCGTCGTTTCGGAGGTGCGCGGAAGGGGCTTTACGAGCGAGAGGATGCAGCTCCCGCGCGAACAGGAGGCGGAAGATCTGACGGAGGTGCAGGAACTTCCCGAAGAACCGTCAAAGACAACGCCGCAATGACGGCAGCCGCCCGCCGCAGGCGGGCTTTTTTTGTGAAATGACGGAAAAAAATTTACAAAACCCCTTGTGCGGACGGGGGAGATTGTGATATACTATGGATACTCGGGGATTTTCGGCAAAAATCCATTTTTGATTAAGACAGAGGTGTTAAGAACGTATGGAGAGAAAACCTACCAAGATCAGCATCATCGGCGCGGGAGCGGTCGGCGCGGCGTGCGCGTTTTCCATTGCGACGCAGCGGCTGTGCGCGGAGATCGTCATCATCGACGTCAACAAGGAGAAGGCGGAAGGGGAGGCGATGGACATCAGCCACGGCCTCATCACGATGGGGACGATGAACATTTACAGCGGCGACTATCCCGACATCGTTGACAGCGATCTCATCGTCGTGACGGCGGGCGTGGGCAGAAAGCCGGGCGAGACGCGGCTCGACCTCGCCGCCAAGAACATCGCCATCGCGCGCGGCGTCATCGCGAGCATCATGAAGTACTACAACGGCGGGGCGATCATGGTCGTCTCCAACCCCGTGGACGTCATCACCTATCTCATCCAGAAGGAGAGCGGGCTGCCCGTCGGCAGGGTGTTCGGAACGGGTACGGTGCTCGACAGCGCGCGTTTCCGCTACTTTCTCAGCACCAAGATCGGCGCGGACATCCGCAATATCCACGGCTATACGGCGGGCGAACACGGCGAAGCGCAGTTCGCGGTATGGAGCTCCGTCCATGTCTCGGGGATGCACCTTGCGTCCTATTGCGAGAAGTGCAATATCTCCCTCGACAAGGAAGAGGTCATGCGCGAGACCATCTCTTCGGGCGCGCAGGTCATCAAGCGCAAGGGCGTGACCAATTTCGCGATCGCCGCCATCGTTGCGGAACTTGCCGCGACCGTCCTCAAAAACAGGCGCTCCATCTTCAGCGTCACGTCGCTGCTCGAAGATTACTACGGCATCGGCGACGTTGCGATCAGCGTCCCTTCCTTCGTCGGAGAGGAGGGCGTCGTCGGCAAGCTCATGTATGATTTCACGCAGGAAGAGCTGGACAAACTGCACGCTACGGCAAAGAAAATCAGGGAGTTCATGGACACCCTTAAAATTTAACCATCAGAGGTATTCTTTCAAATGGACAAGAAACAGTACGCACTCGACAAGCACAAGGAGTGGCAGGGCAAGATCGAAGTCGTGACCCGCGCTCCCATCACCAACAGGGAAGAACTCGCCGTCGCCTATACGCCCGGCGTCGCAGAGCCCTGCCTTGCGATCAGCAAGGACGTCGATCTCTCCTACGTCTACACCCGCCGCGCCAACCTCGTCGCGGTCGTCACGGACGGCACCGCGGTGCTGGGGCTCGGCGACATCGGCCCCGAGGCGGGGATGCCCGTCATGGAGGGCAAGTGCGCCCTCTTCAAGACCTTCGGCGACGTGGACGCCTTCCCGCTCTGCGTGCGCAGCAAGAGCGTGGACGATATCGTCAACACCGTCGCTTTGCTTGCGGGCAGCTTCGGCGGCGTCAATCTGGAGGACATCTCCGCGCCCCGCTGCTTTGAGATCGAAAAGCGCCTCAAGGAAGTGTGCGACATCCCGATCTTCCACGACGATCAGCACGGCACCGCCGTCGTCACGCTCGCGGCGATGATCAACGCGCTGAAACTCGTCGGAAAGAAGATGGAGGATCTCTCCGTCGTCGTCAACGGTTCGGGCGCGGCGGGCATCGCCATCACCAAACTGCTGATGAGCAGGGGGCTGAAAAAGGTCATCCTCTGCGACAGGAAGGGCGCCATCTACGAGGGCCGCGACGGGCTCAACGAGATCAAGGCGGAGATGGCGAAGATCTCCAACCTCGAAAGAAAGCAGGGCTCCCTCGCCGAGGTCATCAAGGGCGCGGACGTGTTCATCGGCGTCTCCGCTCCCGGGAGCCTCACGGCGGAGATGGTAAAGACCATGGCGCCCGATCCCATCATCTTTGCGATGGCGAACCCCGTTCCCGAGATCATGCCCGACGAGGCGAAGGCGGCGGGCGTGCGCATCATGGGTACGGGCAGGAGCGACTTCCCCAACCAGATCAACAACGTCCTCGCTTTCCCCGGCATCTTCCGCGGGGCGCTCGACGTGCGCGCGAGCGACATCAACGACGAGATGAAGATCGCGGCGGCGGAGGCGATCGCGGGCGTCATTCCTGAAAACGAGATCACGCCCGAATACATCATCCCCGATTCCTTCGATCCCCGCGTCAAGGATGCGGTCGCGGAGGCGGTCAAGGCTGCCGCGCGCCGCACGGGCGTCGCAAGGATCTGAGAGCGCAATGCGCCTGCCGCAGTCACGGCAGGCGCATTTTTCTGTGTGTTTTTTCTGCAAACTCTTTACAAGAAGCATGAAATATGGTATAATCATACAAATCGTTCCACAAGATATGCCCTTCGGAGGAGTATATGCGCTGCTTGTATTGTAATTGTACGGAAAGTAAAGTCATCGATTCGCGCTCGGCGGACGACGAGCGGACCATCCGCCGCCGCCGCGAGTGCATGGGCTGCGGCAGGCGGTTCACGACGTACGAGACCATCGAGGTCGCGCCCATCCTCGTCGTCAAGAGCGACGGGACGCGGCAGGCGTTCGATCTGGGCAAGATCAAACGCGGCATCATCAAGGCGTGCGAAAAGCGCCCCGTCCCCATCGAAAAGATCGATGCGCTCGCCGAATCGGTCGCCAAAAAGATCTACAATTCGATGGAGCAGGAGGTCTCTTCCAAGGCGATCGGCGAGATGGTCATGGAGGGGCTCAAAGAACTGGACGAGGTCGCCTATGTGCGCTACGCCTCGGTGTACCGCTCCTTCAAGGACATCTCCTCCTTCATGGCGGAGCTGCAGCAGATGATGGAGCGTAAGAATGCCGAAGAACAGGCGGCGGGCGAGGGAAAGAACAAATGAAACAAGTGCGTGTCGGCAACGTGCTGCTGGGCGGCGGGACGATCGCCGTGCAGAGCATGACGACGGTCAAGACGAGCGACGTGGAGGCAAGCGTCGCTCAAATTGTTTCGCTGCGCGATGCGGGCTGCGACATCGTGCGCGTCGCCGTGGCGGACGAAGAGGACGCGCGCGCCCTCTCTTCCGTCTGCGGGCGGGTGGGTGTTCCCGTCGTCGCGGACGTCCATTTTTCGGCAAAGCTTGCCGTGCTCGCCGTCGAGAACGGCGCCGACAAGCTGCGCATCAACCCCGGGAACATCGGCGGGGAGAGGGAAGTCGCGCGCGTCGCCGATTGCGTCAGGGCGCATCACGTCCCCGTGCGCGTGGGCGCGAATACGGGCAGCATCGAAAAGGAACATCTCGCGCGCTACGGCAGGAGCGCGGAAGCGCTCGTCCTGAGCGCGCTTCAAAACGTCGCCGTGCTCGAACGGCACGGCGTGGAGGATATCGTCGTCTCCGTCAAGGCGTCCGACGTGCCGCTCACGGTCGAGGCATACACGCTGCTCCGGCAGCGCTGCGGCTATCCGCTGCACCTCGGCGTCACCGAGGCGGGGACCCGCCGCATGGGTATCGTCAAGAGCAGCGTGGGCATCGGCTCGCTGCTGCTTGCGGGCATCGGCGAGACCATCCGCGTTTCGCTCTCCGACGACCCTGTCCGCGAGGTGTACGCCGCGCACGATATCCTGCGCGCCTGCGGGCTGGAAAAGGACTACGTCGAAGTGGTCGCCTGTCCGACGTGCGGCAGATGCCGCTACGACTGCATCGGCATGGCGGCGCGCGTCGAGGAGCGGGTGCGCACGGTAAAAAAGAGGCTCAAAGTCGCCGTCATGGGCTGCGTCGTCAACGGCCCCGGGGAAGCCGCGGGGTGCGATCTCGGGATCGCGGGCGGCGAGACGTACTGCGTCCTCATGCAAAAGGGACGGGAGAACGAGCGCGTCAGCAAAGAGGACGCCGAGCGCGTGTTTTTTGAACGGCTCGAAGCATTGATCGATGAAAAGTAAACAGTATCTGGAAGAGATCAGAAAGAGCCCCGGGCTCGTGCGCGCCGTGCTGCGCAAGATCGAAGTCAGAGGCGGGGAAGCGAAGTTCTTTCTCGTCACCGACCTCACCTATTCGCCCGAGGACATCGCCTATGCGCGCGGCGTCTCGCAGAAATACGTCCCCGAAGGGTTCACCGCCGAGGTCGGCGTGCTCAAATCGGTCCCCGACGAGGCGGGCGTGCGGCGCGCCGTTGCGGATATCTTAAAGACGCGCTTTCCCGGCATCGCGGCGTTCGTCGATCCGGAGGATATCGCCGTCGCCGTCGACGGCGCGGGCGGCAGGTTTTTTATCACCGTCGGCGAACTGGAGCGCGACCGCATGACGGGGGACGGCGTCCTCGATGCGGTCAGCGAGGAGCTGTCGCGGCGCTTTTGCGGGAGTTGGTTCGGCGAAGTGCGCTTTGAGGACAGGGCGCGCGGGGAGATCGAGCAGGAGGCGCCGCCCGAAGCGGAATTTGTGAGCGCGCCGCGCTTTTTCCCCGTCGAGGGGTACGAACCCGTCGACGGCGCCAAGCCTTCGCAGGCGATCTATATCGCCGACCTTGAAAAGGAGATCGCGAACGTCACCGTCTGCGGGACGGTCTCCTATATCGAGGAGCGCGCGACCAAGGCGGGAAAGCCCTATTTTTCCATCAGCGTGACGGACGGCACGGGGCAGCTGCGCTGTTCCTACTTTTCCAAGAAGGCGACCGTGGAGAAGGTGCGCGCGATCGTGCAGGGGGACGGCGTTTGCCTCACGGGGGACAACGAACTCTTCAACGGCTCGCTCTCCTTCCGCGCCAAGCACGTCGACAAGGGGCATCCGCCCTCGGGGTTCGTTCCGGAGCAGCGCCCTTCGCGCCCCGTTCCCGCGCAGTACCGCGCCGTGTTTCCCTCGCCCGTGCAGGATCATGTGCAGGGCTCGTTGTTCGGGGGCGCGCCGCTGCCCGAAGGTTTTGCGCGGCGCGAATTCGTCGTGTTCGACCTGGAGACGACGGGTCTCAACACGTCCGCGGCGTCGGGGACGATCGACCGCATCATCGAAGTGGGCGCGGTCAAGATCAAAGAGGGGCGCATCGCGGAAAAATTCTCCACCTTCGTCGCCTGCCCCGTGCGGCTCTCCGACGAGATCGTGGGGCTCACGGGCATCCGCGACGAAATGCTCGTCGGCGCGCCCGAGATCGGGGACGTCATCGCTGATTTTTACAAGTTCACGGCGGGATGCTCGCTCGTCGCGCACAACATCGGGTTTGACGGCAAGTTCATCCGCTATTACGGCGAGAAAGAGGGCTTTGCCTTCGATCAGCGGCAGTACGATACCGTCGCCATGTCGCAGCGGCTCCTTCACCTCACGCACAACAAGCTCAACAACGTCGCGGACTTCTTCGGGTTCACCTTCAACCATCACCGCGCCTTTGACGACGCCTTCGTCACGGCAAAGATCTTTTTGGAACTCGTGCGGATGGACAAGGACTTTACATGAGCTTTTTTGCAAAATTGTCGCGGCAAATGCTTGCATTTTTTGTGCAAACGTGGTAAACTAAGGAAGATCTTAATCTGAACTTTGGATTGAGAGCGGGTTCCCGCTCTCATTCTTTGTATGAGGAGAATTTTCTCCGCAGTGCATAAGGAGGTCGCGCATTGAATATCAAACCCATGCGGGAGATCGAAGAATATCTCGCGCCCGTCGCCGCCTCGGTCGGCGCGGAACTTCTGGAGGCGGTCTGGAACAACCGCGAGCGCTCGCTCACCCTCTATATCGACGCGCCGGGCGGCGTGGACCTCGATCTGTGCGAGGCGTTCCACCACGCGGCGGACGCGGCGCTCGACGAGCTCGATCCGACCTTCGGCGCGGCGTACACGCTCAACTGCTCCTCGCCCGGGCTCGACCGTCCTTTCAGGACGGAGCGCGACTTTGCGCGCCACGCGGGGGAGAAGATCGAGGTGCATCTCTACGCTCCCTTCGAGGGCGCGAAGTACTACGAGGGGACGCTCGTCTCCCTGGATGACGGCGTCATCGTCCTGCAAACGGAGAAGGGCGAGCGGCGCATTCCCTTTGACAAGACTTCCAAGGTCTGTCTGCTCATCGAAGTATAACGCCGTTCGGCGGTCAATCTATCAACAGGAAGGAAAGGATCATGGTCAATAAAGATTTCTTTGCGGCGCTTGCCGATCTGGAACGCGAAAAGGGGATCAGCGAGGATACCTTTATCGAAGCGCTCGAAACGGCGCTCGTCTCCGCCTATAAAAAGCAGTTCGACGGCGAGGCGGGAAGGGTGGAGGTCAAGCTCGATCCCGAAAAGGGTACCATCCGCTGCTATTTTACGCGTACCGTGACCGACGCGGAGGAGCCCGGTGAAGGGGAGATCTCCCTCGAAGAGGCGCAGGAACTCAAAAAGAGCGCCAAGGTGGGCGACGTCCTCCGCGACGAATTTGCGCCCAAGGACTTTTCGCGCATCGCGGCGCAGACCGCAAAGCAGGTCATTTTGCAGAAGATCCACGAGACGGAACGCGACAACACGCTCTCCGAGTTCTCCGACAAGGAGGGCGAACTCATGAGCGGGCTCGTGCGCAAAGTGGACGCGAGGAACGTGTACATCGAACTCGGCAAGGGGCAGATCGAGGGGCTCATGCTCCCGCAGGATCAGGTCCCGGGCGAAAAGTACAACGTCGGCGACAAGATCAAAGTGTACGTCAAGCGCGTCAAGAGCGGCGGCAGGAACGCGCAGGTGCTCGTCACCCGCGCCGCGCCCGGGCTCGTCAAGCGCCTCTTTGAAGAGGAAGTCCCCGAGATCAAGGCGGGTACGGTCATCGTCAAGGGCATCTCCCGCGAGCCGGGACACCGCACCAAGATGGCGATCATGTCCGAGGATGCGCGCATCGACGCCGTCGGCGCCTGCGTCGGCAACAAGGGCGCGCGCGTCAACGCGGTCGTCGCCGAACTCGGCGGCGAGAAGATCGACATTATTTTGTGGAGCGAAAATCCCCTGGAGTTCATCGCCAAGGCGCTCTCTCCCGCGACCGTGCTCTCCGTCACGCAGATGGGCGAAAAGTCCGCCGTCGCGGTCGTTCCGGACGACAAACTCTCGCTCGCCATCGGCAGGGACGGGCAGAACGCCCGCCTCGCCGCCCGTCTCACGGGCTGGAAGATCGACGTCAAGAGCGAGTCGGCTGCGGCAAAACTCAATCTCGAAGCGCCCGCCGAGGAAACGGAGGCGTAAATGCCCAAAGAGAAGAAGATCCCCATGCGCACCTGCATCGCCTGCCGCGAGGAAAAACCCAAGCGGGAGATGCTGCGTATCGTGCGCAGCGCGGAGGGCGCGATCGCTCTCGATTTTTCGGGAAAGCTCCCTGGACGCGGCGCCTATATCTGCAACAGCGAGGCGTGCATCAAAAAACTGAGGAAGTACCGCCTGCTGCACAAGGCGTTCTCGCAGGAAGTGGACGAGAGCGTATACCAGGCGATCGAGGAGGAGTTCCTGCGTGCAAAGTAAGCTGGGAACATACCTCAATTTTTGCAGGCGCGCGGGGAAACTGACGCGGGGCGTCAATGCCGCAAAGGCGGTGCGCGGCAGGGTATACCTGCTGGTCGCCGACCCTTCGGCTTCCGAAAACACCAAAAAAGAGATCGCAAAACTTGCCGATCGATTTGCCTGTCCCGTCGTTTGGGCGGAGGATCTTGCATCCCTCGTCCACAAGGAGGCGTGCAAACTCGCCGCCGTGCAGGAGGAACACCTTGCCGCGGCGATCGCAAAGGAATGCGGGGCATAAGAAAGAGAATCGGGACTGCGGGGGCTGCCCGCGCTATTCGGAGGAGATATGTCATACGAAAACATTGAAAAGCTGAGCGCCGTCTTGAAGGACGAGAAGACGTCGGCTCTGCAAAGATCCATCGCGGCGGGGGAGAAACAGCTCTCCGAACTTCTGAAGAAGCTCTCGGAGATGGAAGCCGCCGCCGCGGCGCGCCGCGCCGAAGAGGACGCGCGCAAAAAGGAAGAGGAGGCTGCCGCGGCGCGCGCCGCGGCGGAAGCCGAGCGCGCCCGTCAGGAAGCGGAGGAGGCGGCTGCCGCCGCCGAACGGCAGAAGGCGGAGGAGGCTGCCGCGGCGGAAGCTGCACGCAAGGCGCCTGCGCCCGAGCCGCAGCCCGTCCGCGCGCCCGCCTCGCCCGCTGCAGAGGAGGCAAAGCCCGCGCCCGCAAAGAGGGAGCCTTCGCCCCGTCCCAATGCGGGGCAGGGCGCGCAGCGTCCCGCGCAGCCCAAGACCGATCGTCCCACCTACCGTCCCGCGGCAGATCCGCGCGGGGCGCGTCCTCCGTATCAGCAAAACAGACCGCAGACGGGTGCGGCGCGTCCCGGCGCGCCCCGTCCGCAGACGGGAACGCGCCCGCAGACAGGCGCGGCAAGACCGGGCGTCCGTCCCGGCGCGCCCCGTCCCGCGGCGCCCGCTCCCGCGCCCGCCGCGCCCCGCCGCGAGCCTGCCAAAAAGTTTGAAAAGACGTACGTCGAGCAGCGCCGCGTCGTCAACAAGCGCGACCTTCAGCGCAGACAGGGCGCTTCCATCGGCGACTTTGACGAGGACAAGAGCGGCTACAGGAAGGCGCGCTTCGGCAAGAAGGCGGCGAGGAAGGAGACGCAGACCATCAAGATCGACCACGCCGTCGTCACGAGCAAGGAGATCCCCATCAAAGTGCTCTCCGAAAAGCTGGGTATTTCGGCGGTGGAGATCACCAAGCGCCTTTTCAAAGAGGGCATCATGAAGACGGTCAATGAGTCGGTGGACTACGACAACGCGGCGTTTATCGCGCTGGAGCTGGGCATCGACCTCGAATATAAGCCTGCGGAGACGGCGGAGGACGCCCTTCTCAAACTCCACGGCGAGGGCGACGGCGGCAATCTCGTTGCGCGCGCGCCCGTCGTCACCGTCATGGGACATGTCGACCACGGCAAGACGTCGCTGCTCGACGCCATCCGCAAGACCAACGTCACCGAGGGCGAGGCGGGCGGCATCACGCAGAGCATCGGCGCTTATACCGTGACTTTCGGCGAGGGAAAGAAGATCACCTTTATCGATACGCCCGGTCACGCGGCGTTCACGGCGATGCGTGCGCGCGGCGCGCAGGTCACGGATATCGTCGTACTCGTCGTTGCCGCGGACGACGGCATCATGCCGCAGACGGTGGAGGCGATCGACCACGCCAAGGCGGCGGGCGTTCCCATTATCGTCGCGATGAACAAGATGGATAAACCGCACGTCGATCCCGACCGCGTCAAGCAGGAACTCATGAAGTACGATCTCGTGCCGGAGGAGTGGGGCGGCGACGTCATCGTCGAGCCCATCTCCGCCAAGACGGGCATGGGCATCGATAAGCTGCTCGAGGACATCGACCTCGTCGCAGAGATGGCGGAACTCAAAGCCGATCCCACGCGGAGGGCGAAGGGCGTCGTCATCGAAGCCAAACTCGACAAGGGGAAGGGTCCCATGGCGAGCGTGCTCGTCCAGAACGGTACGCTGCGCACGGGCGACAACCTCGTCTCGGGCACGACGGTCGGCAAGGTGCGCGCCATGATCGACGACAAGGGCCGCACGGTCAAGGAGGCGGGTCCTTCGACCGCCGTCTCCGTGCTCGGGCTGGAGGACGTCCCCAACGCGGGCGACGCCATCTTCGCCGTCGAAGCGAGCCTCATGAAGCAGGTGCAGGAGGAGCGCAGGAACAAGCAGCGCGAATCCATGATCCACGAGACGACCAAGGTCTCGCTGGACGATATCTTCCGCCAGGTGGACGAGGGAAGCCTGAAAGACCTCAAGGTCATCGTCAAGGCGGACGTGCAGGGCTCGGTGGAGGCGGTCAAGGCATCGCTCGAAAAGCTCTCCAACGAGGAAGTGCGCGTCAAGGTCATCCATGCCGCGGCGGGCGCGATCACCGAGAGCGACGTTTCGCTCGCCGATTCCGCCAACGCGATCATCATCGGCTTTAACGTGCGTCCCGACAGCAAGGCAAAGACGCTTGCCGAGCGCAGCCACGTCGACGTCAGGATGTACCGCATCATCTACGAGCTTCTCGACGACATGGAAGCGGCGCTCAAGGGGATGCTCTCGCCCAAGTACAAGGAAGTGTATATGGGCAAGGCGGAAGTGCGCCAGACCTTCAATATCACGGGCGTCGGCACGGTCGCGGGCTGTCTCGTCACGGAAGGGCGGCTCGTCCGCGGCGGCAAGCTGCGCATTTACCGCAGCGACGTCATGATCGTCGAAGGCAACGTCAAGCAGCTCAAGCACTATAAGGACGACGTCAAGGAAGTTGCCGCCGGTCTCGAATGCGGCTGCGCGATCGAAAACTTCAACGAGATCAGGGTCGGCGACTATATCGAGTGCTATATGATCGAAGAGATCAAGAACTGAACGGGCGTATTTCCCGCGGACGCCGCGGGGGACCGGGGACATTCCCGAAGGAGCGCCGCGTCCTCTGCAAAGGCGCGGGCGCGGACACAGGAGTTTTGATATGACAAGACGTACCGACCGTGTGGACGGAGAATTGCAGCGCGAGATCGCCGCGATCATCTCGGGCGAACTCAAAAACCGCGAGCCCGCGTTAAAGGGGCTCATCAGCGTGACCGAGGTGGACGCCGCGCCCGATTTCAAGACGGCGAAGGTGTATGTGAGCATCTATGCCGCGAGCGATGAGGAGAAGAAGACGTCGCTCGCCGTCCTGCGCGCGAACGCGGGGCTGGTGCGGCATGAGCTTTCCAAGGTCATGCGGATGCGCACGGTGCCGGCGATCACCTTCTTAGAGGACAAGAGCATGGCGTACGGCTCCCACATGGACGAGTTGTTCGCCTCGCTCCACAAGGACGAAGATAAAGAGGACGAACAGTGAACAGTTTGCAGGAGATCGCAGATCTCTTAAAAACCATCCGAAGCGCGGTGATCTTTACGCATATGCGCCCCGACGGCGACGCCGTCGGGAGTGCGATGGCGCTCTCCCGCGCTCTTTTTTTGCGCGGCGTCCGATGCGAAGTCGTCAACGAGGGGGAGATCCCCGCGCGGTTTTTCTGCCTTCCCGGGATGGATACCATCGTCAGGACGCCCACGTTCGACGCGCAGGCGTACATCTGCGTTGATTCGAGCGATGAAGCGCGCCTCGGCTATGCGCAGGCGGCGTTTGCGAGCGGCGCAAAGAAGAAGGTGACCGTGAACATCGATCACCACGTCTCCAATACGCGGTTCTGCAAATATAATTTCGTGCGCCCGCGCGCCAGTAACTGCGAGAACATCGCCGAACTCGTGCAGCGCATGGGCGTAGAAGCGGACGCGCTGATCGGGAGCTATCTCATGATGGGAATGATCACCGATTCGGGGGCGTTTTCGCACAGCGACGTCAACGGCGATACCTTCCGCGCGGCTGCCTATGCGGCGGACGCGGGGGCGGACGTTGCGGCGATCACCTATGAGATCTTCAAAAAGCAGTCCAAGGCGCGTTCGCAGCTGTATGCCGAGGTCATCTCCTCGCTGCGCTACGACCTGGACGACCGCCTTGCCACGGCGCTCGTCACGCAGGAGATGCTCTTTGCGCACGGCCTCAAGCAGGACGCGACCGAGGGCATCGTCGACTTTGCGCTCACGGTGGACTGCGTGGAAGTGAGCGTCTGCATGATGGAAGTCAAAAAGGGGCAGTACAAGGCGTCCTTCCGCTCCAAAGGGGCGGTCAACGTCAACGAGGTCGCAGCCGTCTTCGGCGGCGGGGGACACGTCCTCGCCTCGGGCTGTATGTTCTTCGGCGACTTTGAAGAGGCGTACGACAGGATGCGCTATGCCGTGTCGCAGCGGCTGCCGCAATGACCGGGTTTCTCAATCTCGACAAGCCCGAGGGCATGAGCTCCGCGGCGGTCGTCAACAGGGTGAAGTGGCTCACGCGCACGCCCTGCGGGCATATGGGGACGCTCGATCCGCTCGCCTGCGGCGTGCTGCCCGTGGGCGTCGGCAATGCCGCGCGCCTCTTTGATTATTTTCTCTCCAAACGAAAGACGTATGAGGCGCGTTTCGTGTTCGGCGCGACGACGGACACGCTTGACCGCGAAGGGGAGATCGTCCGCGGCGGCGATATCCCCGACGGCGGAAATATCGAGGCTGCGTTGGCGCGCTTTGTGGGCGAGATCGAGCAGGTCCCGCCCAAATACAGCGCCGTTTCCGTCGGCGGGCGGCGCGGCTATGCGCTCGCGCGCGGCGGGGAGGAGTTCACGCTCGCGGCGCGCAGGGTGAAGGTGTATTCCTTCCGCCTGACGGGGCAGACCGCGCCCGACGAATACGGCTTTGAGATCGTCTGCGGCGCGGGGACGTATATCCGCTCGCTCGCAAGGGATCTTGCGGCGGCGCTCGGTACGCAGGGCTATATGTCCTATCTGCGGCGCACGGCGAGCGGTGTGTTTACGGCAGACGCCGCCGTCGCCCCGGACGCGCTCACGCGCGAGAACGTGGAAACGTACCTCATCCCGACCGAAACGGTGCTGCCCTTTCCCGAACTCGGCGAGACGGACGCGCGCATCTTCAACGGCGTCGGCGTTGCCGCGGACTGTGCGGACGGGCTGTATAAACTGCGCCGTGACGGCGTATTCTACGGCATTGCGCGCGTGAAGGACGGCGTCGCGCGTGCGGAGAAAAAATTATGCTGACCATGCTTGCGCCCGGAGACGGGCGCTTTTCGGAGCCGTGCGCCCTCCTCATGGGCGGGTTCGACGGCATCCATCTCGGACACGCGACGCTGCTGGAGCGGGCGAGATCGCTCGGGCTTCCCGCCGTGCTCACGACCATCGCGGGCGGCAAGGCGGGCGGCGAACTCTTTACCCTTGCGGAGCGCCGCACCGTCTTTGCGCGGGCGGGCGCTGCGGGCGCGTTTAGCTTTTGCTTCACGGACGCGCTGCGTGAGACGGAGGCGGAGGCGTTTGCATCCGCGCTCCTTGCCCGCTGTACGCCGCGCGTCATCCTTTGCGGCGAGGACTTCCGCTTCGGAAGGGACGCGAAGGGGGACGCGGCGCTGCTCGCTTCGCTGGCGCCCTGCCCCGTGGAGGCGCTGCCGCTCCTGACGGCGGACGGCAGGAAGATCTCCTCCACGTCGCTCAAAGCAAAACTTGCCGCGGGGGACACGGAGGGGCTCAACGCCCTCCTCGTCCATCCCTACTTTCTCGAAGGCAGGGTGGAGCACGGCAGGCACGTCGGGAGCAGCGTTCTCGGCTTTCCCACCGTCAACCTTGCGCCGCCGCCCGAAAAGGCGCTCCCCGGGGAGGGCGTCTACGGCGGGTTCGCCGAGACGGACCTCGGCGTCTTTCCCTGCATCCTCAACTATGGCGCGCGCCCGACCTTTCATGTCGAGGAGAAGAAGGCGGAGGCTTTCCTCATCGGGTTCACGGGCGACCTCTACGGCAGGACGGTGCGCGTCTATCCACAGGAATATTTTCGCCCCGTGCGGCAGTTCCCCTCGGCGCAGGCGCTTCGCGCGCAGCTCCTTGCGGACGTGCAGCGGGCTCAAAAAAGGAGCAACGTATGATAAAATTTGGACCGAGCGGCAATTCCGAGTCCTTCTTTGCGGCGGGCTATTCGCACACGGAGGAAGCGGCGTCCTACGTCAAGGACATGGGACTCGACTGCTTTGAATATTCCTTCGGGCGGGGCGTTCGCATGGGGGAGGAGAAGGCGCGCTCCATCGGGAAGGCGTTTGCGGACGAGGGCGTGGAACTCTCCGTCCATGCGCCATATTTCATCAACTTTGCCAACCCCGACGACGAGATGGCGGCAAAGTCTTACGGCTATGTGCTGGACAGTGCCAAAATGTGCCGCGCGATGGGCGGCAGGCGCATCGTCTTTCATCCCGCCGCGCAGGGCAAGGACACGCGCGAGACGGCGGTCTCCCGTGCGGAGGACAGGCTCAAAATGCTGCGCGACTACATCTACCTCAACGGGATGCAGGACATGATGTTCTGCCCCGAGACGATGGGCAAATTCGCCCAGATCGGCACGCCCGAGGAGATCGCGCGCTTCTGCCTTGTGGACGAAGTGTTCACGCCCTGCATCGATTTCGGACACGTCAACGCCCGCGGGCAGGGTTCGCTCAGAACGGAGGCGGACTACCGCGCGCTGCTCGAAGGCTTTCTCGAGCGGCTCGGCTACGAGCGGATGAAGCACTTCCACGCGCATTTTTCCAAGATCATGTACGGCGCGAAGGGGGAGATCAAGCATCTCACGTTCGCCGACGAAAGGTACGGACCGGAATTTGAGCCGCTCGCCGCCGTTTTGAAGGAACTCAGGCTCGAGCCGTACGTCGTCAGCGAGTCGGACGGGACGCAGGCGGAGGACGCGCTCGCGATGAAGCGCATCTATGAGGGCGTTCCCGCGTAAATTTCGCCGTTTGGCGCGCGGAATGCTTAAAAAATATTGACTTGAAGCGCGTATTTTGCTATAATCAAAGTATGAATGAAGCATCCTTGCATAAAATTTATGCCGCGTGCGGGGCAGACGCCCTGTTTCTCGAACAGGACTTTCTCCGCCGCTATGTGACGGGCTTTTATTCGACGGACGGCTACGTTGTCTACGACGGGTCGGAATGCACCTTCGTTGCGGACGCGCGCTACTTTGAAGCTGCCGAACGGGCGCTTCGGGGGAGTTTTGTCCGCGTCAGGGAAGGCGGACGGCGCGAAGCGCTCTCTCTTCTTGCAGGCAAAAGGACGCTGGGCGTTCCCTATCCCTACCTGAGCCGCGCGGGAAGCGATCTTTTAGAGGGAGAGGGGTTTGCGCTCACCGACTGTATGCCCTTCCTCAGGGAGGCGATGAAGGTCAAGACGCCCGAAGAACTCGCCTGCATCCGTCAGGCGTGCGATATTGCCGAGGAAGGTCTGCTCGCGACGCTTCCCCGCCTCAGGGAGGGGATGACGGAGCGCGAAGCCGCCGCCGTGCTCGAGTACGAGATGCGGATGCGCGGCGCGGAGGGCGTCTCCTTTGAGACCATCGTCGCGTTCGGCGCGGGATCGAGCGTGCCTCATCACGAGACGGGGGATACGCGGCTCCGGTTCGGCGACGTCGTGCTCATCGACTTCGGCTGCAAGAAGGGCGGGTACTGCTCCGACTGCACGCGCACCTTCCTGTTCGGCGACGACGGCAGGCACGAGGCGTTCAAACAGCATTACGCGCTCGTTCTGAAGGCGCACGAACTTGCCAAAGAGCGCATCCGTTCCGGCATGACGGGACGGGAGGCGGACGAGATCGCCCGCGCGTGTTTCCGCGAGCAGGGGCTGGACGGCGCGTTCACCCATTCGCTCGGGCACGGCATCGGACTGGAGATCCACGAGCATCCCATGCTCTCGCCGCGCAGCGAAGAGGTGCTTGCGGACGGCATGGTCTTTTCGGACGAGCCGGGGCTGTATTTTGCGGGCGAGTACGGCATCCGCATCGAGGACAGCGTCACGCTGGAAAAGGGGAGGGTCGTCTCCTTCATGCACAAGACGCAGCACGGCTTACTCATTTTGTAAATTTTTAGTTGAAAGACAAGGAGAATAGATTTATGGCACAGATCATGGCAGGCGATATCCGCAAGGGCACCACGTTCGAATACAAGAGCGGCGTCTATACGGTCACCGAGTTCCAGCACGTCAAGCCCGGCAAGGGCGCGGCGTTCGTTCGCTGCACCCTGAAGAACGTCGTCACGGGACAGGTCCTCTCCGATGAGACCTTCAACCCCACGACGAAGCTCGAGACGGCACAGGTCGAGACCAAGAAGATGACCTATTCCTATACGGACGGCGAGTTCTACTACTTCATGGACGAAGAGTTCAACCTCACCCCCCTCAACTTCTCGCAGGTCGAGGACGCGCTCCGCTATATCCGCGAGAACGACGTCGTTACGGTGAAGTTCCTCTACGGCAACGCGTTCTCCGTCGAGCCTGAAAACTTTGTCGAGCTCAAGGTCGTCGAGGCAGAGCCCGGCGTCAGGGGCAACACCGCGACCAACGTCACCAAGGCGGCAAAGGTGGAGACGGGCGCCGTGTTCCAGGTCCCCATGTTCGTCGAAGAGGGCGATACCATCCGCATCGATACCCGCACGGGCGAGTACATGAGCCGCGTGTAATGAAGTTCGTCGCACAGCGTGTGAGCCGCGCAAGGCTCGCCGTAGGCAATGAGCCCGTTTCCGAGATCGGATGCGGGCTCGTCGTCTATTTCGGCGTTAAAACGGGGGACGGCGCGGCGCAGGCGGAGAAATGTGCCGAGAAGATCGCGCATCTGCGGGTGTTTGAGGACGAGGCGGGCAAGATGAACCGCTCCGTCACGGACGTCGGCGGCGAAGTGCTGCTTGTCTCGCAGTTCACGCTCTACGGCGATGCGAAAAAGGGGAACCGCCCGTCGTTTACGCAAGCGGAACGCCCCGAAGCGGCGGACGCGCTCTACCGTCTTGCCGCCGAACGCCTTGCCGCCCTCGGCGTGAGCGTCAGGCTCGGCGTGTTCGGCGCGCACATGGTCATCGAACAGGTCAACGACGGGCCCGTGACGATCATATACGAGATCTGATCGTCCGCGCTATTTTATTCACGGATCTTTGCGGGCAAAGGACCGTAAAGATCGCGCAAAAACAGACGCTCTCCCGCCGCGGCGGGAGGGGAGGACGGGCGGACTGCCCGAAAACATATGAAGGTACAATATTTGGGAACGGGGGCGGCGGAAGGCGTCCCTGCGGTATTTTGCAACTGCGAATACTGCCGCGGACTGCGGGAGCGCATCGCGGCGGGAAGCACGGCGGAGCGCCGCACGCGCTCGCAGGTCGTTCTGGACGGCGAACTCTCCATCGATTTTCCGCCCGACGCCTATGCGCACGCCGTGGAGAGAGGCGTCGACCTTTCCAAGATCGCCTATCTTCTGGTGACGCATTCGCATATGGATCACTTTTACGCGCATGATTTCATCCTGCGCGGCTATAAATACGCGCACGATATGACGGCGCCCGTTCTGACCATATTCGGCAACCGCGAGGTGTGCGATGTGTTCCGCGAGGACACCCGCCGCGAGATGAAGGCGGAAGTCGCGCCCAACGTGCAGCTCCGCACGGTCGGCGCCTTTCAGGAGATCGCCTTTGACGATTGGAGGGCGTATACCTTTCCCGCGCATCACTCTTCCGCGGAGCCTCTCCTCTATCTCGTGGAACGCGGCGGCAAGCGCGTGCTGCATCTCACCGATACGGGCAGGCTCCCCGACGAGAGCATGGATTTTTTGAAGACGATGAAAAAGCGCGCCGATGTCGTCAATCTCGACTGCACCTTTCTGTGGGACGATGCCGATCCGAACGCCCGTCACATGAACCTTAAAGAAGTGGCGTACACGATCGGACGGCTGGAGCGCGCGGGCGTCGTCGACGGGGATACCAAAAAGGTCATCACGCACTTTTCGCACAACAGTGCGCCCACGGCGGAGGCTTTGGCGCGCGCCGAACGGGAGTACGGCGTCATTGCCGCATACGACGGGATGACGCTCACGGTGTAGGCGCGCCGCGCAGAGGAAGGATGATGGAAAAGACGTTGTATTTGAGCGATCTGGACGGGACGCTGCTGCGCTCCGACCGGACGCTGAGCTCGTATACCTGCCGCGTCATCGGGCGGCTCGCGGAGCGGGGCGTCTGTTTTTCCTATGCGACGGCGCGGAGCATCGAGACGGCGCGCAAGGTGACGGAGGGCATTCGCGTTTCGCTGCCCGTCATCGTACATAACGGCGCGTTCATTGCGGACAGTGCGACGGGGGAGACGCTCTGGTCGCGGCTCTTTTCCGCGCAGGAGGCGCAGGCCGTCTTTTCCGCCTTCACGGAGAGGGGGCTCGTCCCTCTCGTCTATGCCATGATCGGCGGCAGACCCCGCTTTTCCTATCTGACGGCGCGCTGCTCCGCGGCGCAGAGGGCGTTCGTCGCCTCGCGCATGGACGACGGGCGGGCGCGGGAGATCTCTTCCCTTGCGGCGGCGCTCGACGGAGACGTGTACTATTTCGCCTGTATTTTTGAGGAAGAAGGGGCGCTCCTCGCCGTGAAAAAAGAGCTGGAAGGGAGATTCTGCTGCCTGTATTCCCGCGATATCTACACGGGCGCGCCCTGGCTCGAAGTGATGCCCGCAGGCGTTTCCAAGGCGTCTGCCGCGCGCGTTCTGCGGGAGATGCTCGGCTGTACGAAGCTCGTCTGTTTCGGCGACGCCGTCAACGATCTCGCCCTCTTCGGGGAAGCGGACGAACGGTACGCCGTCGCCAATGCCGATCCTGTTCTGAAGGCGGCGGCGACCGCCGTCATCGGCGCAAACGACGAAGATTCCGTCGCCCGATGGCTGGAAGAGAATGCGGGATAAAGAGGCGCGCCGCGCGGCAAACATTGCCGCGCGGCGCGCATTTTACGGGGACGTATCCCGTTTTTTGTACCGTATGGTTTACGTCTCTTGCGTTTTTTCCGTCTTTTTGCGGCGGGGCGCAGCGGTAAAGGCAAACGCTCTCATTTTATCCGCGTCCCTGCAAAAGACGATAAAGCACGGCACAAGGACGATGAGCGCGCCCGCAAAGTTCAGGATGAGATCGGTCATCGTGTCCATGAGCGCGCCGCCGCGCCGCTCGGAAATGAGGTACATCCCGTCGGGGATGTCGTATTTGCCGCCCGAACCCATCTGCACCATGCCGTCCATCCACGCCTGCGTGTTGGAGGAGGGGTCGACGGAGTCCACGGTGAACTCGAACATCTCCCAGAGATACCCTTCGGCGAGCGCGATGAGAAAGCCGATGAGGACGACGGCGGCGACCTTGCGCTTTCCTTCCTTCATGTCCCTGAGGAGCAGCAGCGCGAGCCCCATGCCGATGACGGCGAACAGCACGCCCGAGAGGGAGTGCAGCACCTTGTCCCAATAGCGGAAGTAGTCGTACATACAAAAGACGTTGGAGACGGTATTCGCGCAGAAGGCGAATACGCAGCAGCAGACGGCGAGCGGCAGGGAGACGCGGAAGCGGAAGAGCGCTTCGGCGAGAAAGACGGCGGAGATGGTCGCAAGGCTGATGGCGAAGTGCAGCGCGGCTTTTTGAAATTTTGCTTCGCCGATCGTTCCCTGCGAGAGGCGTACGCCGTTCCAGATGAGCCCCGCGACGTCGGCGGCGATGAGCGCGCACCAGACGGCGAGCAGGATATATTTTCGTTTGTGTGAGACGGATGACGGGGTGGTTTGCATGGTCGACCTCCTTTTTTTACTCTATCACTTTTTTTGCGCGCTGTCAACCGTACGGCGCGGATGAGCGATTTCGGCAGAATGCCGCGTCCGCGCGCGAGAAAACTGCGCAAAGCGGTTTACTTTTTTGCAAAAAACGTGTAAAATAGTAGTATCATGCAAAGGAGGCGGGCTATGCGGCTGTTAGAATTTTTTCGCACGAAGTTTTCGCGCCGCCCGCCCGTCGCATTGGGGCTTGCGCTCGGCTCGGGCGGAGCAAAGGGCATGGCGCATCTGGGCGCGCTCAAAGCGTTTGAGGAGGAGGGGCTCGTCTTTTCCTTCGTGACGGGGACAAGCATCGGCTCCATCGTCGGCGCGCTGCTCGCGGCAGGCTATTCCTGGGCAGACATGGTGAGCGTCGTCGATCACGTCGACAGGGTCGCGTTTGCCAAAAACCTGCGCCCGTTTGCCGATATGGCGCCCTTTGAGGCGTTTCTCGAACAGTATCTCGAAGGCGATTTCTCCACGCTTTCGCTTCCCTTTGCCTGCTGCGCCACGGACGGCGAGAGCAACGAATGCGTCGTCCTGCGCGAGGGCAGCCTTGCGCGCGCGCTCACGGCCTCTTCCGCCATCCCGCCCTTTTTCCGCGGCGTGGAATGGGAGGGGAGAAAACTTTACGACGGCGCCTTTTCCGATGCGGTCCCGGCGGACGTCTGCCGTCAGCTGGGCGCGGACGTCGTCATCGGCGTCGATCTTTCGGCATTTGCGCCCGAAGAGCGGGAGCAGGGCAGGGTGAAGCGGCTGGTCGGCTCTTTCGTCCGCTCCGTCGCCCCCGTGCAGACGCTTGCGGACGCCAAGACGCGCGGATACCGCGCCGCGGACGTCATGCTCCGCCCCGACCTCAACGATTTCCGCGCCACGAGCATCGGGAGGGCCGCCGCCGACGCGATGTTCGAGATCGGCTATCGCGAGGCAAAGCAGCGCATGGGCGAGATCCGCGCCGCGGTCGCGGCATTCCGCCGCAGGGGGCGGCACGCGCGGTGAGTAGGGCGGCGGAGGAGAAAAAGCGCCGCAGGCTGCTGCGCCTCATCCGTACGGGCATCGTCTGCCTGACGGCGTTCGCCGTCGCGCTCGCGTTCTGCATCTTTCCCTATCGCGCGCTCCTGCCCGCGGCGCACATCCCCGCGCGCGGGGAAGGGGAACTGCGCGTCCATTTTCTCAGCGTGGGGCAGGGCGACTGCACGATCGTCGAATTTCCTTCGGGCAAGGCGCTCGTCGTGGACGCGGGCGACGGTTCCTTTGAAGCAAACGATACCATCGTCTCCTATATCAAAGGGCTGGACTGTTCTTCGCTCCTGCTCGCCGTGACGCACGCGGACATCGATCATTACGGCGGCGCCCGCGAACTGCTGCGCGTGTTTTCCTTTGACTGCGTCTATCTGCCCGTCCTGCCTTCCGGGGCGCCTGCGTACGAGAGCTTCCTCGCCGCCGTCCTGAAAGAGGGCTGTGCGCGCGATACGCTCGTGCGCTACGACGCCGTCGAGGACGCGTCGGGCGCATACGCGGTGTGCATTTCTCCGCACGCCGCGGGTGAAACGGAGGAAAACGTCTCCTCGGCGATGCTCTATGTGAGCTATGGCGGCGTCAATATCCTGCTCTCGGGCGATGCGGACGCGGTGCGGGAGAGGACGATCCTCTCCGAACTCGCTCTTTCGGAGGACATCCTGGACAGCGGGCGGCTGCGCGTGCGGCTCGGCGAGACGGACGTTTTGAAAGTGGCGCATCACGGGGCGGCGAGCGCCTCCTGCGAGGAGTGGCTCTCCATGCTTTCGCCGTCGGCGGCGATCGTCTCGTGCGGGGCGGGAAACTTCTACCGCCATCCCGCGGGAGAGACGACGGCGCGGCTCGCCGCCGTCGGGGCGGAGATCTACCGCACGGACGAACAGGGGCATATCCTGCTCACCGTCAGGGACGGAACATATACATTACAGACACATATCGGAGGCTGACATGACCATCACGACCGCCGGCGAATCGCACGGAAAGGGTTTATTTTGTATCATAGAGGGGCTTCCCTCGGGGCTGAGGGTCGATCTCGGTGAGATCGACGGCTATCTTGCCCTGCGGCAGTCGGGCTACGGACGGGGCGCGCGGCAGAAGATCGAATGCGACAGGGCGGAGATCTTATCGGGCGTGCGCGACGGAATGACGCTCGGCAGCCCCCTGACGCTCGCCGTGTGGAACCGCGACTACGAGAACTGGAAGGAGTATATGGCGCCCGATGGGTGCGATACCTCCCGCCGCACGCTCACCAAGGTGCGCCCGGGACACGCCGATCTCACGGGACTCAAAAAATACGGCGGCACGGACGCGCGCAACATCCTCGAACGCGCTTCGGCGCGGGAGACCGCCGTGCGCGTCGCGGCGGGGACGGTGTGCAGGCAGTTTTTGCGCGGGCTGGGCGTCGAAGTGCGCGGCTATGTGCGCGCCGCGGGCGGCGTTTCGGATGAGAGGGAGTATTCCTTCGACCAACTCGCGGGGCGGCGTCCCGATCTGTTTATGATGGATGCGGACGCGGAGAGAGCTGCGATGGCTGCGATCGACGCCTGCAAGGAGGCGGGCGATACCTGCGGCGGCATTGCGGAAGTGCGCGTGAAAGGACTGAAATGCGGCTTCGGGAGCTGTATGTCGAGCGGCGAAAAGCTGGACGGCAGGCTCGCGGGCGCGCTGATGGCGGTGCAGGCGGTGAAGGGCGTGGAGTTCGGGCTCGGCTTTTCCGCCGCGATGCGCCGCGGCAGCGAAGTGCACGACGAAGTGTATTACGACGCGGAACGCGGGTACTTCCGCACGACCAACCGCGCGGGCGGCGTCGAGGGCGGGATGTCCAACGGCGAGGAACTCGTCGTCCGTCTCGCGATGAAGCCCATCCCCACCCTCATGCGCGGACTGAACACCGTCGATTATCTCTCGCACGAGGCGGTGCGCGCCGCGACCGAGCGCAGCGACGTTTGCGCGATCAAGGCGTTCACCGTCATTGCGGAGAGCGTGCTCTGCACAGAACTTTCCAAGATCGTCTCGGAGCGGCTGGGCGGGGACCGCATGGAGGAGATCGCGGAGCGCTACGGGAGGCTGCCCGTATGAAAACGCAGGTCATCCGCTGCGCAAAGCGGGAGACGAGCCGCGTCACCTGCCGCAAAAACGTTCTGGAACGCGCCCTGCCCGCGGCGCTCGCGGCATACGGGGAGGTCTTTCTCTTTACCGATGAGACGGTGTTCGCGCTGTACGGCAAAAAGGTGCGCGCCGCTCTGGGGGATATCCCCGTCTTTGCGATGCCCGCGGGCGAACGGTACAAGACGCACGAGACGCTCTTTGCCCTGCTTTCCGCGATGGCGGAGGCGGGACTGCACCGCACCGCCTGCCTCGTCTGCCTGGGCGGCGGCGTCGTGGGGGACATCGGCGGGCTCGCCGCATCCCTCTATATGCGCGGCATCGCCTGCATCCAGGTGCCGACGACGCTGCTGTCGCAGGTGGATTCCTCGGTCGGCGGCAAGACCGCCATCGACTTTTGCGGCGTCAAAAATCTTGTGGGCGCCTTTTTCCAGCCCCGTGAAGTGTTTGCCGACCCCGCCTTCTTTGCGACCCTCCCCGCGCGAGAGGTGCGCTGCGGGCTGGGAGAGATCGTCAAACACGGTGCGCTCTCGGCGGATATCTTTGACGCGCTGCAGGCGAACAGAGACCGGCTCTCCGACCTTTCCTTTCTCGCCGGGATCGTCCCCGCGAACATCGCCTTCAAGGCGGGCGTCGTGCGCGCCGATCCCACGGAGAAGGGGCTCAGGAAGTGCCTCAACCTGGGGCACACGACGGCGCACGCCTTTGAGCTTTCGGACGGGAAACTCTCGCACGGGGAGTACGTCCTCGTCGGCACGCTGTTCGAGGCGGAGTACGCCAAGTCGCTCGAGGGGAGCGACGAAGCATATCTTTGCGCTTTGCAGGCGCTCTGTCTCGCCGTGCTCGGCGGGATGCCTTCCCTGCCCGACGCGGGAGAGGCGGCGCGGGCGGCGCTGCTCGACAAAAAGAACACGGGAAAGGGGAGCGTCGTGCTCACCGTTCCCTTCGCCAAGGGCGAATGGAGACTTGCGGAGCTGCCTGTCGCAAAATACGCGCAGACGCTTGCCGCGATCGGGAGGAAATTATGCTGAAACTTTGCGTCATCGGAAAGGACGTCTCGCAGTCGCAGAGCCCGCAGATGCACGCCTTTCTTCTGGAAAAGATGGGCGTGCGGTGCGAGTATACGGCGGTGAGCATCCCGCCCGCACAGTTCGCCGCCCGCGCGGAGGATCTCTTCTCCGCCTATGACGGCTTCAACGTGACCATCCCATTCAAGACGGAAATCATTCCCTTCCTGTCCTCGCTCGAGGGGGACGCGGAGACCTTCGGCGCGGTCAACACCGTGCGCGCGGGAGAGCGGAAGGGGTACAATACCGACGGGCTCGGCTTCCTGCTGATGCTCGAAAACGAGGGCGTCGCGGTCGAGGGCAAGTCCGTCCTCGTGCTCGGCGCGGGCGGCGCGGGCAGGAGCTGCATCAAAAAACTCACCGAGCGCGGCGCCGAAGTCTTTGCCTATGAGCGGGACGGGGAGCGGCTGCGGCGCGTTTACGACGAGTTCGGCGGTTTTACGCCGCTTTCCGCCGTCGGGCCCCGCCGTTACGACATCGTGCTCAACTGTACGGGCATCGGGATGCACGACACCGTCGGGAAAACGCCCTCCGTGCGCACGGCGCACGGGGAGGCGCCCGTGGGCGAGGAACTGCTCTCACGCGCGGATACGGCGGTCGATCTCATCTACGTCCCCGCCCGTTCGGAGTTTTTGCGCATCGCCGCTTCTCTCGGGAAAAAGACGGTGAACGGCGCGGCGATGCTCTTTTATCAGGCGTACTACGCCGACTGTATCTATCTGAACAGGACGCCCTCCGCCGCCGAGGCGAAGGCGTACTTCATTCAATATCAAGGAGGTAAGGCATGACCATTCTGGTTCTCAACGGCGTCAATCTCAACATGACGGGACGGCGCGAAAAGGGCGTCTACGGCACGGAGACGCTGCGCGACATCAACGACGAGATCGCCTCGTACGCGGACAGGCTGGGCGTGACGGTCAAGTTCTTCCAGAACAATCTGGAAGGGGAGATCTGCACCGCCATCCAGAGCGCCGAAGGAAAGTACGACGGCATCATCCTGAACGCGGGGGCGTTCACGCACTATTCGTACGCCATCCGCGATGCGATCGCGTCCGTCACCGTCCCCGTCGTCGAAGTGCATATGAGCAACGTACACGCGCGCGAGGAGTTCCGCCGCAACTCCGTCCTGACGCCCGTGTGCAAGGGGGAGATCCTCGGCTTCGGCAAGATCAGCTATATTCTCGCGCTGGAGAGCTTTTTGTTATGAACATCGTACTCTGCGGCATGATGGGCGTGGGCAAGTCGAGCGTCGGCGTCAGGGTCGCCGAACGCACGGGGAGGATGTGGTACGATACGGACGTCGTCATCTCCGACCGCCACGGCAGGATCTCCGATATCTTTGAATTTTACGGCGAGGCGCATTTCCGCGCGCTGGAGACGGAGATCGTGCGCGAACTTTCCGCGCGGGACGGGCTGGTCATCTCGACGGGCGGCGGGCTCGTGCTCAAACCCGAGAACAACGAACTTCTCAAAAAAAACGGCAAGATCTTTTTCCTCCGCGCCACCTTTGAAACGCTGCTCAAGCGCGTGCGCGCCGACGAAACGCGCCCGCTCCTCAAAAATACGGGCAAGACGGCGGAGACGCTTGGAAAACTTCTGAAAGAGCGCACGCCCGTCTACGAACACGTCGCGGACTACATCATCGACACGGACGGAAGGACGGTGCAGGAGATCGCCGACGAGATCGTCGCGCTCGCGGACGGGGCGCAGGCGTGAGGGCGCTCGTCACGGGCGGGACGCGCGGCATCGGGCTCGCCTGTTGCCGTCTCTTTGCCGAAGCGGGCTATGCGGTCACGGCGACCTATTCTTCGGACGAAGCCGCCGCGCAGCGGGCAAGGGAGTTGCTTCCCGCCGTTCGCTTTTTGCGCGCGGATGCCGCGAGCGAGGAGGATACGGCGCGCGTCTTTGCCGCGCTTCCCTCGCTCGACGTGCTCGTCTGCAACGCGGGCGTCAGTCATTTTTCGCAGGTGCAGGACGAAGCGCTTGCCGATTGGGAGCGCGTGATGGCGGTCAACGCGGGGGGCGTCTTTCTCGCCGTAAAGTATGCGACGAAAAAGCTGCTCGCCTCGTGCGGGGCGATCGTCAACATCTCCTCCGTCTGGGGCGTGACGGGCGGGAGCTGCGAGAGCGTCTATTCCGCCTCCAAAGGGGCGGTCGTCGCCTTTACGCGGGCGCTCGCAAAGGAACTCGCGCCCGCCGTCACCGTCAACTGCATCGCGCCCGGCGTCATCGATACCGCCATGAACGCCCGCTTCTCTGAGGAGGAGCGCGCGGCGCTTTGCGGGGAGATCCCGCTCGGCAGGTTCGGCTCGCCCGAGGAGGTCGCCGAGGCGGCGCTCTTCCTGGCACGCGCGAGGTATGTCACGGGGCAGGTGCTCGGCGTGGACGGCGGCTTCGGCTTGTAAAATTTTTGAGAAAATTTCCCGAAAAACAAGGATTTTTCGGCTGCGGTGCGTAATAACAGGCGATGAAGGAAAAGACTTACGAAAAGGAACGCGCGTTCCTCTCCCCGTATGCGACGAAGTCGTATGAGAGCAGAGGCAGGCTCAAAGAGGAGCCCGCCTGTCCCATGCGCACGGATTTTCAGCGGGACAGGGACCGCATCATCTATTCCAAAGCGTTCTTGCGTCTGAAAAACAAGACGCAGGTCTTTTTTGCGCCCGACGGCGATCACTATATGTCCCGTCTCACGCATACGCTGGACGTCTCGCAGATCGCCCGCTCGGTCGCAAGGTGCCTCTCCCTCAACGAGGATCTTGCCGAAGCCATCGCGCTCGGGCACGACCTCGGGCATACGCCCTTCGGGCACGTCGGCGAACGGGTGCTCGCCTCGCTCAATCCCGCGGGGTTCCGCCACAGCGAGCAGTCGCTGCGCGTCGTGGACGTGCTCGAAAAGGACGGCAAGGGGCTCAACCTCACCTTTGAAGTGCGCGACGGCATCGTCAACCACACCAAGAGCGGGCATCCTTCGACGCTCGAAGGGGAGGCGGTCTCGCTCGCCGACCGTATCGCCTACATCAACCACGATATCGAGGACGCCATCCGCGCGGGCATCATCACGGAGGACGAGCTCCCCGCCGAGAGCGTGCGCGTCTTCGGGCGGGACACTTCGGCGCGCATCAACACCTGCGTCATGGATATCTACGAGGCGTCCGTCGGCAAGCCCTATGTGCGGATGTCCGAGGAGCGCGGAAGGGCGCTCGAAAATCTGCGCTCCTTCATGTTCGAGCGCGTCTACGAGCACGCGAACACCCTCATCCAGGAGAGCGCCGAGCGGATGCTGCGGGCGCTGTTCGGCTATTTTTCCGAACGCCCCGGGGAGCTTCCCGCGCTCTATGCGCGGACGGCGGAGAGCGATCTTCCCCGCGCCGTGTGTGACTATCTCTCCTCCATGACCGACCGCTACGCCATCAACGTCTTTAAGAAACTGTTCGTGCCGCGGGAGGGGAGCGTATGAAGGAAGGCGCATTCGGCGAGTTCATCCGCGTCCTGAAGGACAAGAACGACATTGTGGAAGTCATCGGAAGCTACATAAAATTGGAGCGCCGTGGCTATAACTATTGGGCGTGCTGCCCCTTCCATCACGAAAAGACGCCCTCCTTTTCGGTGAACGCGGCGGACAGGTACTATCATTGCTTCGGCTGCGGCGCCTCGGGCGACGTCATCGGCTTTATCAAAAATTACGAGAACGTCGACTTCATGCAGGCGGTGCAGATTTTGGCGGCGCGCGCGCATCTCGAAGTCCCCGCCTACGACGACCGTACCGCGGAGGAGGCGGCGGCGAAGAAGAAAAAGAGGGACAGGCTCTCCTCGCTCATGAAGGACGCCGCCCGTTTTTACTTCGGCAACCTCTATTCGGGGCGGGCGGACGAACACCTCGCCTATCTGCAGAAGCGGGGCATTTCGCCCTCGACGGCGCGCAAGTTCGGGCTGGGCGCATCGCTCGACTATGCCTCCCTTCCTTCCCACCTGCTGGCGCAGGGGTATACGGCGGAGGAACTCGAGGAGAGCGGCGCCTGCGCGCGCACGGCGGAGGGCAGGCTCATCGACGCCGAGGGCGGGCGGCTCATCATCCCCATCATCGATCATATGGACGAGGTCGTCGCGTTCGGCGGGCGGCTGCTGCAAAAGACCGACCGCGCCAAATACAAGAACACGCGCGAGACGCTGCTCTTCCAAAAGAGCAGGACGCTCTACAATATCAACCTCGTCAAAAAGGAGAAGCGCGCCGCAGCCATTTCCTCGCTCATCATCGTCGAAGGGTATATGGACGCGATCTCTTTGTACGAGGCGGGCTTTCATTGCGTTGCCGCGAGCATGGGAACATCGCTCACCAAGGAACAGGCGCGGCTCGCCAAACGCTACACCGAGAACATCCTCATCAGTTACGACGGGGATTTCGCGGGGCAGAAGGCGAACCTGCGCGGGCTGGAGATCTTAAAGCAGGAGGGGCTCAAAGTGCGCGTCGTCCCCATGCCCGAGGGACTCGATCCCGACGACGTCGTCCGTCAGCGCGGCGCGGAGGGGTACAGGGCGTGCCTCGACGCCGCCATGCCGCTCATCGACTTCCGCCTGTTCGCAGCCAAACGCAAGTACGACCTTGCAAAGACGGATGAAAAGCGGGAATACGTCGCCGAGGCGCTCGCCATCCTCAGGGAAGCGGAGAGCGCGACCGAACGGGAAGAGCTCATGCGGCGGCTCGCGCGGGAGACGCAGGTCTCTTTGGAGGCGCTGCAGCGCGACTTTGAGAGTGCGCCGCAAAAGCCCGTGTCCGAGCAGCTGCTCCCCGCGCACAAAGGGGACAATGCGGACGCCGAGCGCAAGGCGGCGCGCTTCGTGCTGGCGGCGGCGCTGCTCTCCAAACCCTATGCGGCGGCGTGCGATCTCATGCAGTTTGCCTTCGACGACCCCGCGCACCGCACCGTCGCGATGTACGTCACGCAGGAGCGGAGGACGGGACGGGTGCGCGCGAGCGGCATCTTCGATCTGATGCCCGCCGACGGCGAACTTGCCGAGATCCTCGATCTCGACTACGGGGACAACCTCGATTCCCCGTCTGCGGAGAAGTATTTCAAGGACTGCGTGGCGATCCTTCTGAGGCGGATGCTCGCAGATGCGATCGCACAGGCGCGCGAGCGCTACAAGAGCGCGGAAACGCCGAAAGAAAAGCGGGAGATCCTCTCCCGCATCGATGAAGATACGAAAAAACTCAAGAGCCTGACGGCAGGAGGAATGGTATGAACGTGACAGAGGAAAAGCTCAACGACCTGATCGCGGGGATCGCTTCCGACTACAAGATGAAGGGGAGCATTTCCACGAACGCCCTGTGCGATATCCTGGAAAAGTACGATCTTGCGCCCCAACAGATCGAGCAGATCTATAAGGCGCTGCCCGAGATGGGCGTGAGCATCTTCGACGAGGACGAGCGCGACAAGGAGCTCTTCGAGCAGGCGCTCTCCGATATCGGGCTGGACGATCCCGTCAAGATGTACCTGAAGGACATCGGCAGGGTGCCGCTTCTTTCGAGCGACGAGGAGATAGAACTTGCAAAGAAGATGCAGGAAGGGGACGAGAACGCCAAGCGCCGCCTCTCGGAGGCGAACCTGCGCCTCGTCGTCTCCATTGCCAAGCGCTATGTCGGGCGCGGGATGCTCTTTCTCGACCTCATCCAGGAGGGCAATCTGGGACTCATGAAGGCGGTCGAGAAGTTCGACTATCAGAAGGGATTCAAGTTTTCGACGTATGCGACGTGGTGGATCAGACAGTCCATCACCCGTGCCATTGCCGACCAGGCGCGCACCATCCGCATCCCCGTACACATGGTGGAGACCATCAACAAGCTCACCCGCGTCTCGCGGATGCTCCTGCAGGAGAACGGCAGGGAGCCTTCGCCCGAGGAGATCGCGGAGGCGATGGGCGTGGAGGTCGCCAAGGTACGCGAGATCCAGAAGATCGCGCAGGATCCCGTTTCGCTGGAGACGCCCATCGGCGAGGAGGAGGACTCCCACCTCGGCGATTTCATCGAGGACGACAAGACGCAGACCCCGGGCGATTCGGTCGCCTTCATCATGCTCAAAGAGCAGCTTTTGGGCGTCCTCGATACGCTGACCCCCCGCGAGGAGAAGGTGCTCCGCCTGCGCTACGGCATCGACGACGGCAAGCCCCGCACCCTCGAGGAGGTGGGCAGGGAGTTCAACGTCACCCGTGAGCGCATTCGTCAGATCGAGGCGAAGGCGCTGCGCAAGCTGCGCCATCCCAGCCGCAGCAAAAAGCTCAAGGACTTTTTGAACTGATGGACCGTCTGGAAGTCATCTGCTCCCGCCTGCCGCGCTGCCGCGTTCTGGCAGACGTCGGGTGCGATCACGGCTATGCGACGGCGTATGCCCTTCGCAGCGGGCTGTGCGGGCGGGCGTATGCGTGCGATGTGAGCGCCGCATCCCTGAAAAAGGCGGAGACGCTCTTACAAGAGGAGATCGCGGCGGGCAGGTGCGTCCCCGTCTGTACCGACGGGCTGGACGGCGTTTCGGACGCCGACTGCGTGCTCATCGCGGGCATGGGCGGCGAGGAGATCGTCGGCATCCTCTCCCGCGTCCCTCTCCCCGAACGCTTCGTGCTCCAGCCCATGCGCAATACGGAGAAGGTGCGGCGCTTCCTCGTTGCAAGGGGCGCGCGCATCGAAGAGGACTTCACCTTTGAGGACGGCAAGTTCTACGACCTTATCGCGGGCAGCGGCGGGGGCGGGGACTGCTATACGGACTTTGAGTTCCGCTACGGGCGGGACAACCTGCGCGCTCCCGGCGCCGCCTTTCTCAAAAAGATGCGGCGGGAGGCGGACGTCGTGCGGCAGGCGCTTTCTTCCGCCAAAGAGGAGCGGGAGGCGCTGCTGGCACGGCTGCATGAAACGGAGGCGATCATCGATGCGATTGAAGAACGTCTATGACGCGGTGGACGAGCTCGCGCCCTTTGCGCTGAGCAAAGAATACTGCGATACATACAATTTTTACGATAACAGCGGCATCCTCATCGAGTGCGGGGAGGTGAAGGGGGTCTTGTGTTCGCTCGACCTCTCCCTGCGCGCCGTGGAGGAGGCGCGGCGGGCGGGTGCGAATTGCATCGTCACCCACCATCCCGCCATCTACCAACCGCTCTCTTCGCTCAAAGAGGGGAGCGCGGTGCTTGCCTGCGCGCGGGCGGGGATCGGCGTCATCTCGGCGCATCTCAACCTCGACAGCGCGCCGGGCGGGATCGACGAGGAACTCATGCTCGGGCTCGGCGGCATCAGCGGCAGGAGTATGCACATCCTGACGGACGGCAGCTACGGAAAGGTGTTTTCCGTGCCGGAAGAGCCGCTCGCGGCGTTCGCCGAACGGGTGAAGGCGCGCTTCTCGACCGAACGCGTCGTCGTCTACGGCGAAGGGAAGGTCGGGAAGGTCGCGTCCTTCTGCGGCGCGGGCATGGACGAGAGCACGGTCGCCTTCGCCCTTGCGGAGGGCGCGGATACCTTCGTCTCGTCGGACGGCAAGCACCATCTCATCGCGGCGCTCGTCGAGCAGGGCGTCAACGTCCTTCTGCTCACTCACTATGCCGCGGAGAACTACGGTTTTGTCCGTTTTGCGGAAAATTTAAGGTCCAAGCTCGAGGTCCCCGTGACGGTGTTCACGGACGAGCGGCTATTGTAAAGGAGAAAGTTATGTCGGTATTACAGGATCTTTTGGAATATCAGAAGGTGGACGCGCGCCTGCGCGAGATCGAGCAGTCGATCTCTTCGAGCGACGTCCGCAGAAAATTCGTCCAGGCAAAGAAGTTCATGGAATCCGCGCGCGAAAAGTTCGAAGCGCAGGACAAGCGGGCGCAGGATCTGAAAAACCTGCGCGACGATCTCGCGCGGCGCTCGGAGGAGATCGGGCGGCAGATCGCCGAGTACGCCGATCTCGACGAGATGGTGGACGAGGGCGGCGACGTCTCTTTCTACAAGAAGAACGCCCAGACGCTGCTCGACCGTCTGCGCGCGCTCAAAGGGGAGCTGCAAAAGCTCACCGCCGATATTTCGGCGACGGCGGAAGAGTACGAACGCTTCAAGAAACAGGGCGTCCAGATGCAGAAGCAGTACAAGGAGTACAAAGAGAAGTACGACGCCCTCAAGGCGGAGCACGCGGAGGAAGTGAAGGAGATCAACGCAAAACTTGCCGCCATCGCGGGCAAGCTCCCGCACGAGACGCTCAAAAAGTATCAGCAGAAGCGCAAGGAGCGCATTTTCCCCATCATCGTCCCGCTCTCGGGCGACAGATGCGTGTGCGGCATGGATTTCCCGCTCGCGCAGCAGGGAAAACTTGCGGGCGGCAACGTCGTCGAGTGCGAGAACTGTCACAGGTTCGTCTATAAAGAGTGAACGGAAGGCGCCTGCGCGGCATAGGATGATGGTATGCAGTCACCCGTTGCCGTCGTCTCCCTTTCCGCCATCGTCCGGAACGCCCGTCTCCTCAAACGGAGGGCGGGGGCCGCGCTCATCGCCGTCGTCAAGAACGACGGCTACGGACACGGCGCCGCCGCGGTCGCGCACGCGCTTTCGGGCGAAGCCGCAATGTTCGCCGTCGCGACGGTGGACGAGGGCGCGGCGCTCCGCTGCGCGGGCATCCTGTCCGATATCCTCGTCCTCACGCCTCCCTCCTGTATGGAGGAGGGACTGCGCGCCGAGGCGTACGGGCTCATCCTTGCGGCGGGATCCATGCGTTCGCTTGCCTTTTGCAGGGGGCGCGTCCATCTCGCCGTCAACACGGGGATGAACCGCTATGGGTTTGCACCGCAGGAGACGGGACGCGCCTGCGCGGAGGCGCGCTCGCGCGGGCTGCGCGTCGAGGGGGTGTTCTCTCACTATTACGCCGCCGCCGATGCCTGCGCGCGCGGAGCACAGAATGCCGTCTTTGAAGGGTGCGCGGCGCGCGTGCGGCAGCATTTTCCCCGCGCCGTGCGCCATATCGCCGCGACGGGCGGCATTGCCGCGGGCGGCGCGCTCTACGACGCCGTGCGTCCCGGGCTCGGGCTGTACGGCTACGGGGCGGAGGGGGTGCTCCCCGCGATGAAGGTGTATGCCGAAGTGCTGCATGGGACCGAGCGTGTGGGCGGCGGCGCGGGATATGCCCGCGCGCCCCGCGGCGCGGCGCGGCTGTATACGCTCGGCGTCGGATACGGCGACGGTTTTTTCCGCGGCGAGGGTCTTTGCGGTACGGGACCGCTGTGCATGGACGCCTGCGTACGGCAGGGGGATGCCGCGGTCGGAGAGCGCGTCTGCGTGCTCGAAAATGCGGCGACTTATGCAGAAAAGTGCGGCACGACGGCGTATGAGGCGCTCGTGAGCATCGGAAAAGGCATGAGGAAGGTGTATGAGCGATAAGCGATCGCTGCGGGAAGAATATGCCCGCATCCGCGCCGCCGCCCGCTCGGAGGAGAAGGACGGCGCGATCGCGGACAGGGTACTCTCCCTGTTCGGGGACAGGACGAGTTTTTTTCTCTACGTCTCCGTGCGTACGGAGGTCGCGACGGACGCGCTCATCCGACGCCTGATCCGGTGCGGGAAGCGCGTGTGCGTGCCGCGTATCGAGAACGGCGTCATGCTCGCCGTACCCTATGCGCCGTTGACGGCGGGGGCGTACGGCATCCCCGCGCCCCCTTCGGGCGAGGACACGCCCTGCGAGGTGACGCTCGCGCCCCTGCTCGCGTTTGACGACGAGGGGTACCGCCTCGGTTACGGGGGAGGGTTTTACGACGCCTATTTTGCCGCGCATCCGTATACGGAGCGCGTCGGGCTCGCCTATGCGGCGCAGCGGGCGGTCCTCCCGCATGAGGCGTGGGACGTCCCGCTCCACGCCGTTGTCACCGAGGAGGGTTGCCTCAGACCGATCGAAAGACGGGCTCTGCCCGTGGAGGATTTATGTTAAACGAACTTCCGAAGAAGCAAAAAGCAAAAAAGCCGCTCACAAAGTGGCGGCTGTTCTGGCGCATCCAGAAGGTGTGCTTCCTGCGCGCCGTCACGCCCTTCATGATGTATCTCTTCATGAGCCTCATCGCGCTCGCCGTCGACGCCATCGCCGACGGGACGCAGATCTACGAAGTCGCGGTCGGGCTCGTGTGCGTCCTGGCGGGTGCGGCATTCAACGCGCCGCTCGCGTTCCAGTACGGCAAGCTGCACTATGACAGCTTCCTGACGGGGGAGCTCCACCGCAGAAACGCGGCGTTCGGCATCCAATCGGGCGGCGATCACAGCCCCGAACAGGAATTTCGCTGGTGGAAGGGCTTCCTCATCGGATTTTATATCGGGATCCCCGTCATCATCATGGGCATCTTCGCCGCGCTTCCCGCAACGTGGTCGCAGGGCGAACTCGCCCTCGTCATGTTCGCGGGCTGGGCGATCTTCCCCATCCAGTGGGCGCGCAATCTGCTCTATCCCGACTGGACGGGCAGCTATCCCGCGGTGAGCGGCGGCTGGAGCATCCTCTTTGTCCTCATGCCCGTCATCGTGACCGGCGTATTCTATATCGTCGGCGCGATGGTGCAGAAAAAGAAGAAGGCGGAGGAGACGGAGCGCTTTGACAGCGCAGACGAGGCGGGGAAAAAGAAGTGAGGATCATTGCGGGAAAGCACCGCGGCAGGGTGCTCGCGGAGTTTGCGGGCAAGGAGATCCGTCCGACGTCCGACCGCGTCAAGGAGTCCCTCTTTCAGATCCTTGCGCCCCGTCTTGCGGGGGCGCGCGTGCTCGATCTCTTCTGCGGGAGCGGGGCGCTGGGGTTGGAGAGCCTTTCGCGCGGGGCGCGCGAGGCGGTCTTTAACGACGTTTCCGCGCAAAGCCTTGCCGTGCTCAAAAAAAATCTTGCGGCGCTCAAAGAGACGGGCGCCGTTCTGCGCGCAGGCTACGCCGAGTGCCTCCTGCGCCTGACGGGGACCTTTGACGTCATCTTCTGCGATCCGCCCTATAAGATGGACTGCACGGCGGAAGTGCTCGGGCGCATCGCCGCGCGCGGACTGCTCGCCGAAGGCGGCGTCGTCGTCTGGGAGAGCGAGCGCGAGGAGGAGGCGCCCGCGGGCTGGGAAGCCGTCGACCGACGCAGCTACGGCAGGACAAAGATCGCCTTTTTCGGGAGGACGTCATGAAAAAATGTGTGTTTGCGGGGACGTTCGATCCCTTTACCGTCGGACACGAGGACACGGTGAGAAAGTGCCTGCGCCTGTTTGACGAGGTCGTCGTCGCCCTTGCCGAGAACAGGCAGAAGCGGGCGATGTTCGCGCCCGAAGTGCGGGAAGAAATGATCCGGGCGGTCTTTTCCGGCGAGCCGCGCGTCAGGGTGGTGCGCTGGGAGGGCGTCATCGTCGACCTCCTCAGGCGGGAGGGGACGGATATCTATGTGCGCGGCGTGCGCAATGCCGTCGATTTCGAGTACGAGAACGCCGATTTCTTTGCGAGCCGCGATCTGAGCGACACGCTCATCACGCTCTATCTCCCTGCGGAGCAGAAGCACCTGCAGGTGAGTTCCACATTGGTCAAAAACTGTATCGCCTTCGGGAAGCCCTATCGGGATTACGTTCCCGCGGCGGTCTACGATATCATTCAAAGAGAAGGAAAAAACCATGTTTGAAAAACAGATCGAGATCCCCTCGGCGGAGGAGATCGTTGCGGAAACGCCGCTGCCCAAGGCGCTTGCGGCGGTCAAGGCGGAGCGGGATGCGCTCGCCAAGGACGCCATCACGGGCGTGAGCGACAAACTCCTCGTCATCGTCGGACCTTGCTCCGCGCACGAGAGCAAGCCCGTTCTGGAGTATGTGAGAAGGCTTGGGAAGCTCAACGAGCGCGTCAAGGACAAGCTCGTGCTCATTCCCCGCATCTATACCAACAAGCCGCGTACCAAGGGCGTGGGCTATAAGGGGATGTTCTCCCAGCCCGATCCCGAAAACCGCGAGAATATCTTAAAGGGCATCTACACCATCCGCGACCTGCACATCCACGCCATCGAGGAATCGGGGCTCTCGGGCGCGGACGAGATGCTCTATCCCGAAAACTACGCCTATGTCGAAGATCTTCTGACCTATGTCGCCGTCGGCGCGCGTTCGAGCGAAAATCAGCTTCATCGGCTCGTCTCGAGCGGCATCGAACTTCCCGTCGGCATCAAGAACCCGATGGGCGGGAGCATTGCCGTCGCGCTCAATTCGGTCTTTGCGGCGCAGAGCCCGCAGGTCTTTAAGTATCACAACTATCAGGTCTCGACGCAGGGCAATCCCTATGCGCACGTCGTGCTGCGCGGCAGGGTGGACAACTACGGCAACGACATCCCCAACTATCACTATGAGACGGTCATGCGCGTCTTCCGCGGGTATGCCGACAACGGCGAACTGAAAAATCCCGCCGTCGTCATCGACGCCAACCATTCCAACTCGGGGAAGCGCTTCCATCAGCAGATCCGCATCGTCGAGGAAGTGCTGCAAAACCGCAACTACGACAAAGATTTCAAGAAGATCGTCAAGGGATTCATGATCGAGAGTTTCCTCGTCGAGGGCAACCAGCAGCACGATATCGTGTTCGGCAAGTCCATCACCGATCCCTGCCTCGGCTGGGAGGATACCGAGCGGCTCATCCTCGATATCGCGGAGAAGGCGTGATGCGCGCCGCCTGTCTCGGTCCTGAGGGAAGCTATTCCGAACTCGCCGCATCGCGGCTTTGCCCGCGGCATGAGGCGTGGCTGCTGCCCAATTTTCCCGCCGTGTTCCGTGCGGTCACGTCGGGCGAGGCGGACTGCGGCGTCATCCCCATCGAAAACTCCATCCAGGGGGGCGTGCTGCAAAATCTCGACCTTCTGGAGACGCAGGACGTGTGCGCCGTCGCGCAGACCGTCATAAAGATCGATCACCGCCTTGCGACGCTCGAAGGGGTGCCGCTCTCCGACATCCGCCGCGTCTACTCGCACGAGCAGGCGATCGGGCAATGCTCGGAATTTCTTGCCGCGCGCCTGCCGCAGGCGGAGTGCATCTTTACGGACAGTACGGCAAGGAGCCTCTCCCTGCTCGACCCGCATTCGGCGGGCATCGTCGGCGCGCACGCGCACAAGGCGGGGGTCGTGCTCTCCGCGGAGAACATCGCCAACGAGAAGAATAACTTCACGCAGTTCTTTCTCATCCGCCGCCGCGCCGAGGGGTTGCCCGGACAGGGGCATACCGTGTTCTTCGTCGCCGTGTGCGAACACCGCCCCGGGAGCCTCCTTGCGCTGCTGCGGGCGTTCTCGGGACGCGGGATCAACCTGACGCGCATCGAGAGCCGTCCCATCCGCAACGTGCCGGGGGAATACCGCTTTTTCATCGCCATCGACGGCGATCTTGCCGACCGCACGGTGCGCGAGGCGCTCGCCGAAGCGCAGGGCAATGCGCGCACCTTCCGCATCCTCGGCGTCTACGACGCGCCCCACGGCGCGCCCCACGTCGATATGAGATAGCAAAGCAGCGCCGCCGTCAGCGCCTGTACGAACTTGACGGCAAGGAATTTCGGGCAGGAGATCCCAAGCTTTGCAAGAAAGGTCCATTGCTGGACGAGGACGCACAGCCCCCCGAACGTCACCAAAAAGACGCACAGCGCCGCCGAAAGGGCGGAGGGCTTTTTAAGCAGCGCTGCGCAGCCCGAAGTCATTTCGAGCAGTCCCGTCAGGAGCGCCGCGACGGGCGCGGGGAGAGAGAGGGGCGCAAGGACGTCCAGAAGCATCTGCCCGAAGGCGTAAAAGAGCGCGACCGCGCCGCCCACCGTCAGCACCGCGAGGACGGAGGCGGAGAGCGTTTCGGAAAGGGACGCTGCGGGCGGGACGATCGCGGCGTGTCCTTCGGCGGGGCGGAGACGGGCGAGCAGTAGGACGGGGAGCAGCACGCCGAGGACGTGCGAAAGCAGCATGATCCAGCCGAGCGCTGGGCTGCGCGCCATCGCCGTGCCGAGCACGCCGACGAGAAAGGCGGGTCCGCTCGTCGAGGCGAGACAGGCGGTGTAAAAGCGCGCCCGCCGCGGGAAATGTCCGCACAGATCCGCGGCGCTCTTTGCGCCCGCGGGATAGCCCGAGAGGACGGACAAAAGAAAACAGCCCCCGCCCGCCCCGGGGACGCCCAGAGCGGAAAAGAGGGGAGAGAGGCGGCGTCCGAGCCGCGCAAAGAGGGGCGTTCCCGCGAACATCCCCGTCAGGAACAGGAAGGGGAGCGCCGCGGGCAGGACGCTTGCCGCCCACAGCGAGACGCCGTCCGAGACCGCCGCGAGGCAGCGGGCGGGATATAGCAAAAACGCAAGGAGTGCCGCCGTGACCGTCAGGGTGTACGCGGCGCTCGTCAAACGGGACTTCACACTGCAATATACGGCAGGAGGGAGCAGGTTATGAGCAAAAAGAAATTGGGGCTCGCCCTCGGGGCGGGCGGGGCGCGCGGGGTCGCGCACGTCGGATTTTTATATGCGCTCGAGGAGGCGGGCATCCGCGCCGACTGTGTCTCGGGCTGTTCGATGGGCGCCATCGTCGGCGCCTGCTACTGCGCGGGCGTTCCCGTGGAGAAGATCAGGGATACGGCGCTCGGATTAAAACTTGCGCGCATCGCGACCGTCAACGTCAATCCGCTGCGCTCGAGCGGACTGCTGCGCATGACCAAGGCGCATAAGATCATGGAAGAACTCATCGGGCATGACGTGAGCTTCGAGGAACTGCGCATCCCCTTTTGCTGCGTGGCGACCGATCTCGTCTCGGGCAAGACCGTCGAACTCAGGACGGGCAGCGTCATCGACGCGGCGCTCGCTTCGGGCTCCGTCCCGGGGGCGTTCTCGCCGATGGAGCGGGAGGGAATGTATCTCGTGGACGGCGGCGTTCTGGAGCGCGTCCCCGTCAAGGAACTCAAGCCGATGGGGGCGGAGGTCATCGTCGCGGTGGACGTCCTGGGCGATCTCGTCTCGACCATGAAGCAAAAGCCCTCCAACCTCATCGAGACCTTCCTGCGCTATATCGACGTCATCGATACGCGCGTGACGCACAGTAAAAGAAAGTCGAGACGGCGCTCCATCGACCTGTGGCTGGAACCGGAACTCGGCGATATGGATCAGTATAAAGTCAAGCAGCTGGATTTTGCCTTCGGGCAGGGATATGCGCTCGGCAAGGCGAACAGGGAGAGGATCGGGGAGCTGATCGAAGGATAATGGATCTGTTTGATTTCAACGACAACGAAGAGAAGGCGAAGCCGCTCGCCGAACGGATGCGGGCGACCTCGATGGAGGAATTTGTCGGGCAGAGGCACCTCGTTGCGGAGGGAAGCCTCCTGCGGCGCGCCATTGCGCTCGACAGGCTCGGAAGCTGCATCTTCTGGGGCCCGCCCGGCACGGGCAAGACGACGCTCGCCAACGTCATCGCGGCGCGCACGAACGCCTCGTTCATCAAACTCAACGCCGTCAACGCGGGCGTGGCGGACGTCAAGAAAGCCGTCGACAAGGCGCGCGACGATCTGAAAATGTACGGCCGCCGCACCTATCTGATGCTCGACGAGTGCCACCGTTTCAACAAGACGCAGTCCGATTCGCTGCTGCCCGCGATCGAGCAGGGGACGATCGTCTTTATCGGCTCGACGACGGAGAATCCGTACGCCTCGATGACGCCCGCGATCGTCTCGCGCTGCCGCGTGTTTGAATTCAAGCCGCTCTCCGTCGCTGATATCCGCGGCGCGCTCGTACGCGCGCTCTCCGATAAGCGCAAGGGGCTGGGAAGCTACGCCGCCGAGGTGGAGGACACGGCGCTCGATCATATCGCGGAGATGGCGGGCGGCGACCTGCGGACGGCGTACAACGCGCTCGAGCTCGCCGTTCTCACGACTCCCGCGCAGCAGGACGGCGTCATCCGCGTCAGCCTCTCCGATGCCGAGCAGTCCATCCAGCGAAAGGCGCTCTCCTACAACGAGGATCTCTATTACGACCTTCTCTCGGCGTTCTGCAAGTCGCTGCGGGGCAGCGATGCGGACGCGGCGCTCTATTACGCGATGCGCCTCATCGAGGGCGGCTGCGATCCCATGCTCGTTTTGCGCCGTCTGATGGCGCACTCCGCCGAGGACGTCGGTATGGCGGACCCCAACGCGCTCGTCGTCGCGACGGCGGCGCTCACCGCTTTTCAGAACATGGGCTATCCCGAGGGACTCATCCCGCTCTCCGAAGCGATCATCTATGTCTGCGAGGCGGAAAAGAGCTATTCCGTCAAGAACGCGATGCTCGCGGCGCAGAGGGACGCGCGCGTCAACCGTGACGACAACGTGCCTTCCTATCTGCGCGATACCTCATACGGCAGCCGCGAGATGAAGCTCGAGAGCACGAAGTACCTCTTCCCGCATGACTACGGCGGATGGGTGGAGCAGCAGTATCTGCCCGATTCCCTGAAGGGACACGTCTACTACCGCCCGAGCGCGTACGGCTATGAGCAGCAGGTCGCAAAGACGCGCGCCCGCAAAGGAAAACCGCAATAACGGCGCCCGCCGCGGCAGTTTGCCGCGGCGGGCGCGCTGCAAAGGAAAAGGGCGTCCGCTTTGGCGGATGCCCCTTCCTTTATGTTTTAATAGACGCCGTTCATAACGGACGCTGCCATGCCGACGCTTGCGGCGACGATGATCACATACAGCACGATCGCAATAATGCTGATGACGATGCCTGCCGTTGCAAGCCCTTTGCCGTTCCCGCCGCATTCATCGACTTTACTTTTACCGATGATGGAGCAGATCAGTCCGACGACCGGCATCAAAAATGCAAAAATGAATCCGACGATCGCAAGTACGTTGGTCTTAGGGGCCGGCGTTGAAAAATTCCCAACCTGCACGCCGCAATACGGGCAGACGATCGCATCGTCCCTGATCTCTTTTCCACATTTTTTGCAAAACATCTCTCCTCCTCCTTGTTGTTCTGTAATTTGATTATGTTCCCATTATACTGGAAAGTCAAGCATTTTTCCCAATTTTATGGGAAAAATAAAAGTATGAAAGAGGTGTTTGCGGAACGATTGAAGGAACTGAGACTGGAACGCGGCTTGGGGCAGGTGCAGCTTGCAAAGGCGCTGGATGTCGGGAAGTCGGTCGTCAGTTTATGGGAACTTGGAAAGTGCGAACCGACGCTCTCCAAACTCATTGCCATGGCGCGCTTTTTTGGTGTGAGTATCGACTATCTCGCAGGGTTGGAGGACTGACGCCCTCGCGGCATCCAAAAGGAGCGCGCCCTCCGCTGATCGCGGAGGGCGCGCCGAATGACGTATCCGTTCCCTTGTCCGTTCCCTGCATTACATGAGAGAGATGAGCGTCTCTTCCGTCGGTTTGCGTTTCTTGGGGCGGACGGGGTCGCCCTCCTTCGCATAGCCGAGGGCGACGACGTAGGGGATGCGCGTCCCTTCGGGAAGGGAGAGGGCGGCGCGCAGCTTTTTCTCGTCCCGCCAGCCGAGGATGCACGAGGAGATGCCCGCGGCGTCGGCGGCGAGCACGAGATGCGCCGTCACGATGCCCAGATCGCCCGGCGTGAAGTCGGTGTCCTTCATGCGCCCGCCCAGTTTGGCGGTGAGATTGCTCTTTCCCTCGGCGACGAGCACGAACGCGCCCGCGTCGCCCGCAAATTTGTTCATGCCCAATCCCTGCACGCAGGCGGCGACTGCCTTTCTTTTTTCGCCCGTGACGGCGATGAGCTTCCACGGCTGCGCGTTGCACGCGGAGGGCGCCAGCAGCGCAAGCGAGCACAGTTTTTTGACGAGTTCCGCGGGGACGTCCTCGCCCGTGAAGGAGCGGCAGCTCTGACGGTGGAGATAGAGCTGTTCGATTTCGGCAAGATCCATGATATCTCCTTGAAGAAAAAGGGCTCGGGCGAATGCCCGAGCCCGCGCTTTTTATGCCTTGACTTTGGCAAGCGATGCCTTTGCCTTCGCGACGACGTTTTCTACCGTGAAGCCGAAGAGCGGGAAGAGCTTGCCTGCGGGACCGCTCGCGCCGAAGGTCGACATCCCGACGATCTCGCCGTTGTCGCCCGCGTACTTATACCAGCTGTAGGGCGAGCCTGCCTCGACGCATACGCGCGCCTTGACGGCGGCGGGCATGACGCTCTCCTTGTATTCGGCGCTCTGCTTCTCGTATTCCTCGATGCAGGGCATGGAGATGACGCGTGCCTTGATGCCTTCCTCGGCGAGCTTTGCCTTTGCGCCGACGCACTGCTCGACTTCCGAGCCGCTCGCGATGAGCAGGACGTCGGGCGTGCCCTCGCAGTCCTCGAGGACGTAGCCGCCCTTCAGGGCGACAAGACCGCTCCCTTCGTACTGGGGCAGGTTCTGACGGGTCAGGACGAGCGCCGTGGGCGCGGTGCCCGTGAGCGCGGAGATCCACGCCGCCGCCGTCTCCTTGCCGTCTGCGGGACGGTACACCTTCATGTTGGGGATGGAGCGCAGGGCGATGAGCTGCTCGACGGGCTCATGCGTGGGACCGTCCTCGCCGACGCCGATGGAGTCGTGCGTCAGGATATAGGTGACGGGGATGTTCATGAGCGCGGAGAGGCGCATCGCGTGCTTGCAGTAGTCGGAGAAGATGAAGAAGGTCGCGCAGTAGCACCTGAGACCGCCGTGGAGCTGCATCCCGTTGGTGATCGCCGCCATCGCGTGCTCGCGGATGCCGAAGTGCATATTCCTGCCGCTCTTGTCGGCGGCGGAGAAGCTGCCGTATCTGACGGCGTCCGTGTCCTTCATGTCGGAGAGGTTGGAGGGCGCAAGGTCGGCGGAGCCGCCCATGAGATCGGGCAGGAGCGCGGCGATCTTGTTGAGCACGACGGAGGACGTCTGACGGGTCGCCATCGGCTTTTCCCACTTGAACAGGTCGTCTACCTTGGTAAGGTCGACCATCTCGCCCGCCATTGCCGCCTTATACGCCTTGGCGAGTTCGGGATACGCCTTCTCGTACGCGGCGAACATCTTCTTCCACGCCTCTTCCTCGGCAGCGCCCTTTTTGCCTGCCTCGGCGGTGTGCGCGAGCACTTCCTCGGGGACCTCGAAGGGCGCCCACGTCCAGCCGAAGTGCTCCTTGGTCTTTTGCAGGTTCTCCGCGCCGAGCGGCGAGCCGTGGCACTTGTGGCTGCCCTCGAGCGGGGTGCCGTAGCCGATCTTCGTCTTGCAGATGATGACGGTGGGCTTGACTTTCTCCGCCTTCGCCTCCTCGATCGCCTTGGAGAGGAGTTCCACGTCGTCGGGATGGGCGACGAGGTCGACCTTCAGGACCTGCCAGTGCTGCGCCTCGAAGCGCATCCCGACGTCCTCTTTGAAGGTGATGTCGGTGTCGCCTTCGATCGTGATGTCGTTGTCGTCATAGAACAGGATGAGCTTGCCCAGCTCGTGCGTACCCGCAAAGGAGCACGCCTCGTACGAGATGCCCTCCTCCAGGCAGCCGTCGCCGCACAGCGCGTAGGTGTAGTGATCGACGACGGGGAAGCCCTCGCGGTTGAACACCGCCGCAAGGTGCGCTTCGGCGACCGCCATGCCCACGGCGTTCGCAATGCCCTGTCCGAGGGGACCGGTCGTCGTCTCGATGCCGACCGTGTGGCCGTACTCGGGATGCCCCGGCGTCTTGGAGCCGAGCTGACGGAAGTTCATGAGATCTTCCTTGGTGAGACCGAATCCGTAGAGATAGAGGAGAGAGTAGTTGAGCATGGAGCCGTGTCCCGCCGAGAGGACGAAGCGGTCCCTGTTGTCCCACTTGGGATCGGCGTTGTTGAATTTCAGGAAGTTCTGCCACAGCGTGTACGCGATGGGCGCGGAGCCGATGGGGAGCCCGGGGTGTCCGGAGTTTGCCTTCTGGATCGCCTCCGCGGAGAGGATGCGGATGGCATTGATGCTGTTCTGTTTGACGTTCATAATGATTTCTCCTTCTATCATATATTATTTTTTGAGATTTTCCGTATCGAGGAAGTCATATTTGGAGAGGAAGGCGTACAGTTCCGCCTTGATCTTGGCGTTGCCGCCGACGTCGTTGCTCTCCACGTTGATGGGCATGATGGGCTCGTGCAGGCTCATTCTGACGAGCGCCCAGCCGTTGCCGTGTTCCTTGTCAAAGTTGACGCGCACGCCCTCGCAGTTGTCGGGCGCAAGGGTGAGATGGGGGCAGCTTTCGGCGTACTTGGTAAAGTCGGCGATGACGCCCGCGCCCAGCGTCTTGAAGTCGCAGCCCGGGGTGAATTTCAGGCGCACTTCGCCTGCTTCGGCGGGTTCGGGCAGGTCGGCGATGAGCGCCATGAGGTCCTTGCCCTCCTTCGCGCATTTGGCGAGCGCAATGAGCAGACGGGTGACGAGGTATGCGCCGTCGTCCAGGAAAAAGTTCTCCTTGAGCGCCGCGTGTCCGCTCGTTTCGATGGCGAGCGGGGAGTACTTCCCTTCGGCGTTGAGGCGCTTGCTCTCATTGATGACATTCTTGTAGCCGCGCTTGAAACGGCGGTGGACGCCGCCATGCTTTGCGATGAACGCGGCAAGCCCGTCGCTCGTGACGGAGTCGGTGACGATGACCGCGCCGGGGCGCTCCTCCAAAAGGATGGCGGAGATGAGCGCGATGAGGCGGTTGCGGTTGATCTCTTCGCCGTCCGGGGCGACGGCGCCCGCGCGGTCGACGTCGGTATCGAAGATGATGCCGAAGTCCGCCCGGTGCTTTCTGACCGCCGCGCAGACGGACTGCATCGCCGTCTCGTTCTCGGGGTTGGGGATGTGGTTGGGGAAGGCGCCGTCAGGCTCTAAAAACTGCGAGCCCTCCGTGTCCGCGCCGAGGGGCTTCAGGACGAGGTCGACATAAAAGCCGCCCGCGCCGTTGCCCGCGTCCACAAGGATCTTTTTGCCCGCGAGGGGCTTGTCCGTCCCGCACGCCTCGCGCACCTTGCGGACGAGGTCGGCGGAGTACTGTTCGATATAACTCTTGTTTGTGACGCTGCCCTTGCCTGCGGGGAAGTCGCCCGCCGCGGCGATCTTTAAGATCTCGGCGACGTCCGCGCCCTCCAGACCGCCGTCCTTTGCAAAGAACTTGAGCCCGTTCTTCTGATAGGGCAGGTGGCTCGCCGTGATCATGACGGAGACGTCCGCGCCGAAGCCGTCCTGCAGGAGCATGAACATGGAGGGCGTGGAGGAGAGCCCCGTCAGGATGACGTTGCCCCCGCACGAGGAAACGCCCTCGGCGACGAGCGCGCAGATGTGGTCTGCGGAGAGGCGGGAGTCATGCCCGACGGCGACGGTGGGGCAGGGCTTGCCCGTCTTTTTTGCCGCCCAGACAAAGAACGCCTTGGCGATGGCAAGGACGGCTTCGTCCGTCAGCGTGACGGGATCGTTCTCGACGCCCGCGATCGCCGTGCCGCGCACGTCGGTCCCGTTCTTCAGGTTGAGAAATTCTTGTTCTGTCATAGTTCCCCCTCGGGCAAAGTGATTGACCGCGCCCGCAGGCGCTGTCTGCCCGTACAGTTCCATTATAATGGTTTTGGTCGGCTTTTTCAATACCTTTTCCAAAAAAAGAAGGAGAATTTTTCAAAAAATCTTGCGTAACATACAATTTTGTGGTATACTGTCACAAAATATTGGAGCGATGGTTATGAAATATCTCTTTACACTGTCGACTGATTCGACGTGCGATCTCTACCATGACTTTGTCACGGAGAATGACATCAAGTTTGTCCCGCTCACGTTCACGATGGAAAAGGACGGCAGGATGGACAGCAGGCTCGATAACTTCACGGAGTACGGGCAGTACGTCGATTTTTACAACGAACTGCGCGCGGGCGGCTTTTCGCGCACGTCCATGCTCAATTACGAGTCGCACTACGAGCACTTCCTGGCGCTCGCCAAGGAGGGGGCGGAGGACGTCGTGCATTTCACCATCTCCTCGGGGCTCTCTCCCACCAAGGAGGTCGCCGCAAAGGCGGCGGCGGACGTCAGAAAGGACTATCCCAAGTTCAACGTGTTCGTCGTCGATCCGCTTACGGCGACGGCGGGACAGGGGGCGCTCGTCACGATGGCGCTCCGCTGCCGCAACGAGGGAAAAACGGCGCAGGAGACGTACGACTACGTCAACGGGCTGCGCCTGCATTTGCAGCACTTTATCGTCGCAAACGACCTCAATTACCTCAAACGGGGCGGCAGAGTCTCGGGCATGAGCGCCGCCGTGGGGACGATGCTCAACATCAAGCCCATCCTCACGTTTGACCGCGAGGGGAAACTGCAGGTCATCGACAAGGTGAAGGGCAGCAAAAAGGCGATCGCGTTCATCAAGGCAAAGCTGGAGAAGGAGGGACCCGACGAACTCGGCTATGTGCTCATCGTCCATACCGACAACGAGCCCTGCGCCAAGGAACTGGAGGAGTACGTCAAGGAACGCTTCGGCATTCAGCCGCACGTTTGCATCATGGGACCCGTCATCGGTTCGCACGTCGGACCGGGCGCCTTCGCGCTCGGGTACTTTTCCAAGAGCCTGAGAGGGGAGATATAGAGCGCGCGGGCTTTTCCGCAGCGCATTTTGATCGGATCATGAGAAAGTTGTATGTTGTGACGGCGGCGTGCGCCGCCGTATGCGCCGCGCTTTTCGCGGCGGGGTGTGCGCCCGGGCGCGAGCCGTCTGTTTCCGTGCGGCTGCTGCGCAGCGACCGCGAAGCGGTCGTCGTCGAGGTCGCCGAAGGGGACGAGGGCAAGAGTCTCTACGATGCGCTCGTCCTGCTTCGGGAGGACGGGGCGCTCACCTTCGGCGGATCGGAGTCGGAGTTCGGCTTCTATGTGACGAGTGTCAACGGCGTTGAGGCGTCGGAGAGCGCCTACTGGGCGGTGTATACTTCGCTCGGGACGCTGGACGGCGTCGTATATTCCGACCCGTCGTACGGGACGTGGGCGTATGAAGGGAGGGAACTCTCTTCGGCGAGTTACGGCGTATCGGGGCTTCCGCTCGCGGACGGCGCGCTCTTTGCCCTCGTCTATACCTCTTTGGAGTGAGAGAGTGAACGGGGAGGGAGGTTCCGCAAGGACGATCGCCGTATGCGCCGTTACCACGGCGCTTCTTCTTGCGGTGCAGGCGGCGCTTTCCATGGTGTCGGGCGTGGAGCTCGTCACCGTCTTTTTGCTCGCCTTTTGCTATGTGTACGGCGTGCGCTGCGGCTGCTGCGTCGCAACGGCGTTTTCCCTTCTGCGCTGTTTTTTGTTCGGGTTTTATCCCGACGTCATCTTGCTGTATCTCATCTACTACAATGCGTTTGCGCTCCTCTTCGGCACGACGGGCAGGCGCGGGTGGCGGGCGGCGGCGTACGTCTCTCCCGCGGTCCTTCTCCTCCTTGCGGCGGGGGCGCTTTCTCTTGCCCTTGCGGGGCTGCCCGTCTCGCCGCTGTTGTGGGAGCGGCTCCTTGTCGCCCTCTGGGCGCTGTTCGCGGTGCTTTGTTTTCTGGCGGCGCTCTCCGTTTTGCTCCTGTTTCTGAGCGGGAGGGGGGCGCGCATCGGGCGGGAAGCGGCAATGTGCGCCTCGCTCGCCGCCGCCATGACGGTGCTCTTCACCTTGTTGAGCGACGTCATCACGCCCCTTTGTTACGGCTGGAGCGCGGACGCGGCGCTCGGGTTTTTCTATACGGGATTTTTTGCGATGATCCCGCAGACGCTGTGCGCCGCCGTGAGCGTTTCGCTGCTCTTTTATCCGCTGGAACACGCCTTTTCCTGCGCCCTGCCCGCGAACCGCCGCAAGGAGCGGGCGCACCGTATCGGAGCGGACGTATCAAGAAAAATGGGACGGCGCGGGCAAAACGCGCCTTCAAACGATGGACGAACGCAAAAAGATATGGTATAATGACCATATCTTATTTTTTGGAGCTTTTTATGGCAAAGGATTCGTTTGTAGAGCAGATCGCCGATATCGAGACGGACTTCCCCCAATGGTATACCGACGTGGTCGTCAAGACCAAGCTCGTCGATTACGGTCCCGTCAAGGGAACGATGGTCATCCGTCCTTACGGGTACGCGATCTGGGAAAATATCCAGCGGGAACTGGATGCGCGCTTTAAGGCGACGGGCATCGAAAACGCTTACTTCCCGCTGCTCATTCCGATGAGTTTCATGACCAAGGAGGCGGAGCACGTCGAAGGCTTTGCGCCCGAGGTCGCCGTCGTCACGCACGCGGGCGGGGAGAAACTCGCCGAGCCTCTCTGCATTCGTCCCACGTCCGAGACCATCATCGGAAGTATGTATTCCAAGTGGATCCAGTCCTACCGCGATCTGCCCGTGCTCATGAACCAGTGGGCGAACGTCATGCGTTGGGAAAAGACCACCCGTCCCTTCCTGCGCACGAGCGAATTTTTGTGGCAGGAGGGGCATACCGTCCACGCGAACGAGGAGGAAGCGGTCGAGGAGACGCTGAAGATGCTCGCCGTCTATGAGGAGTTCGCGCGCACCTGCCTTGCGATGCCCGTCCTGACGGGGCGCAAGACGGAAAAGGAAAAGTTTGCGGGCGCCGTCGCGACATACGGCATGGAAGCGATGATGCACGACGGGAAGAGCCTGCAGGCGGGTACGTCCCATTACCTCGGACAGAACTTTGCCAAGGCGTTCGATATCAAGTTCCTTGACAGGGACGGCGCGCTCAAATACGGCTATACGACCTCCTTCGGCGTTTCCACCCGTCTCATCGGCGCGATCATCATGACGCACGGCGATGCGAGAGGGCTCGTCCTTCCGCCCGTCGTCGCGCCCGTACAGGTCGTCATCGTTCCCATCGCTTCCAAGAAGGCGGGCGTCATCGAGGCGTGCAGACAGCTCAAAGAGACGCTCAAAGAGGCGGGCGTGCGCGTCGTGCTCGATGAGAGTGAAAATTCTCCCGGCTGGAAGTTCAACGAGTGGGAGATGAAGGGCGTTCCCGTCCGCATCGAACTCGGTCCCCGCGATCTGGAGGCGGGGAAGATGGTCACTGTCCGCCGCGACACGCATGAGAAGGCGGAGACGGAACTTGTCTGTGCGGCGGAGGGCGTCAAGGCGCTCCTTGCCGCGGTGCAGACTGCGATGTACGAGCGCGCCAAGGCGCGCATGGACAGCCGCATCGTGCGTGCGAACACGCTTGAAGAGCTGCTCGCGGGCGTGGATGCGGGGAACTTCGTCCGCGCGGGTTGGTGCGGCTGCCGCGCGTGCGAGGACAAGGTCAAAGAATTTGCGCAGGCGACGGCGCGCGTCATGGACGCGGAGAATACCTCGGATACCTGCATCGTCTGCGGCAAAAAGGCGGAGCACACCGTCGTATTTGCGAGGGCATACTAA